>JAFMFH010000022.1 GCA_017856235.1 Flavobacteriaceae bacterium | reverse complement strand
AGATCTTCCTAAAATGAATACTAAAACATTAATTATTTGGGGTAAACAAGATTCCGTAACACCACCAAATGTTGCAGAAGACTTTAATAAACTTCTTCCAAATTCTGATTTATCATGGATTGATAAATGTGGACATGCTCCAATGATGGAACACCCTAATATATTTAATCAAATTATGGAAGATTGGCTTTCTAAAAATAACTTATAATCTTTTTGATTATGAAAATTATTAAGTCAGAATTTAAAAAAAGCAGCAGCAAGATTAGTGAATGTCCAGAAGGAAATTTACCTGAATTTGCCCTAGTAGGAAGGTCTAATGTTGGAAAATCTTCATTAATTAATACATTACTTAATAAAAAATCAATTGCAAAAACATCTTCAAAACCAGGAAAAACTCTTTTAATTAATCATTTTAAAATTAATGATAGATTTTACTTTGTAGACTTACCTGGATATGGATATGCAAATACTTCAAAACAAGTAATTAGAGAAATCAAATTAATTCATGAAAGTTATTTTAAGTCTAGGAAACAACTTCTTTTTACCTTACTATTAATTGACATTAGACATGACCTCCAAAAGATTGATCTTGAATTCATGGAATACCTTAATAGCATGGTTTGCCCGTTTGTCATAGTTTTTACAAAATCTGATAAGATTAAAACAGGTTCAGTAAATGAAAAAGTTAAACTTTATAAAGATGCACTTCTTAACTATTGGGAGGATCTTCCTGAGACTTTTGTTACTTCAGCTTGGAATAATATAGGTATGGATGAAATTTTAAAGTTTGTAGATAAATCAATTACAAAACACTCTATTTAGTATCTTGATTAATTTCACTCTCAAACTTTTGGGAAAATTCATCAATAATTTTTATTAACTCTTCATTACCTATTGCTTTTGAAATAGTTTGATTCATTGATTGAAGTGTTTGAAGCAAAAACGTTTTCATTTCATCAACAGGCATTTCTTTTGTCCATAGATCCATTTTCAAAGTTTCTTTTTGTTTACTGTCCCAGAATGAAAGAAATATGGCTTTTGAAAACTGGTCCTTCATACCACCATCAGGTGCAGACCACATTATTTCTTCAGGAATATTATTTTGATCTAATTTTACTTTAATTGTTATTTCTGTTTCTTTCATATAATTTTAATATGCACTAGATTTGCACAAATATAACCAAATACCATTTGATGAAGTATCCGGAAAAAGTTTCAAATTACATAGTTAGTTGGATTAATAACTATGTTAATGAATCTGGAGTTAAAGGTCTAGTCGTAGGTATCTCAGGAGGAGTTGACTCAGCATTAACCTCTACTCTTTGTGCTAAGACCGGGCAAGATGTCTTATGTCTAGAAATGCCAATATATCAGAACAAAGACCAAGTCTTAAGGTCAAGAAAACATATCGATTGGTTAAAAACTAATTTTCAAAATGTTACTTCAAAAAAAATAGAATTAGATAAAACATTTGAATCTTTTGTTAGTTCTTTACCTAATCATAGCTCAGACAAACATGAGCTTAGTTTAGCTAACACTAGATCTAGACTTAGAATGGTTACACTATACTATTTTTCTGGACTTTATAATTATATTGTTGCTGGAACAGGAAATAAAGTTGAAGATTTTGGAATAGGTTTCTATACAAAATATGGAGACGGAGGAGTAGATATTAGTCCAATTGCTGATTTACTAAAATCAGAGGTGTTTAGTTTAGCAAAATTCCATAATATTATTAATGAAATTATTGTAGCTGAACCAAATGATGGATTATGGAATGACAACAGAAGTGATGAAGATCAGATTGGAGCATCATATGAGGAAATTGAAAATGCAATGATAAATTATGATAATAAAGAAAATTTATCTCAAAGAGAAAAAGACGTATTAAAAATATATTACTCATTTAATATTGCGAACAAACATAAAATGGATCCTATTCCAGTATGTAAAATACCAAAAGAATATCTTTAAGTTTTGAAGAAATTAAAAATTTTAGTTCTTGATTGTGATCCTATAATTCATATTGGTTTAAAATCTATTTTTAAAAACTCTATGATATTTGAAGTATGCTCATATCTAGAAAATAAAGATTTTCTAATTGAAACTATTCAGGAAGAGAATATAAATTTTATAATTTCTGAAATTAATCTTAATGGAAGTTCAGCTTTAGACATCTTAAAGATTTTAAAAAAAAATAAAATTGATGTTCCATTAATTATTTTTACTTCTATTTTAAATGAGAACAAATCATTACAACTACTAAAGAGTGGTGCCTCAGGATTTTTAACAAAGAATCTAAAGAAAAAAACTATTAGATATGTACTTCAAGAAATTGCATTTTCAAGATATAGCTCTGGTGAATTAAATAAGTTTACTAGGCTTAAAAATCGGTTCAACTTTGATTACAACACAGAAAAAATTAATAGTCTTTCAAGAAGAGAACTTCAGGTTCTTAAATTATTTTTTAGAGGTAAAAGAAATATTGAAATATCTATAAAACTGAACATAAATCAAAAGACAGTCAATACCTATATTACAAGAATAATGAGAAAGTTAGAGGTTAATTCAAAAACAGACCTATTTATTTTAGCTAGAAAGCATATCAAACAACCCTATTAAGCTTTGCTGATAAAAGTTTCTTTAAACTATAGTAGCTCATAACCTCTTCAAGAACTTTTTCCTTGTTATCATTACTATTATCTTGAAGTTCGTTAATTTTTTTATCAATCAAATATCTTCTCATATTTAATATAGTTTCATTAACCAGTTGACTTAATTCACTACCAATTTTTTTTACATAAATATTTTTTTTCTCCCAATCATGAAGCTGATACTTTTCATCATTTATTAGAATATCTGAGACTATTTTACTAGAACTAGGTTCAAGATCATTTATGAAGCTGTCAATGGAAACTAAGTTTTGATTATGGAAACTATTTATAAGCTTATTGTATATCTCTTTAAAAGGTTCATGAGTAAATTCTATCTCATCCTGTTGAAGATCTAAATATATTTTTTCAAACACTTTAGATCTAATTTCTTTTTTATTTTCAATAATATCTCCTTTTTCATTTTTGTTTAAAATTACATCTTCAAAAATTATTTCTTCAGCACCATACTTTAACAAAATACTGATAATTTGTCTTTCTAATTGATATATGTATTCACTTCTATTTTCCTTTTTTGAAGTTTTAACTTTATATAAATTATCTCCAGAATTATTTGAAATTTTTATTTTATGTATTTTTTTGGCAGTCTCAATTGTAGAAAAAGATCTAAAAAGAGATGACTCATCTATAGATAGAACAGAAGAAAGTTTCTTAATGTACACCTCTTGTTTAAGAGAATCGGGAATCAGAGAAATTGATTTAAGAATACTTTTAATTATATTGACTTTTTTATCCTCATCATTTTTATATTCTTTATTAACACTTAATATAAAATCTATTAGATCTTTTGATTGTTCATCAATATAATTAATCATTTTATTACGTTTATGTTTTTTTACGAAGCTATCAGGATCTTCCCCATCAGGTAAAGGGCAAATTCTAACATTTAAGCCTTCCTCTAAAATCATATCAATACTTCTTAATGATGCTGAAAGACCTGCTTGGTCTCCATCAAAAAGGATTACAATATTTGGTGTTAGTCTTTTAATGAGAATTATTTGATCTTTGGTTAGAGAAGTTCCAGATGAAGCTAAAACATTTTTTATTCCATGCTCATGTAATTGAACAACATCCATATAACCTTCAACTAAATAACAAACATCATCTTTTACTATAAACTGTTTAGATTCATAAATACCATATAGAGTTTTACTTTTATTGTAGATTTTGCTTTCCGGAGAATTTATATATTTTGCAAGTTTTTTATTTGAATTAATTATTCTTCCACCAAATCCTAATATCCTGCCTGAAATACTCTTAATTGGAAACATTATTCTCCCCCTAAATCTATCAACATAATTATCTTCATTTGAAATAACCAAACCTGTATCAATTAAATAATCCCTGGTGAATCCATTTTCAATTGATTTATTGTAAAAACTATTTTTTAAATCAGGGCTAAAGCCAATATTAAAGTTATCAATGGTTGAAGCTGAAAGACCCCTGTTTATTAAATAATCTTTCACAATATCTTCCTTAGATAAAATATTTTGAAAGTATTCTTGAGCAAATGAGTTAATAATAAATAGAGATTCTCTTGCATTTCTTTCTTCAACATTTTCAAATTTATCTGTTGTCTCTATTACTTCTATGTTATACTTATTAGCTAGGTATCGAACTGACTCTGGATAGTTAAATTGTTCATGCTCCATGAGAAAAGCAATCACATTACCTCCTTTACCAGAACTGAAATCTTTCCAAATCTGTTTTGATGGGGAAACAATAAAGCTTGGTGTCTTTTCATTAGTAAAGGGACTTAAACCTTTGAAATTAGCACCAGTTTTTTTTAAAGCTATAAAATCAGATATAACCTCTTCAACTCTAGAATATTCAAAAACTTTGTCAATAGTCTCTTTAGTAATCAAACCTTTTAATTTAAGCATTAATATAATAAATTAATACTTTCGGTCAATGATAAAATCCAATAAGATTTTAAGCGAATTTTTTGATTCGTTATCTGGAAAGTTTTCAAGTATTTTTAAAGCTTTATTCTTATAATCTAACATTACACTTTCAGCATATTTAAATCCTTCATGTTGACTCACAAACCTATTAATAATGATCTTATCTTCTTTTGAAAGTTTTTTTCTTTTTAGAACAGGTCTAATTGATCTAATATCAACTTGACTTGCCTTTTTTATTGCATAAATTAAAGGAAGTGTTATTTTTTGACTTTTTAAATCATCTTTAGTTGGTTTTCCAATTCTTTTTTTAGAATAATCAAAAAGGTCATCCTTTATTTGAAAAATAATCCCTAAGTATAATCCAAAATTTTCAACATTTTTATTTTTTTCACTACCAGATGAAATTAGCCCAAGCATACAACAACATGAGAATAAAGATGCTGTTTTTTTTGTGATCAACATGATATAATCTTCTTCTGTTATATTAAAACTCCTAGACTTTTGAATTTGGAATAATTCTCCCTCTGAAATTTCTTTTACCGCATTTGATACCTGGTCTAATAAATCATAGTCTTTATTTTGAGTAGAAATAAGTAAAGCTTTAGATAAAAAAAAGTCTCCTACTAATACAGAAATTTTATTTTTCCATAAAGCATTAATAGTAAGAAACTTTCTTCTAATATTACTATCATCTACAATATCATCATGAATTAGTGAAGCAGAATGAATTAATTCAACTAAATTGGCAGCTCTATATGTTTTTGATGAAACTTTTCCATTTGAAAACATTTTAGAAAAAAGAATTACAAGAATAGGTCTAATTTGTTTTCCTTTTCTTTTTAAAATATACTTTAGAATTAGATCGAGCAACCTAATTTTAGAGGAGACTGAACTAAAAAATTGTTTTTCAAAAATTTTTAATTCTTGAGAAATGGGGTTTTTTATTTTTTTGGAAATATTCAAACCCTAGGCTTAGATAATCATCATAGCATCTCCATATGAGAAGAAATTATATTCCTCCTTAATTGCTTCTTTATATGCCTTTAAAACAAAATCAACTCCACCAAAAGCTGCCACCATCATTATTAAAGTTGACTTTGATGTATGAAAATTAGTAATCATTGAGTTAGCAATAGAAAAATCATAAGGAGGATATATAAATTTATGAGTCCAACCTTCATAAGGATTAACAGTTCCAAATGATGAGACGGAACTTTCAAGGCCTCTCATTACTGTAGTTCCAACTGCACAAATTCTTTTCTTATTTTTTAGGGCATTATTTATTATGTTGGCTGAATTTTCTCTTATAATAAGTTCTTCGCTATCCATTTTATGTTTAGATAAATCTTCAACATCAACTGCGCTAAAGGTACCTAGTCCTACATGAAGTGTAATTTCAGGAAGAAGCACTCCTTTAATTTCAAGTCTTTTAAGTAAATGTTTTGAAAAATGCAAACCAGCAGTTGGTGCAGCAACTGCGCCTTCGTTCTTAGCATATATAGTTTGATATCTATCCTTATCATTTTCTTCAACAGGCCTTTTTATATATTTTGGAAGGGGAGTTTCGCCTAATTCTTGAAGTTTATTTCTAAACTCATCGTAGGGGCCATCAAAAAGAAATCTTAAAGTTCTTCCTCTTGATGTAGTATTATCAATAACTTCAGCTACAAGACTTTCATCCTCACCAAAATAAAGCTTATTTCCAATTCTAATTTTTCTAGCGGGGTCAACTAAAACATCCCATAGTCTTTGATCTTTGTTTAATTCTCTTAAGAGAAAAACTTCAATTCTTGCACCAGTTTTTTCCTTATTACCATATAACCTTGCTGGAAAAACCTTAGTATTATTTAATACAATTACATCTCCTTCGTTAAAATAATCAATAATATCTCTAAAAACTATGTGCTCAATTGTCTGTTCTCTTCTGTTTAATAGCATTAATTTACTTTCATCTCTTTCTTCAGATGGATACTGAGCTAAAAGTTTTGGAGGTAGCTTATAACTAAAATTAGATAACTTCATAAATTTTTATTAAGTTGGCAAATATAGTATTCTAGAATACCGAAAGTCAAGTATTTAACTATTTATTTTTTTGAAATCTCAAATCCAAGTTCTTCAAGATGATCCCAAAAGCTAACATAAGACTTTGTTACAACCATTGGATCATTAATTATTAATGGATTTAAAAGGGAAAGTGGAACGAAGGACATAGCCATCCTATGATCATTATAAGTATCTATTGAAATATTTGATTTAAGTTTTGACTTATTTTTTAAATGTAAAGAATTATCAGTTATTTCTATATTATCAACTTCAAATTTTTGAATTTCAGATTTCAATGCTTTAAGCCTATCTGTTTCTTTTATTTTAAGTGTATGCAAGCCATAAAGATCACAATCAATTCCGAGACCTAAACATGTTACAACAATTGTTTGAGCAAGATCAGGGTTATTTGAAAGATCTAATGATATTTTTTTCTCAATTTTATTTTCTGACTTAGTTAAATGAATTCCATTATTAATAAATGTAGTTTTAACACCAAAATTTCTATAAATGTCAACAAGTCGAGAGTCTCCTTGTATACTATTTTTGTGGTAAGTATTTAAAGTTAAATCTGATAAATCTGATAATGCTACTATACTGTAAAAATATGATGCAGAGCTCCAGTCTGACTCAACTATTTGATTTGGTATTATTTTATTTGAAAATGAATCAATCAGAATTTGATTTAATTGAAGCTTAACATGACCTCCTATTCTTTCAATTATTTTTTTTGTCATCTCAATGTATGGCAAAGAGGTTATTTCTGTTGAGAGATTAATAATTAGTCCATTTTGCAGAGATACTCCAAGCATCATTAGGGATGAAATATATTGTGAACTTACATTTGCAGGAAGGTGAACTTGTTTCTTACTTATAACTCTACCATTAATTTTAATTGGAGGATAACCTTCATTCTCTAAATATGATATATCAACCTCTAACTCTCTTAAAGCATCAACCAAAATTGAAATAGGTCTTTCTTTCATTCTTTTTGAACCAGTTAGAATTACAGATGAGTTCTGAATTGATGAAAAATAGGATGTTAGGAACCTCATTGCAGTTCCAGCATGCCCAATATCAATCTCCTCTTCATTTGAATTAATTGCAGATATCATAACTTTTACATCATCTGAATCAGAAATATTTTTTATCTCAAAATAAGATGTAAAGGCTCTCAAGGCTATTAGTCTATTTGACTCACTTTTTGATCCACTAATATTTAATACCCCTTCTATGGATTTTGATTTCTTTGAAATTTCAAACACTACTTTAGTTTATTATTTGATTTATGTCTATGTCTGTCTCTCTTTGTTTTTTTTAAAAGATTATTTTTAAATGATTTTTCAAGATCAATGCCTGTCTGATTTGCAAGACAGATAATAACAAACAATACATCGGATAATTCATCACCTAGATCATCTATAATATCATTTTCTTTTAAACTTTGTTCACCATACTTTCTAGCTATAATCTTGGCAACCTCACCAACTTCTTCTGATAGTATTGCCATATTTGTAAGTTCGTTAAAGTATCTTACACCATGTTCTTTTATCCATTCGTCTACTAATTTTTGTGAATCTTTAATATTCATAGTTCAATTTTTTTGATTTAATTTATTCCATAAATTCTCTTTGATTTCATTTATTCCAAAATTACTAATAGAAGATATTATATGATATTCCATGCCTTTAAATTCTTTATTTAAGATTGCTTTAAATTCTTCTAATAATTCTTGATCCATAAGATCTGCCTTACTAAATGCTATAATAAAATCTTTATCAGCCAATTCTGGGTTATACTTTATAAGTTCTTTTTGAAGAATTGTGAAGTCCTTCTTAATATTTTTTGTGTCAACAGGTATGACATATAGAAGTATCGAGTTTCTTTCAATATGTCTTAGGAAATAATGACCTAAACCTCTACCTTCACTGGCTCCTTCAATTATTCCGGGTATGTCAGCCATTACAAATGACCTAAAATCTGACATTGCAACAATTCCAAGGTTAGGTTTTAATGTCGTAAATTCATAATCTGCAATTTTAGGTTTAGCATCAGATAAAACGGATAATAATGTTGACTTTCCAGCATTAGGATATCCAACTAATCCAACATCTGCTAAAACTTTAAGCTCTAATATTATTTTAAGCTCCTTACCTGGAAGTCCGCTTTGAGAATATCTAGGAGTTTGATTAGTAGGAGTTTTAAAATGAAAGTTGCCACGCCCTCCTTTTCCACCTTTTAAAAGAATTAAATCAGAGGATTCATCATTTATCTCGCAAATAACTTTTTCAGTATCTAAATCTTTAATAACAGTTCCAAGGGGAACATTAATTACAACATCTTCTCCATTACTTCCAGATTTTCTTGAACCACTTCCATCACCGCCATTTCCTGCTTTAAAATGTTTCTTATATCTAAAACTTTGAAGAGTCCATAAATTGCTATTACCTTTTAAAATAATATTTCCACCACTACCACCATCACCGCCATCTGGCCCTCCTTTTGGAACAAACTTTTCCCTTCTCAAGTGAGTAGAACCTTTTCCACCTTTACCTGAACTAACAGTAAGCTTGACATAATCAACAAAATTATCGACTATCATAAAATACTAGATTAAACTATCAACAAGATTGAATAATCTTGAAGTAATATCATCAACACTTCCGTGGCCATTAACTGAGTAAAATTTTGACTGTTTTTGATAAAAATCAATTAGTATAGATGTCTTATTATTATACTCGTTAAATCTATTTTTAATTTTTTTGATATCCTGATCATCAGATCTTTTAGTAATTTTAGCTCGATCTAATAACCTAGTTATTAGCTCATCTTCATTAACCTCCAGAGCGATTGTTGCATTTATCTTTTGGTTAATAGATTCAAGAAAAATATCGAGGGATTCAGCCTGATTATATGTTCTTGGAAAACCATCAAAAATAAAACCATTAACATCCTTATTTGCTAAAACTTCATTTTCAAGCATTTTAATTGTAACAATGTCAGGCACAAGATCTCCATTATCAAGAAATGACTTTGCTTCAATACCTAGATCAGTTTTATTTAAAATATTTTTCCTAAATAAATCTCCTGTAGATATATGATATAGATCATATTTGTCCTTTAAAAAATCAGCCTGGGTTCCTTTCCCAGATCCTGGTTTACCAAAAATCACGATATTAAACACAGGCACAAAGATATTTAAAATGTTTGGTATTTTTTATTGTGATTAAAGGAATGCTTATTTTTGAAATATGTTTAAGGAAAATAGAATAATTGGTATACTTGGTGGAGGTCAACTCGGAAAAATGGTTCTTGACGTAGCTAATAAATGGGGGCTCCAAGTATATATTTTAGATTCCAATGAAAACTGCCCATCTAGAAAACTTTGTTCAAAATTTTTTCAAGGGGACTTAATGGATTTCGATACAGTTGTAAATTTTGGTAAAATGGTTGATATATTGACAATTGAAATTGAGAATGTAAATATTGAGGCATTAAAATTTCTTGAATCCAATGAATTGGAAGTTTTACCTCAACCTAAAGTTATTGAAATAATTCAAGACAAATCTAAACAAAAAGAATTCTACAATAATAATCAAATTCCTACTTCATTATATAAAATTTTCAACGGTGTAAATGAATTGAAACAGAGTGTAAGCAAAGGTGAAATTTCATTTCCTTTTATTTGGAAAGCATCAAGAATGGGGTATGATGGATACGGTGTAAATAAAATTTCTAATAATATAGATTTAGAAAAAGTAGATGATTGTCCTTGCATAGTAGAAGAATTCATTTCAATAAAAAAAGAACTTTCTGTAATGGTAGCGTCTAGGAAGTCAGGTGAATTAATTAATTATCCTGTAGTTGAAATGGAGTTCAACAGTGACTCAAATCAAGTTGAGTATATTTTATCACCTGCAAAAATTAATGATGATTTAAAATCAAATGCTGAAGATCTTGCAATTCAGGTTGCAAAGAAACTTCAAATTATAGGAATATTAGCTGTTGAGATGTTTTTAACATCTGAAAATGAAATTCTAGTGAATGAGGTTGCCCCAAGACCACATAACAGTTATCATTTTTCTATAGAGGGCTCATATACAAGTCAATTTGAACAACTTTTAAGATCAATTCTTGATATACCTTTAGGGAGCACAAAGATTAAAGAAGCTTGTGTTATGGTAAATTTAGTGGGTGAAAAAGGATCTAATGGACCTGTTATTTATAAGAATTTTGATCAAATTATAGGGCTTGAAGGTGTTAATCCACATATTTACGGTAAATTTGAAACCAGATTCAATAGAAAAATGGGGCATGTAACCGTAATTAATGAAAATATTGATAAAGCAAAAGAATTAGCAAAAGAAATTAAAGAAACAATAATTATTACAACAAAAAAATGAGTAAAGTAGGAATTATAATGGGTAGTAAATCAGATTTTGAAGTAATGAGTGAGGCTATTGAAATTCTCAAATCATTTGACATAAATACAGAATATGATATAGTTTCAGCTCATAGGACGCCTAATAAAATGGTTGAATATGCTTCTAATGCTGAAATAAAAGGTATAAAAGTTATTATTGCAGGAGCAGGAGGAGCTGCTCACCTTCCTGGAATGGTAGCCTCAATTACAAGCTTGCCTGTTATCGGAGTTCCAATAAAATCAAGAAATTCAATAGATGGCTGGGACTCAATTTTATCTATACTTCAAATGCCTGGTGGAGTTCCAGTTGCAACTGTAGCTTTAAATGGTTCAAAAAATGCTGGTATTCTTGCTGCTCAAATTATTGGATCCTTTGATTCTAAAATTGCTGACAAGGTTAAGGCCTATAAAAAAGATTTAGAAGATAAGGTTATTGAAAGCAGTAAAGATTTAAAAAAAAATAGCTAGTCTTTAATCCAATCATTGTATCCTTTTTTATAGTGATATATCATTTTAAAACCTAAAGACTTCATCACATGACTAGCCTTTAAACTTCTATTACCTGACATACAATATATAATGTAGGGTTTTTCTTTATCAAGCTTGTTTAGGTTATCTATAAACTCTCTATTTTGAAAATCAATATTAAAGGAGGATCTTATTTTACCCTGATCAAATTCTTTCTTGGTCCTTAGATCAATTACCATTACTTTTTCATTGATCAAATTATTTACTTGATCTTTATAAACATCTTGTATAATAGGTGATTGAAAAAAAATTAATAGTATATAAAAAAAAAGTTTTAACATTTAATGAACATTATTATTATTATTTTCAATAATACATATTTTTGCTAAAAACTTTTAATGTTTAAAGAAAATTTTACTCGAAGACACATAGGTCCAAACTCTTCTGAGCTGAATATAATTTTAAGTACAATAGGTGTCAAATCTGTTGAACAATTGCTTGAACAGACAATTCCAGAGAAGATTAGATTAAAAAATGACTTAAATATTCCCGAGGGTATCTCTGAAATGGAATTTTTAAAAGAGATAAAAAAATTATCATCTCTAAATCAAAATTTTAAAACTTATATAGGACTTGGTTATCATGACACATTTACCCCCTCTGTTATTCAAAGAAATATTTTAGAAAACCCTGGATGGTATACAGCTTACACTCCTTATCAACCTGAAATTGCTCAGGGAAGACTTGAAGCCTTGTTAAATTTCCAAACAATGGTTTGCGATATTACTAAAATGGAACTAGCTAACGCTTCACTTCTGGATGAAGGTACATCTGCCGCTGAAGCAATGATAATGATGTATAATAATAGGTCAAAAGATCAGAAATCAACAAATCAAAATAAGTTCTATGTTGACTCTAATATATTTCCACAAACTTTAGCTGTTTTATCAACTAGAGCTAAGCCACTTGATATTGATTTAGTAGTAGGTGATATAAAAGAATTGAATGAAAGTGAGTTTTTTGGATGTATTATTCAATATCCTGGAAAGGATGGAAAACTAGAGGATATAGATAATTTTTTAGAATCTATTAATGATGAAAATTTTAAAGTAATAGTTGCTGTTGATTTAATGTCGATAGTTTTAATTGAACCACCTAATACTGATAAAATTGATGTTGTTGTTGGAACAACTCAAAGATTTGGAATACCTCTTGGTTATGGAGGTCCTCATGCTGCTTTTTTTGCAACAAAAGAAAAATACAAAAGAAATATCCCAGGAAGAATTATTGGTGTAACCAAAGATTTAGATGGGGATTATTCACTTAGGATGGCTCTTCAAACTAGAGAACAACATATTAAAAGAGATAGAGCAACATCAAATATTTGCACTGCACAAGTTTTACTTGCAGTAATGGCTGGAATGTATGCAGTATATCATGGTCCAGAAGGCTTAAAAGAAATTTCAAAATCAATTCATCTTAAAGCTGTTTATCTAAAAAGAAGTATTGAGTCAGTTGGACTTCAGATTAAATATTCTAAATACTTTGACACAATAACCGTTTTATGTGATTCAAAGAAAATTAAAGAATTAGCTACATTAAAAAAGATTAATTTCTGCTTTCTTACAGATAACGAAATATCAATTTCTGTAAATGAAAAAACTAATTTTAAAGATCTTAAAGAGATTATTTCAGTTTTTGAGAATTTTACAAATAAACAATCAAAAATAAAAGAATTTCCAAAAAATATTGAATTTATAAATGAAAGAAAATCTGATATATTATCCCACCCTGTTTTCAATTCATACCACTCTGAAACTTCATTAATGAGATATATAAAATCTCTAGAAAATAAGGATTTGTCTTTAACTCAGTCTATGATCTCACTTGGATCTTGTACTATGAAATTAAATTCAGCTTCAGAAATGATTCCATTAAGTTGGAGCGAATGGAATAGTATACATCCTTTTGTTCCTGTTGATCAAGCAAAAGGATACCATAAGGTAATAAATAGATTAGAAGGATATCTTTCAGAAATTACGGGTTTTGCTGCAACTTCATTACAACCCAATTCTGGTGCTCAAGGAGAATACAGTGGATTAATGGTGATCAAATCTTATTTAGATAAAAAAGGTGATAGCCACAGAAACATATGTCTAATTCCATCTTCTGCTCATGGGACTAATCCTGCTTCGGCAATTATGGCTGGATTAAAAGTAGTAGTTATAAATACTGATGAGAGAGGTAATATTGATATTGAAGACTTAAAAACTAAAGTAAACGAATATAAAGATAATCTTGCTGCATTGATGATTACCTACCCATCTACCCATGGAGTATTTGAATCTGAGATTCAATCAATAAATGACTTAATTCATCAAAATGGTGGTCAAGTGTACATGGATGGAGCCAACATGAACGCACAGGTTGGCTTGACTAGTCCAAAATTAATTGGTGCCGATGTTTGTCATTTGAATTTACATAAAACTTTCTCAATTCCACATGGGGGGGGTGGTCCTGGTGTTGGGCCAATTTGTGTAGCAGAACATCTTAAAGAATTTCTTCCATCTAATCCATTGATCAATATAGGTGGAAATGATTCACTTGAAGCAATTTCATCAGCACCCTGGGGATCTGCACTTGTTTGCCTTATATCATATGGATATATAAGAATGTTAGGTAGAGAGGGTATTAGAAAATCTACGGAAATTGCGATTGTTAATGCAAACTATTTAAAAACTAAACTCGAAAAAAATTATAAGATACTTTACAGTGGAGAGAATGGAAGATCAGCACATGAATTTATTATAGATTGTAGAGAGTTCAAAAGATATAATATTGAAGTTGTAGATATTGCAAAAAGATTAATAGATTATGGTTTTCATGCTCCAACAGTTTCATTTCCAGTTCCCGGCACTATGATGATTGAACCTACTGAAAGTGAAAATTTAAATGAATTAGATAAGTTTTGTGAAGCTCTTAATTCAATTTATACTGAGATTATGTCTAATGATGATTCCAAGAGAGAGATGCTTAGGAATTCTCCTCATACATTGAAGATGTTAACTTCTACTGATTGGCCATATAAATATAGTAGAGAAGAAGCCTCATTCCCAAAAAGCTATTTAAAAAGTAATAAATTTTGGCCTACAGTTAGAAGAGTAGATGAGGCTTATGGTGACAGAAATTTATTTTGTAGTTGTCCTCCTATAGAGACTTATCAATAATTTAAGTAATTTTATAAAATGAACTACATAATAACTGGTACAGGAAGCTGCACACCAGATATCACAAAGAAAAATTCAGATTTTCTTCAGAATAAATTCCTTGACAGAGATGGTAGTGATATTCAAAGTTCAAATCCAGAAATAATCGAAAAATTTAAATCTATAACTGGTATTAATGAGCGAAGGTATGCCTCTGATGAAATAAATAGCTCTGACTTAGCTTCAGATGCTGCACGAGTTGCAATTATTGATTCAAAAATTGATCAAGAAACATTAGACTACATAATTGTCGCTCATAATGCAGGAGATATATCATGTAATAGTGGACAAGTAGATACACTTCCTTCAATTGCTTCAAAAGTTAAAGCAAAACTTAAAATAAAAAATCCTAATTGTGTAGCATATGACATTATTTGTGGTTGTCCAGGTTGGTTAGAAGGAATGATTCAGGCAAAATCATTAATTAAGTCTGGAATGGCAAATAAATGTTTAATAATTGGTTGTGACACACTATCAAGAATTTTAGACGAAAATGATAGAGACTCAATGATATATGCAGATGGATCTGGTGCTACCATATTAGAGAAAGAAACCTATTTTGATGGGGGAATATTATCTCATAAATCTGCAACTTTCACCTATGAGGGTGAGAATGAGTTTATATTCTATGGGTCATCATATAATAAAGACTTAAGAAAAAGAAACGATCAGAAGTTTATCAAAATGCAAGGTAGAAAAGTATATGAGTTTGCTCTTACAAATGTTCCAATAGCTATGAAATCATGTTTTGATGATTCTAAAAGTAATATTAACGATCTTAAAAAAATATTTATTCATCAAGCTAATAAAAAAATGGATGAGGCAATTATTAAGAGATTTTACAGACTCTATAAAAGTACCCCACCCAAGGATATTCTACCAATGAACATTGAAGAATTTGGTAACAGTTCAGTAGCTACAATTCCAACTCTTTTTGATATAGTTAAAAAAAACAATTATGGAGGACATGTTTTAAATAAAGGAGATATAATAATGTTTGCTAGTGTAGGGGCAGGTATGAATATAAATGCTATAACCTATAAGATTTAATCATAATGAAACTTTTTTTTCATATAGGTAGATATTTTTTAATGATTAAATACACTTTTACAAAATTTACCAAGTGGAATGTTTTAAAAAAATTAATTGTTAAGGAGATTGATGATCTTATTATTGGCTCAATTTGGATTGTAGCCTTCATGTCTTTTTTAGTGGGAGGCGTTGTTGCAATTCAGACTGCGCTTAATATAGATAGTCCTTTTCTTCCAGGAAATCTTATTGGATTTGCAACAAGACAATCAGTAATTTTAGAGTTTGCTCCAACTTTAATTTCTATAATTATGGCAGGAAAGGTTGGATCTTTTATTACATCTAGTATTGGAACTATGAGAGTTACTGAGCAAATAGATGCTCTTGAAGTCATGGGTGTAAATTCATTTAATTATCTAATTTTCCCTAAAATTATTTCTTTAATGTTATATCCCTTTTTAATTACTTTAGCAATGTTCTTAGGAATTCTAGGTGGTTACGTAGCAAGTGTTTATGCAGGGTTTTCTACAAGTTTTGATTTTATTCAAGGAATTCAGCTAGATTTTAAAGTGTTTCATGTGGTATATGCATACATAAAGACATTATTATTTGCATTTATTTTAGCCACAATTCCATCTTATCACGGATTCTTTATGAAAGGTGGAGCACTGGAAGTGGGAAAAGCAAGTAATATATCTTTTGTTTGGACAAGTATCGTAATAATCATAATTAACTTTATTGTAACACAACTTTTATTAGCCTGATGATTAAAGTAGAAGAAATATCAAAATCATTTGATGGCATTGAAATTTTAAAAGAAATTTCAACTGTTTTTGATAAGGGAAAGACCAATCTAATAATTGGTCAGAGTGGATCAGGAAAAACTGTTTTAATGAAATGTCTATTAGGACTACTAGAGGTAGAGAAAGGAAATATTTATTTTGATAATAATATGTTTGATAAAGATAATATATCAGCACTAACTAGTTTAAGAAAAGAAGTTGGAACTGTTTTTCAAGGAAGTGCTTTATTTGATTCTATGACAGTGTTAGAGAATATTATTTTTCCAATGAAAATGTTTTCAAATAAAACTGATGAAGAGATGTTATCGAGAGCTCAAGAAGTAATTAATAGAGTTGACTTAAAAGATGCTGATAATAAATATCCTTCTGAAATATCTGGTGGAATGAAAAAAAGGGTTGCAATTGCTCGAGCTATTGTTTTAAATCCAAAGTATCTTTTTTGTGACGAGCCTAATTCTGGACTTGATCCAAAGACAGCTATAATAATTGACAAGTTAATTCAAGAGATAACAATCGAGTACAATATTACAACTGTAATAAATACCCATGACATGAATTCAGTTATAGAGATTGGTGATAAAATTATTTATTTAGTTAATGGAGAAAAAGTCTGGGAAGGTAATAATAAAGAAATTCTAAAAACCAATAACAAACTAGTTAACGAATTTGTATATGCGTCTGAATTACTAAGAAAAGTTGGAAAATTAAGGAGTTGATTTTGAAACAGATATAAGTTTTCCATTAAATAATTTCCCACCATTTAAAGCAAAATCTAATATATAAGTTGCCATTTCATTAGGACTTGTTTGTGCAACATACTCAGGAAAAGCCTCTTTAAGCATCTTTGTTTGAACGGCACCTAGAGCAAGAACATTAAAAGAAGGGCCATCTGGAAATTCCTCAGCTAATACTTCAGTTAAAGCAATAACTGCAGCCTTACTGCTTGAGTAAACTGATAAACCAGGAAATTTTTTTGAACCATTTACACCTCCAATACTACTTATATTAATTACATGACCTGACTTATTTATTATTGGCAAAAGCAATCTTGTAATTTGTGCTAAACCAAAAACATTTACATCGTATGTTTGCTTAAAGGATTCATATGAAGTTTTATCAAAAGTTTCATTTTTAAGATGACCTGCATTATTGATTAAAAAATCAATGGTAACTTTTTTGCTTTTCAAATCTTCAACTAAATTATTTAATTGATTATTATCTGTAATATCAACTGAATAACAATCAATTCCTTTAATGTTTTGAAGAGGTTTAGAATTTCTTGATACAGATATAACTTTATATTTAAGCTTTAGAGCTTGAACACATATATCATAGCCTATACCAGAGCTTGTTCCAGATATAAGGATAGTTTTCATTAAATTAGAATAGATACTGGATTTTCAATATAATCTTTCAAAGTTTTTAAAAATAATGAACCAGTAGCACCATCAACTGTTCTATGATCACATGCTAATGTTAACTTCATAGTATTTCCAACAACTATCTCTGAATTTTTAACTATTGGTTTTTGAATTATTGAACCAATAGAAAGTATTGCAGAATTTGGTTGATTAATTATAGATGTAAAACTTTCTATACCAAACATACCAAGATTAGATATAGTAAAAGTACTTCCTTCAATTTCTGAAGGATTTAATTTTTTATTTTTTGCTCTTTCTGCAAAATCTTTTATTTCTGAATTAATTTCAGGAAGATCTTTAGAGTTTGCAAACTTAACAACAGGGACTACTAAGCCATCCTCAACTGCAACAGCAACACCAAGATGAATATGCTCAATAAATAAAATTTTATCATCATACCATCTAGAATTAACTTTTGGATGCTTGGCAAGAGATAGTGCAACAGCCTTTGCTATTATATCATTAAATGAGATTTTTATGTTTTGAGTATTTATAAATTGTTGCCTAAAAGATATCATATTATCCATTTGCAGCTCAATGTTTAGATAGTAATGAGGTGCTGAAAATTTTGAATCAGACAATCTCTTTGCAATGGCTTTTCTCATAGTATTATTAGGAATCTCATATGATGATTCTTTAACATGAGGCTTTGGTTGAGCAAAATAACTGAAATTAGATGGTTTGTATGAATCTATATCTCTCTTTATTATTCTTCCATTATCACCCGTTCCTTTAATTAAGGAAATATCAATTCCTTTTTCAGATGCAAGTTTTTTTGCTAAAGGTGAAACAAGTATTCTATGATTAAGACCTGACTTTGGTTCCTCTTTAACTTCTGGCTTTGGCTCCTCTTTAACTTCTGGCTTTGGCTCCTCTTTAACTTCTGGCTTTGGCTCCTCTT
>JAFMFH010000047.1 GCA_017856235.1 Flavobacteriaceae bacterium | reverse complement strand
ATGATTATGTACATCCAATTTTGAATAAAACAATTAAGGAGCTGGATAATGAATGTATTGATCAGGATATCCCTTTAAAAATAATTTAGATTTCGGTTTTTTGATAAAAGTCCCATAAAATAATTCCTGCTGCTACTGAAACATTTAAAGAATGTTTAGTCCCAACTTGAGGTATTTCAAGAACTTGATCAGATTCTAAAATTATTTCATCTGAAACACCGTCTACCTCATTACCAAAGACAAAAGCATATTTTATTCCTTTTTCAGGAATAAATTTTTCAATTTTTAATGATTTATCTGCTTGTTCAACTGAAACAACTTTAATACCCTTATTCTTTAGATTTTGGATTGTCTCTATAACATCCTCTGTGTATTCCCAATCAACAGAATCAGATGAACCAAGTGCTGTTTTTTCCATCTTAGAATTTTCAGGAGTAGCAGTGTATCCTGAGATAATAATTTTTTCAATCAAAAAAGAATCAGAAGTCCTAAAAATTGAACCAACATTATGAATACTCCTGATATTATCTAAAATCACAATTGCTGATGTTTTTTTGGATTTTTTAAACTCCTCTATGGTCTTTCTATTTAACTCAGTATTTCTTAGTTTTCGCATTAGAGTAAAAATAAAAATATTTACATTAGCATAAATACAAAACAGTGACTAAAACGACTAAAATCACACCTTTGATGAAGCAGTATAATGATATTAAATCTAAATATCCTGATACTATACTTTTGTTTAGAGTAGGTGATTTTTATGAAACTTTTGGCGAAGATGCAATATTAGCCTCAAAGATTTTAGGTATAGTCTTAACAAAAAGAGGAGCTGGTTCTAGTAGTGAAGTTGAGCTAGCTGGATTTCCTCACCACTCTATTGAGAACTATCTTCCTAAACTAGTTAAGGCAGGGAATAGAGTTGCAGTTTGCGATCAATTGGAAGATCCAAAGCTTACAAAAAAAATTGTCAAAAGAGGAGTTACAGAAATAGTTACTCCAGGAATAGCAATTAATGATGGAGTCCTTGATCAGAAGAAAAATAATTATTTAGCTTCTGTCCACATAGAAAAAAATGAATTTGGAATTTCATTTCTTGATGTATCAACTGGTGACTTTTATGTATCACAAGGTGATTTTAAATTAATTGATCAGCTAATTTCAAATTTTTCTCCCAATGAAATATTGATTTCAAAACCATCGAAAAATAAATTTTTTGAGTTATTTGGAAACTCATATAATGTCTATTCTTTAGATGATTGGGTTTACGACAACTCATATTCAGAAAATAAGTTGCTTGATCATTTTAATACAAAAAGTTTGAAGGGTTTTGGTGTTGAGGATATAAAATTAGGTACTGTAGCTGCGGGATCCATAATTCATTATTTAGATGATACAGAGCATAATAATCTTACTCATATCTCAAGCCTTCAAAGAATTTTTCCTGAGTCTTATGTGTGGATGGATAGATTTACAATGAAAAATCTTGAGTTGTTTAATTCAAACTCTATAAATGGTTTTAATCTTTCTGATACAATTGATGAGACAATAACTAGTATGGGTTCAAGAAAACTTAAAAGTTGGATTGCTTTTCCATTAATTGATAAAAAAGAGATAAAGAAAAGACAAGAAATTGTTCAATCAATAATGAGTGATGATGAAATAAGTAGACTGCTTGATATTAACCTAAATAATATTTCAGATATAGAAAGGTTAATGTCAAAAATTGCTACATATAAAATTTCACCAAGAGAGCTAGTTAATTTAAAAAGTTCTTTAGAAAATGTAGATTTAATAAAGGACTCTCTATTAGTTTATAGTGGTGTCCTAAAAAATTATGGTAAATCACTACCCAATTCTAAAGGCATAATAAGAGAAATATCTAAAACCTTAAAGGATGACTCTCCAGTTTCAATATTGAAAGGAGATTTTATTAAAGATGGTTTCTCAAAAGAGCTTGATGATCTAAGGGAGATAAGATCTTCAGGTAAGGAATATCTTAATCAAATTCTGGAAAGGGAGACTAAAAAAACTAATATCCCATCATTAAAAATCTCATTTAATAATATTTTTGGATACTACATTGAGGTAAGAAACACCCATAAAGATAAAGTTCCAGAGGACTGGATAAGAAAGCAAACTCTTGTTAATGCGGAAAGATATATTACACAGGAATTAAAAGAGTATGAGGAGAAAATAATAAATGCTGATGAGAAAATTAAAGATCTTGAGCTTAAGTTATTTTTAAAATTGCTAGATAAACTTCAAGATAGCCTTTCAACATTAAAATTAGTTTCAGATAAAATTTCTATAATTGATATTTTAAATTCTTTCTCAAAAAGAGCAGCTAAATATAAATATTGTTGCCCTAAAATAACAAGTACAAAAAAAATTGAAATTATTGCAGGAAGACATCCTGTAATTGAAGCAAATCTTCCTTCTGGAGAAAGATATATTCCTAACGATATATTTCTTGATACTGATCAGCAAATTATAATGATTACCGGTCCAAATATGTCTGGTAAATCTGCAATTTTAAGACAAACAGCATTGATTACTATACTAGCTCAAATTGGTAGTTTTGTGCCTGCACAAGAAATGACATTCTCGCTAGTTGATAGAATTTTCACAAGAGTAGGTGCAAGTGATAATATCTCTATGGGTGAGTCAACTTTCATGGTTGAAATGAATGAAACAGCATCAATTTTAAATAACCTAACAGCAAATAGTCTAATTCTTCTTGATGAAATTGGAAGAGGCACAAGTACCTATGATGGTATTTCTATTGCTTGGGCAATAGCTGAGTTTTTGCATGAAAATAAATTAAAACCTCATGTACTTTTTGCAACTCATTACCATGATTTAAATGAAATGGAGTCAATATACAAGGGAATAAGAAATTTTAATGTTAGTGTAAAAGAGACAGAAAATGATGTAATCTTTTTAAGAAAACTAGTTAAAGGTGGAAGTAACCATAGTTTTGGAATACATGTTGCTAAAATGGCCGGAATGCCAAAACTTGTACTTAGCTCAGCTGAAAATAAATTAAAACTTATGGAGACTAGTAAACCTAAGAATTTAAAAGTAGATAAAAGTGATGATAACCTTCAGCTTAGTTTTTTTGACATAGAAGATCCTAAAATGCAACACATAAGAAAGATTATTCAAGACTTAGATATTGATAATTTAAGTCCTGTCCAGGCACTATTGAAATTAAACCAGATAAAAAAGGAAATAAAAAATGAAGATTGATTTACATGGAAAAACTCACTCGGAAGGATTGGAATTAATTGAAGAATACATGCTTTTAAATTCAACAAAGGGTAGTGTGAGTCTGACAGTAATAACAGGAAATTCACCAGTTATGCAGAAGAAAATAATTGATCAAATATGTAACAAGTATGGGTTCTCTTATTATATTCCTCCTTATAATCCAGGAGAAATGATAATACAATATGAAAAACTATAAATTTTTAATCTTTATATTCTTTATAATTATTAATTCATGTTCTAAAGAAGATGAGATAAATCAACTTAATCAAACTATACTTGATCTTCAAGCTAATATCTCCCGGCTTAATTCTCAAATTAATGATTATTCAGTTCAAATAAGTCAACTTACTTCTCAAAATAATATTTCATCAAATCAAATTGAAGATTTAAATAATCAACTAAGTGGTTTTCAGGTTCAAATTGAAAATTATATAAATCAAATAGAAGTGCTATCTGAGGAAAATTTAATTCTTGACTCTAAAAATAATAATCTAACATTTCAGCTTTCTGAACTTCAAGATCAGCTTGATCTAATTCAAGCTCAAGGGGCAGTCAATGGAGTATATATTTTTGATAAAATTGAAATATCTGATCCCCCATTTTCTGGAACAATGTGGGACTTACCTGACTTAATAACTTCTTCAGATTATACAGTCTATTCCTCATCAACATACCAAGGAATTGAAACCACAATGTTTTATGACAAAGCTATTCCTGCTTTTATTAATTATCCTGCTCATGTGTTTAAAGTCAATTTTGGTGATGGTTTATCTGTAGATTTTGAAATTTATACTGAATTTACTCAAGAAGAAGCACTTGCAATCATACAAAAATATGCTCCATTGATGGGTCAACTTGGAAAAGAATTAAGAAAAAACATTAAATCAATTGAGTTTTTAAAAGGTGAGGAAGTTGCCTCTGCTCAAAGATCTAACGATCTGTCTTATGCAAACATTACATTTCATATTGATTGGTTGGAGAATATTGTACAAACAAGGCCAGATGGAGATAGAACTGAAGAGTTGTTTATTCATGAAGCTGCACATTTGTCAATTGACCCCTATGTTTATAGTCAGCAAGGTTGGGTTGATGCTGTTACCTTAGATGGAAATTATCTGTCAACTTATGCAAAAGATAATCCAGACTCAGAAGATATTGCAGAGACCTTTCAAGCATATATTGCAGTGAAATATTTCCCTGAAAGAATAACAAGTTCATTAAGAGATACAATTCTTTCAACTTGTCTAAACAGGTTTAAATATTTTGATTCATTAAATTTAGATTTATCTATTTATAAATAAACTTTTAAGTTAAATTATTATAAATTTGCATTCTCTGCGAAAGTAGCTCAGCTGGTAGAGCATCACCTTGCCAAGGTGAGGGTCGCGGGTTCGAATCCCGTCTTTCGCTCAAAGCTCGAGTGGTGGAATTGGTAGACACGTTGGACTTAAAATCCAATGAGCAGTAATGTTCGTGCGGGTTCAAGTCCCGCCTCGAGTAC
>JAFMFH010000046.1 GCA_017856235.1 Flavobacteriaceae bacterium | reverse complement strand
AATTGATCTTGATGTTCATCAAGGAAACGGTACTGCATCAATTTTCTCTAAAAACGATAAAGTATTCACAATATCTTTTCATGGAAAAAAAAACTACCCGTTTAGAAAAGAAAAAAGTGATATTGATCTAGAACTTGATGATAATACGGATGATCAATCCTATTTAAAGAATTTAAAAGATATTATACCTAATTCTATTGACAATTTTAAACCAGATTTTATTTTTTACTTATCAGGTGTTGATGTTCTTAGCAATGATAAATTAGGTAGGCTTGGTTTATCAATAGATGGATGTAAAGAAAGAGATAAATTTATTTTAGAATTGTGCAAAAAAAACTCAATACCTGTTCAAGTATCTATGGGTGGTGGATATTCAGAGCTTCTAAAGAATATAATTGAGGCACACTCCAATACTTTTAGATTGGCACAAGAAATTTATTTTTAATAAATTGAAATAAATAACAATGTTAAAAAAATCACTTTTACTTTCGATATTAGCCCTTATATTATCATGCTCAAATTCTATTGAATTAGGTGGAATACTAGATGAAGTTGAAGTTTTAAGAGATAATTATGGAATAAACCATATCTATGCTAATAACCAAAATGATCTTTTCTTTATGCAGGGATATTTGGCTGCAAAAGACAGATTATTTCAATTTGAAATATGGAGAAGACAAGCTACAGGAACTGTTTCAGAAATATTTGGTGAAGATGAACTTGAGAGAGATATAGGAACAAGATTATTCAAGTTTAGAGGAGATATCAAAGATGAATTAAATCATTATCATGAAGATGGTTTTGAAATAGTTTCTTCATTCGTTTCAGGAGTAAATAAGTATATTGAAGAGGTTAATAACAATCCTGATTTATTGCCAATTGAATTTGATATTTTAGGAATTAAACCAGAGGCTTGGACAAATGAAGTGGTTATATCTAGACATCAGGGACTTCTTGGAAATATTCAAGAAGAGTTAAACATAGGTAGAGCAGTTTCCTTAATCGGGGAAGATCTAGTTAAAGATTTGCTTTGGTTTCACCCTAAAGAGCCATCTTTAAAATTACCCTATGATATAACTTATGAAGACTTAAAACAAGATATCTTAAGATTATATAATGCATATCGTGACCCAATTGAATTTAAAGAAAAATACATACTGGAAAAATACAGAAATGATAATGAGCTTGAATATGTTTTTCAAAATGATATAATAAATGATAAATACTCTATAGGAAGTAATAACTGGGCAATATCAGCTGAAAAATCTGAATCAGAATTTCCTATTCTAGCTAATGATCCACATAGATCTCTATCAAACCCTTCATTAAGATATATGGCACATTTAGTAGCACCCGGATGGAACGTCATAGGGGGTGGTGAACCAGAAATACCCGGAATATCAATTGGACACAATGGCATTGGAGCATGGGGCTTAACAGTTTTTAGGACTGATGCTGAGGACTTATATATTTATGATCTAAACCCCGGAAACTCAAATCAATATTTCTATAATGGTCAATGGAATGAGTTTGAAATCATTAAGGAGACAATTAAAGTCAAAGGAATTGAGGATGTTGATGTTAATCTTTTTTATTCAGTTCATGGTCCAGTGACCTTTATAGATACTGAGAGGAATAAAGCCTATGCAGTTAGAAATGGATGGTCAGAAATTGGAGGATCACCATACTTAGCATCTCTTAGAATGGATCAAGCTAAAACCTGGGATGAATTTAGAGAAGCCTGCACATATTTTAATATCCCAGGAGAGAATATGGTTTGGGCTGATAAATTTGGTAATATCGGATGGCAAGCTGTTGGAATAGCTCCAATTAGAAAAACTCATAGTGGAATGGTTCCTGTTAGTGGTGATGGCAGTAATAAGTGGGAAGCTTATCTACCTATAATAGAAAAACCTAACATATATAATCCAGAAATAGGTTATATATCTACAGCAAATCAAAATGTAACTCCTGAAGATTATAATAAATGGGAAGCTATAGGATTTGACTGGGCAGACCCTTATAGAGGTGATAGAATAAAAAGAGTTCTTGAGAGTAAAGAGAAATTTAATTTAAAAGAGATGCTTGAACTACAAGTTGATTATTATTCAGTTCCTTCTGAACAGATTATAAATCTTTCCTCTGGACTTATCTCAAATAATATCGAGTTCTTTTCTATGATTGAGAAATGGGATAAAAAACTATCTAAAACATCTATAGAGGCAGGAATATATATTGAATGGCAGAATCAACTTATTCAAGAAGTAAATAAAAAATTCATACCAGAAAAAGTTAAAAACTACATTTCAATGCAGCTTTTCACAGTGATTGATAAAATTTCTAAAATGAATATTAATGAAAGGAGAGAAATTTTAAATAAAACCTTTAATTCTTCTATAGATAATTTAAAAGAAAAATTTGGGGAAAATTCTGATAGCTGGGTTTATGGTCAGGAAGATTTCAAGCATGTAAAAATATATCACCCATTAGAAAAAGTTGTAAATGATTCTATTAGAAAAATAATAGAATTAAAATCATATCCAAGAGGAGGTGATGGATATACACCAGGATCAACTTCTAACTCATTGAATCAAAGGTCAGGAGGTAGTTTTAGAGTTATGATTGATACAGGTAATTGGGATAATAGCTTAGCAACAAATTCTCCTGGTCAATCAGGAGATCCAGATAATAAATTTTATGACAATTTATATGAAAATTGGGCTAATGATGTATACTTTCCCCTTTTGTTTTCAAAGTCCAAAATTCTTTTAAACCTAAATGAAAGAACAGTATTTAAACCAAAGAATTAATCTTTGTAGATTTTAATTGTAATGTTACCCTCATTATCAATATGAGCCCTATACATTCCTGCTGTGTTAAATTCCATTGCAACATTTCCATTCTTATCAAGACCAATTACTCCACCATCTCCTCCCGTTGCTTTAACTTTATCTAGAGACTTTTTTGATGCATCAACAATGTTTTCATTTTTATAAATTATTTGTGCAGCTATATCATAAGCAACAACATTTCTTATAAAATGTTCCCCCCATCCTGTTGCAGAAATTCCACAACATTCATTATTAGCATAGTTTCCCGCTCCTATTATAGGCACATCCCCTATTCTACCCCAAATTTTATTTGTAGTACCTCCTGTAGAGGTTCCAGCAGATATATTTCCTTTTATATCAATAGCAACGCTTCCTACAGTTCCAAATTTTGAGTCTTTTATAAAAGGATCTTTATATGAAACATTTTTATCCTTGAGTCTCCTAAGTGAGTTTAGCCTCCTTTCAGTTATAAAATATGAATTTGGTACAGTGTCAATTCCCATCTCAATAGCAAAGTCGTCAGCACCTTTGGATGATAGCAAAACGTGAGGGGATTTTTCCATGACAGCAATTGCGGCAGATATTGGGTTTTTAACATAACTAGACCCAGCTATTGCTCCAGCATTTAGATTCTCACCATCCATAAATGATGCATCAAGACTTACCCTTTCATCATTAGTTAAAACAGCACCAACGCCTGCATTAAAAAGAGGTGAATCTTCCATGACTCTTATTGCCTGTTCTACAGCATCTTTACTGGATCCACCATTTTTTAAAATATCATATCCCTTCGTAACAGCTTCTTCCAATTTAATCATGTACGAATTCTCTAATTCAGCAGTCATATTCTCTTTTAATATAGTTCCAGCTCCTCCATGTATTACAATTCCAATTTTATTTTCATTTGACTCAATTGAACATGAAATAATTAAAAGCACAAATAGAAGTATAAATAGTTTTTTCATAAAAATGAATTTATCTAAAATATACTTATATTAAATTTAAATCAATATAGTTATGAAAAATTTTGCCTTAATAATTTCTTTGATGTTATTTAACAATACTTACGCCCAGATTGAAAATATTGCAGAAAAACTTGGTTATGAAAAGGATGCTAGACTTTTAATTATTCATGGTGATGATATTGGAGTATCCCACTCAGTTAATATTGCATCTTTTGATGGATTTAAAAATAATGCTATTAATTCAGGGAGTGCAATGATTCCCTCACCATGGATTAAAGAGGTTGCCGCATTTCATAAAGAAAATCCAAACTATGATATAGGATTACATCTAACATTAACAGCTGAATGGAAGAATTACAAATGGAATGGAGTTTCATCATCTAACCAAATAACTTCTCTTTTAAATGAAGATAATGAGTTCTATGATAATACAAGTGATGTTAACATTAAAGCTAATCCAGAGGAAGTAAGAAGAGAACTTCAAGCACAAATTGATTTTTCAAGACAAATTGGATTAAATCCAACTCATATAGATACTCATATGGGGGCACTTGCAGTAAATAAAAAACTTTGGAGAGTCTACATTGAAGTTGGACATAAAAATAAACTTGTATCTATGGTAACTAAATCAAGAGCTTTAAATCTATTTGATGATGATTTTCCAATGCCAGATTATATAGTTCCAGTTAATGATATATACATGCTATACCCAGGTGCAGATAGAACTTTTTTAGAAGCAGCTTTTGGAGAAGAGCTAGCTAGTTCAGTTATAGTTGACGATATTTATAAATATGAAGATTGGTATAAATTGTATTCAAATAAAATTAAATCTTTACAACCAGGTCTAAACGTATTTCTTCTTCATCTGGGATATGATAACGAAGAACTTAAGGCTGTAACTATAGACCATCCAGAATATGGTTCACTTTGGCGACAGCTTGACTACGATGTATTTAACTCTAAAGAGATAAAGAAGCTGTTGAAGGATGAAGGAATAGAACTTGTTAATTGGGGAGAAATACGTAAAATTATTTACAATTAATAAAATTAATTATTAAATTTATTTATAACCCTAAATTAAAAAAATGGAAAAAAATATTTCTAAGGTAAGAGCTCACGATGCATTAGTAGGTT
>JAFMFH010000045.1 GCA_017856235.1 Flavobacteriaceae bacterium | reverse complement strand
GAACAAGCGAGGAAGTTGATAAATTTATAAACTCAATGTTAGAGCTTTATAGTTAATTTTTGTAAATAATATAAGTTGCCTTTACACCAGTAGCCAAGTTCCACCTGTTTGTCCCTACTAACTTACCTTGATCGTCATATACTATTATTTCTGCTGTGTTTGGTCCTGATGTTCCCTGATTAAGAGCAACAAAGTCAACAACATTAAACCCATTTTTTAGATCAAGCTTAAATCCTTTTGCTTTTTCAGTAAGTAAAATGGCTGGCATAACTATTTGCTCATTAACCTCAACTTTAATTAAATCTCCATCTGGATACTCATGGTCGCGTAAAATAATATTTACATATTCACCATCATTTCGGATTTCTCCTAAAAATTGGTCTACTTTAAACTTATTGATATTCTTACTTGATTCTGACTCTTTTTTGTTAAGTCTAGAAAGATAAAATTCATTTGAGTTAATAAATCTTTCTGGTTTTTTCTCCTTAACATTTGCATCAGGAAAAAAGTTTTTTTTGTTCTTATCTTCAAATTTCTTAAGATATGGATTCTCCTTTTTATCAATATTTAAAAGAGATTTTTTAGAATCAGGCTTTAATGGAATAAATGGACTTCCTGCGGATCCAGATGGATTATCTTGAGCATATCCAAATACAACAAAAATTATTGAAAAGAATAAAATAATTATATATTTACTTGAATGAATCAATCTCACTAATTTAGTACTAAGATAAACTTTTAACATGCAACTTGAAAACATTGATTGGCTTATAATATCAGCCTTTTTTGTAATATCTCTTTTAATTGGAATTATTGTTTCAAAAAAGTCTGGAAAGGATGTTACTGAGTTTTTCCTTTCAGGAAGAAAAATGCCGTGGTGGCTTCTTGGCATCTCTATGGTTGCTACAACTTTTTCTGCTGACACTCCAAATCTTGTTACAGATATTGTTAGAACAAACGGAGTTGCAGGAAATTGGGTATGGTGGGCATTTTTACTAACAGGTATGCTTACAGTTTTTATTTACGCAAAGCTGTGGAGACGATCAAAAGTATTAACAGATCTTGAATTTTATGAGTTAAGGTACAGTGGAAAAGGTGCTGCTTTTCTTAGAGGTTTTAGAGCTTTTTACTTAGGTGCAGTTTTCAATGTTCTAATAATGGCTAGTGTTTGTCTTGCCGGAATTAAAATCGGAGGAGCACTATTAGGTCTTTCTCCGATAGAAACATTATTAATTTCATGCGGTATTACTGTAATTTATAGTTCAATAGGAGGGCTTAGAGGCATAATCATTACAGACTTTTTTCAATTTATTCTGGCAATGCTTGCTACTTTTTGGGCGGCTTATGAAATTGTATCGTTACCTCAAATACAAGGTTTAACTAATCTTTTAAATCATCCAGATGTAATTCCCAAATTAAGTTTAATTCCAGATATAGCCGATAGAGATTTATTTATTGCAGTATTTATAATTCCACTTGCTGTTCAATGGTGGGCAGTATGGTATCCTGGAGCTGAGCCAGGTGGAGGTGGTTACATCGCACAGAGAATGTTGTCTGCAAAAGACGAAAAAAATGCTATTTGGGCAACACTGCTTTTTAATTTTATGCATTATGCTGTAAGACCTTGGCCATGGATTCTTATTGCTTTAGCCTCTATAGTTGTATATCCAAATATTGAATCTCTGCAACAAGCATTTCCAAACACAATAGTTGGGAATGATCTTGCTTATCCTGCAATGATTTCTTTTTTACCGTCAGGTCTTTTAGGTCTTTTAGTAGCATCTTTAATTGCTGCATTTATGTCAACAATTTCAACTCATTTAAATTGGGGATCGTCCTATCTTGTTCATGATTTTTACAGAAGATTTTATGTTAAAAATAAATCGGAGAAGCATTATGTTTTTATGGGAAGAGTATTTACTGTTCTACTTATGATATTATCAGCTTTTTTTGCCCTTTTTCTTAATAATTCACTTCAAGCTTTTGGAATTATTCTTCAAATAGGGGCAGGAACAGGGCTAATATTTATACTTAGATGGTTTTGGTACAGAATTAATGTATATAGTGAACTTACAGCAATGATAGTATCATTTTTAGTTGCTCTTGGCTTTGAATTTTTGTTTCCTAACAATTTATCAGTAGAAGAAAAATTAATTATTGGCGTCACTATAACAACAATTTGTTGGTTTGCAGTTACTTTAATCACACCTCCCTCAAATATTGAAACCCTACAAAACTTTTATAAAAAGATTCAACCAGGAGGTCCTGGATGGAAAAAAATAATTGATATCTCTGAATCTAATGGAATAAAAATTGTTGGAAAAAAGGAGAAGTGGGATGTTCCAACCGGTATTCTTTGTATGGTTTTTGGTAGTATTTCAGTTTACAGTATTCTTTTTGGAATCGGTTATATTCTATATTCACAAACAACTACTGGATTAATCTTTATATTGATTTCAGTGGTTTCAGTTTTTATCTTAATGAAGTTTTGGAAAAGATTATCCTCTTAGGTTTAACCTAATAACATACCTACAAAAGTTGCAGATAAAAGTGAAACAAGAGTTCCAGCTATCATAGCTTTAAATCCAAGCTCAGTTAGAAGTTTTGTCTTATTTGGAGCAAGAATTCCAATACCTCCAATTTGAATGCCAATGGAAGAAAAATTTGCAAATCCACATAACATTATTGTTGCCATTATAACTGACTTTTCATATGTTAAGCTTATTGCACTGCTTACCTCTTTTAGACTAGCTAATTCAATATATGCTACAAATTCGTTAGCTGCTATTTTAATACCAAGTAACTGGCCCATTAAAGCTGTATCATCAGATGCTACTCCGATAAGCCACATAATAGGAGCAAATAGATATCCCAGAATTAATTCTATGGAAAAAGCCTTATATATAGTATTATCATCCACCCAAGCATTAAGTCCAAACAACTCCGCAATTTGAAATAAAACCCCATTTAATAATGCTATAAGTGCAACAAAAACAAGAATCATTGCAGCAACATTAACAGCCATTTTAATTCCATCTCTTGTTCCATTTGTAATAGAGGTCAACAGATTTTCACCTATAACACTTGAGCTAACATCAACACTTTTATTTATTTTTTCAGTTTGAGGAAACATAATTTTTGAAATAACAATAGCACCAGGAGCGGCCATTACAGATGCAACAATTAGGTTTTTTGCTACCTCAATTCTTTGTATCGGGTCATCACCTCCCAAAAATCCAATAAAAGCAGCCAAAACACTTCCTGCTACAGTAGCCATACCTCCAGTCATTAAAACAAAGTATTCAGATTTATTCATTTTATTTAGATACCCCTTTACAAGAAGAGGGGCTTCAGTCTGCCCTAAGAAAATGTTACCAGTAACAGCAAGGCTTTCCTGTCCTGAAATATTTAAAAGTTTTGTTAACATCCAAGCAAAGACTTTGACTACCCTTTGAATTATTTTATAATAATATAGTACTGATGTAAGAGCAGAGAAGAATATAATTACTGGTAGTACTTGAAAAACAAAGATTACACCAAATGATTCAGAACTAGCAAGCTCTCCAAACAAAAAAGCAGATCCCTTACTCGAATAAGTAACAATTGCGAGGAAACCTTGACCTATTATCTCAAAAAATCTTCTTACAAAATCAACTTTTATTACTCCAACAGCAATTATAAATTGACTAACTAGTCCAATCAAAATAGTCTTCCAATCAATCATCTTCCTATTACTGCTAAGCAGATATGCAATTGCAATTAGAGATGTGACACCAATAAGACCTCTGTAAATAGATGTAATTGAAATTCCTTCATTTGGAACTAGTTCCATACAGTACTTTTTACTAAAATTAATAAATATTATTAGCTTTGGTGTAAATAAAATTATATGAGCCCTAACTTTCGATTAATTTCTTTTTTTCTGCTATTGCTTATTTCATGTGGTGGCTCAAAATCAGATGTCAATGACCCTATATTATCAAATAATAACAATTCAATTACTAATACAGGCAATAATACTAACACAACTTCAACAACCCCAAGTCAGTCATATGTTTTTAACAATGAATTAGTTTGGGCTGATGAATTTGATCAAGATTCATTTTCAGGTAATCCAGCTGTTTCTCCAGATAAATGGAACATTGAAACTGTTGCGCCTGATAATGGTAGTTGGTATAATGGAGAGCTGCAATATTATACAGATAAACATGATAACATAAAAGTTGAAGATGGGATTTTAAAAATTACAGCAAAAAGAGAAGACTTTCAAGGCAAACTTTATACGTCTGCAAGAATTAATACCCAAGATAAATTTGAGTTTATGTACGGCCGAGTTGAAATGAGAGCAAAACTTCCTAACTGGGAAGGAATGTGGCCAGCATTTTGGTTGCTAGGCGCAAATATTGATGAAATTGGTTGGCCTAATTGTGGAGAGTTAGACATATTAGAACACGGAGATTACGTTAAAGATAGCACTAGCGATGATCCAGGTTTGATTTCTTCAGCTGTTCATTATGGTCCGCAAGACTATTCTAGGCAAACTACAAATGTTCCTGGTAAAATCTTTTTTGACACAGGTCAAGAAAGATTTATAAGGTCTGAAAAAATAATTGAACAACCTTTTGAAGAATATCATACATACTCAATGCAATGGTCTCCTGATAAAATTCAGTTTTTTATTGATGAAGAAATGCATTTTCAGTTTCCTATGCAAAGTCAGCACTCCCCATTTGACAAACCATTTTTCGTGCTTTTAAATCTTGCAGTTGGAGGCCATTGGACAGATGGGTATGTTGCTCCAGGATTTACTGAGGCAACCTATGAAATTGATTATGTTAGGGTATATCAGTAGACTTCTTCTTATATTTCCATTCTTTGTTTATTCCAATTTTCAGGATAGCATTCAAAAAATAGATCTCGATAATGTTATAGTTAAGTCAACAAGAATTGATATAAAAAAAAAACAGGCTCCACTA
>JAFMFH010000044.1 GCA_017856235.1 Flavobacteriaceae bacterium | reverse complement strand
AAAAAATAATAGGGTTGACTTATATTTGGATTTAAACAGAAAAAAGTTTTAATTTCGCCTTAAAACTTTATCTTATGTCTAGGTTTGGAGAACTTTTAGATGAAAAAAAACCTTTGCTTATAGTCTTTTTTAGTGAGCTGGATGAAATATCAACATCTCTTCATCCTGTTCTAAAAGATGTTGCTGCTGCTCTTGGTGATAAGGGTAAAGTAATTAAAATAAATACTGAAAAAAATATTAAATTATCAGAAGCATTAAGAGTTAAAGTTATTCCTACTTTAATGATTTACAAATATGGTGAAATGGTTTGGAGACAAAGTGGAGATCAAGATGCAAATACTCTGATAAGTTTAATGAAAGACCAGCTTAACTAAGGAATAAATATTTTGTTGAATTTATGTTTGTTATTTAGTTAAGCTCTTTTTATTCTACAATATTTTTCAAAAGTTCATCAAGCTTCTTTTTATAATTATTATATAACTCACTATTAAATAGTTCTATGCTATTTATAATCTTACTGTAATTATTAATATCAGAAGTAATTCCTTCGATGTAGAAAATTTGTTCTTCTTCTTCTAGATTTGAAAAAACTGAAACTCTTCTAATTAAAAGATCTTCTATTTTATCAATAATCTGTTTTGGATATTCAAGCTCATTAGATTTTACAAGAGAAACAATAAAATCGGATACCGATATATAATAATCAAACTCACCATATATAAAGTTAAACTTCTCAGAACTAGAAATAAATCTTTTTATTTCATCAATTGTTATTTCACTTTCATCAAAAGCTAACATAGTTTCCATAAGATTTCTGTATCTCTCAATATCAGATATGATTTCCTCACCAACGTTGTATTGATTAAAAATTTCAAGAGAAGAATAATAATTTAATCTGTCCGAATATTTTAAAGAGATCTTTTTTACTACATCTTGTGCTTTTAAATCTTTGTTAATTTTATAATATCCTTCTATAAAAGGAGTCCATAAACTATAATATCCATAAAAATCAATTGGCATTTTTTCAAATGCAAGATCTATTATTTCTTCTGCTTTATCATATTTCCCCTCTAAAATTAGAGTCTCTGATAATCTTGATAAATTACTTCTAAATGAAATACTATTTTTTCTTGTCTCTGGGTCGTGATATATCTCAGTGCTTTCAGAGTTACCCCATGACCATTTTTTTACAATATCATACATTATCTCAGAATCAACTCTACCCATTTGATATGGATTGCCTCTATCCACAGGTGTTCTAATTGGAACTAATTTATATACTAGGCCATCTAACTGAAGATAGTCTTTCATCCATATATATTCAGAGTCCTCATAACTACCCCCAGTGAAATATATTGGTCTCTTCCAATCATTATTAGCCAAGATATCTAACATCAAAATTTGATTTTTTGTTATAATTGACTCAGGTAAGTCAATATCAATATAATCAACAATAAGATCTTTATCTTTTTCATTTACAATTCCACTTTCAATAACATTCTTTTTATTGACAGGAAGTCTAATTTTATTTGTTGGATAAAAAACAGTCTCAAGAGCATTCTCAGGATAATCACTTGTATCACCTCCTGCTTGAGTTATTAAGTTCCTATATTTAGTTCTTGGATTATCGCTTGCAACCCAGTCAACAAAATCTCCAATATCCCATCTTACAGAATCAAGCAGATTCTCATATCTTATATAGTCTCTAATACCAAAGGCATATTGTTCATGTTCCATCTGTGATGGGATAGGACTACTTTCATATGCTCTTCTTTTCATCTGATCAATATACCAATCAGTTGCTAACAGGCTTGTATTAATTGTTCTAACATCAGTTCTAAATTCTTCAATTTCTTGTGCATACCATAAAGCAAAAGTATCATTATCACCAATTGTAAAAATCATTGCATCCTTATCTTCATCAATTGATTGAAGATAAGCCTTTGCTAAAGATTGAGCAGTATACCTGTCTGATCTATCATGATCATCCCAATTATTACTTGCCATTAATATAGGAACTGAAAATAAACATAATAAGTAAACACCACCTTGTAAAAGTTTACTATTATATTTTTTCAAATAAGATAAAATTGCTACATAACCCATACCTATCCAGATAGAGAAAACATAAAAAGATCCAACAAGAGCATAATCTCTTTCTCTTGGCTCAAAAGGTCTTTCATTTAAATAAAACTTTAATGCAAGACCAGTAAACAGGAATAATAGAAGCAATGTCCAAAAAGATTTAATATCATACTTGTAACAAAACATCAGTCCAATAATTCCGAGTATTAGTGGTAGGAAAAAATAAGTGTTTCTAGCTTTATTATTTTTCTGATCCTGATCTATTGAATCTTGATTACCGATTCTAAGTTCATCAATAAACTTAATACCACTTATCCAGTTTCCGTTCATAATTGAATAGTCACCTTGAATATCATTTTGTCTACCAGCAAAATTCCACATAAAATATCGCCAGTACATATAATTTATTTGATAGGAGAAAAGAAAACTTAAGTTATCAAAAAGGGTAGGTTTACTAATATTAAGATAAGGGCCTAAAGATCTATAAAACTCATTGTAATCATCACCGTCAACTTCACCTTGTAACTCTCTATTTAAAAACTCATTTACACTTTCGACAATTAACTCTTCATTTTTATATCTATCTAGAATCTCAAACTTTAAAGGATTAGTAAAGTTCATATAGTTTGCAGCGTGACTAGAGCTCCACAGCCTTGGAATCAAACCTCTGTGTTTTGAATTTGAATTTATCTCAGAATCCTCCCAATAATTTACAACCTTATACCTTCCTGTATTATAATCTCTTTCGTATTTTGGTTTTCCATCAACATATGGTTCTTTGTCGTCTTGTGGTGCATATATATCAGAGAACATTGGTCCATAAAAAAGATAAGTTTTTGGATACTGCTCTAGCCTGTAATATGCTAAAAGTGTTCTTGCATCAGATGGTGAATTCTCGTTGATTACAGTTTTGGCATTAGATCTTATAGGTATCATTAACCATGATGAAAACCCGATAAATACAAATAGAACACATAAAAAAAGAGTATTTAACTGAACCATTCCTTTCGATCTAGTATATGACAATCCCTTATAAAATATAACAATCATAAATAGACCGGCAATTATTGTTCCGGAGTTAAATGGTAACCCAAATGAGTTTACAAAGAAAACTTCTAGTTGACCAAAAATCGATAAAGTTGAGGGTAATAATAGTTTAAAAATAAACAGTAATACTGATACAGATATTATGTTAGCTAATAAGAAACCCTTTAGGGAAACATCTTTATATTTTCTAAAATAGTATATCATTCCAATAGCCGGTATTGTTAGTATTGCCATAAAGTGAACGCCGAATGATAAACCAATTAAAAATGAAATTAGTAATAACCATTTATCACCTCTTTGATTTTCAAAGTCTTTATCCCATCTTAATCCAGCCCAAAAAGTTGAAGAGAGAAAAAGCATAGCTAATGCATATACCTCAGTTTCAACTGCGTTAAACCAGAAGCTATCAGAAAAAGTAAATGCTAATGCACCAATTGATGCACTTAAAATTATAGCCCATGAATTCTTGAATTCATTCTCCTTGAAAATTTTATTTAAAATCAAGGTTGTTGACCAGAATAAGAATAATATTACAAATGCACTAGATATTACTGATAGAAAATTTACTGCAAGCGCTATTAACTCATTGCTAGGGGCAAATAATGAAAAAATTGCACCCATCATTTGATGAAAAGGAGCTCCAGGTGGATGACCAATCTGAAGCTTTGCAGAAGTTGAAATATATTCACCTGCATCCCAATAGCTAGCAGTTGGCTCTACAGTTAATCCATATGTAAATAGGGCAACCGAAAACAGAATCCAACCTGCTATATTGTTAATTTTTCGAAACTTAGTTTCGGACATTATTTGATCAATTAATTTAAGTTCAGGTTAATTTAATTACATTGAAATATTTAAATAATCTAACTCAAGACTCTTAAAGCTTGAATTAAAATTTGGTATATCATTGGAAATAATTGTGTCATATATTTCCAATTGCTTAGTAACTTTTTCAATTAATTCATTCTTTACATTAATGTCTTGGTCTGTAGGTCTAAAATCACTACCTCTAAGAGCAGAATTTAAATTACCTAAGTTATTTGTTAGCTTAACTCCATAATTTAATGGATCCTGATTACTTTGATTCTTTGTTTGATATAATTCATTTTCAACCTTATCCAAAGAACTTGAAATTGACTTTGACTCTTCGATTAAATCCTTTGTAAGTTCATTGTCAGAATATTCTGACTGAAACTTTTTAAGATCATTTTTAATTTTTCTAATGTTAATTATTGCTTTGTGAGCTTTATCCACAACCGCATTAATCTCATTAACAAATTCGAATTGAGCTTTAATATCATCAATTGATCCTTCTGAAGTTGGGTCTTTTAAAATTGTAAAATTTTTAGAAAGCTCTACACCATTAGTAGATAATTTTACAATATAATCTCCTGGAACTGCTTTAGCACCAGAAAAATCTGCTCCCCATAAAACCATTTTATCAAGTCTTTTTGCTCCTGGATATTTCATGTTCCAAACAAAAGAATTTCCCCCTTGTTTAACTTTCATTGAGTTCTCTTTGCTTTTATTTGAAAACTCCTTTATTAGTTCACCATCATTAGAGTGAATTGAAAGTTTTACCTCATCATTATCTTTATCGAAGCTTGGAAGATAATAATGAACAATAACTCCATTTGGAAGATTAGTCCCTGCTGTCAATGATTTCATTCCACCACCACCTCTCATTCTATATGAATCTTTTGGTTTGTATAGTTTAGCTTCATTAGAAGATTCACTTAATTGATGCAGAACTGTTAGGTCATCTAGAATCCAAATACTTCTTCCTTGAGTTGCAACAATAAGTGAGTTATCTTTTATTGTTAAATCAGTAATAGGAACAATAGGTAGGTTTTTTTGAAATTTATTCCAACTGTTACCCTTATCAAAAGAAATATACATTCCTGTTTCGGTACCTGCATAAAGAATGTTTTTATTCACCTTATCTGATCTAACTACTCTTGTAAAGTGTTCGCTCTCTATTCCAGATGTAATTAATTTCCAATTTTTTCCATAATCCTCAGTTACATATAAATAAGGTGTAAAGTCACCTAGCTTGTATCTTGTTCCTGCTATGTATGCAGTCCCTGTATCAAAAGAAGAGGCGTCAATACTATTTATCATCATCCAATCTGGCATTTTCTTTGGAGTTACATTCTCCCATGTGTTCCCACCATCTTTTGTTAAATGGAT
>JAFMFH010000021.1 GCA_017856235.1 Flavobacteriaceae bacterium | reverse complement strand
GGTGAATACATTAAAAAAAATAATATTGAAAAAGTTAATTACATAATTTCTGCCCTACCTCTATCACTTATTCCTGTTGATGTTAAAAACTCTATTATTGAAAATTCAATTAAATATTTGAAAAGCGATGGTCAATATGTTCAATTTCAGTATACACCATATGATTACAGAAGGTTAAAAAGATATTTTCATAAAGTGAAACTAACTTTTACCTTAACAAACTTCCCTCCTGCCTTTCTCTATAGATGTTATCCCTAAATTTTATAGTATATTATTTCAAGAAAAATAGAAACCTATAGATACTATGATTTTTAAATTTCATCACTGATAAAACAAACTCTGAATTTATTTTTTTCGTAAACTATTTAAGAGTTGTTCTCTATCCAATATATTAAATAACTATTAATTAATATTCAGCTAAGAATATTTTGAAATTTATAAATGAAATTTGAATATGAATCTTAGAAAATCTTTATTGAATAAAATGCGACCAGATGTAGATCTAGAGTTTTTAAAGATCAAAAATTCATCTTTTGAAGAATCATTCCAAAATCTCGTAATAAGACCAGTTATTAAAGTCCAGACATTACTTTTAATTGAAGTATTTAAAAAATATGCCGATTCTCACAAAGGTATTTTTTATCAATTAAGACCTGAGAAAAAAGCTATTTATATAGATAATTCAATTAAAAAGGATCAAAAATTTAGAAACTTTTTAAAAGGAATTATAATTGGAATGTTTACAATTGAAGAGTATGAAGAGTATAAAAAAAGTTCATCAAGCCTAAATAAAAGAATGATGAACTTAATTTCTAAAAGATTATCTGACAACCTTCAATTGCTTGAAAGAAGCTCGGTAAATCTTACTGATTTCCAAGAATAATTGGTAAACCATTTTCTCCTGAACCTACTACTATAACCTTTGCATTTGGAGATTCAGCTAGCTTTAATGTAGCATCAATACCCTTTTCTTGAAGAATTCTATCAGTTAATGAAGCGCTTAAAATTCTGTTTGCTATAGCTTTACCTTCAGCATCAATTCTTTGTCTTTCAGCTTCTTGCTCTGCTTTAACAAGTCTAAACTCATATTCAAGTGCTTCTTGCTCCTGAACAAGTTTTCTTTCAATTCCTTCCTTAATAGCAGTTGGAAGAGTAACATCCCTAACTAAAACTGAATTTAATTGAATATGCTGAGATAAAACATTGTCTCTAGTTTCCTCAAAGATTTCATTTTGAATAGCATCACGTTTAGTAGAATAAAGTTGTTCTGGAGTATATCTACCTACAACACTTCTAGCAACAGCTCTTATATTAGGAAGTAAAACTGAATTTAGATAATTTTCACCTTTTGTTTGATGTAAAAGACCTAATTCATTATATACAGGTTGATATAAAACTGATACATCTAGACTGATCTCAAGACCGTTAGATGATAATACCTGCATACTTTCCATAACTTCTTGTTGTTTAACATTATAGATAATTAGTCTATTCCATGGAGCAATAATTTTAAAACCCTCACCTTTTGGTGGTTGATCTGTTACAACCCCTCCTCCTAATGTTCTAAAAAGAACACCGGCCTCACCCGATCCAATATTTACAGAAGATCTTGAGATAAACACGATCAATAATAATGATAATAAGATTATAGGTAAACCTACATTTGGTAAATTTTTCATTTAAATAATATATTAAGTTAACATTCCTCCATCAACATGGAGAACTTGACCAGTTATATAACTGGATAAATCTGATGCTAGAAAAACACATGCATTTCCAACATCACTTGGATTACCACTTCTTTTTAGTGGTATACTTTCTTTCCAGGATTTAATTACATCTTCTGGAAGAGAATCTGTCATATCAGTTTCAATAAATCCAGGAGCAACAACATTACTTCTAATATTTCTTGATCCGAGTTCTAGTGCTACTGACTTAGAGAAACCAATAATCCCAGCTTTTGAAGCTGAATAGTTTGATTGTCCAGCATTACCTTTAACACCAACAACTGAACTAATATTTATAATTGAACCACTCCTTTGCTTTAGGAATGTTTTTATAGATGCTTTAGTTAAATTAAAAACTGATGAAAGATTAGTATTGATTACATCATCAAAATCATCTTTTTCCATCCTCATTAAAAGGTTATCCTTCTTTATACCAGCATTATTTACAAGAATATCAATTTTTTCAAAATCACTTAAAACATCATCAATAAGCTTAAGGGCATCATCGTGATTTGAAGCATCACTTTTATATGCCTTTGATTTAATTCCTAAAGAGTTAAGTTCATTTTCTAAATTTTCTGCGGACTCTTTCGAATTGTTATATGTAAATGCTACATTACATCCATTTTCAGCAAAAGATTTACAAATAGCTTTACCTATTCCTCTACTTCCTCCAGTAACAATTGCAACCTTTGAATTTAACAACTTCATTAATTTAAAATTTGTTTTACAGTTTTTCCAATATCAGCAGGTGAGTCTACAACATTTATACCAGATTCTCTCATTATTCTTTTTTTAGCTGTTGCTGTATCATCTTTTCCACCAATAATTGCTCCTGCATGACCCATTTTTCTTCCTTTTGGAGCAGTTTCACCAGCAATGAATCCAACAACTGGTTTTTTATTTCCATTTTCTGCCACCCATTTAGCAGCATCAATTTCTAATTGACCTCCAATCTCACCAATTAAAACAATAAGATCTGTGCTTTCATCATTCATAAAAAGCTGAACTGAATCCAGAAGAGTAGTACCAATTATTGGATCCCCCCCTACTCCAATTGCAGTTGAAATTCCATAACCAGCTTTTACTACTTGATCAGCTGCTTCATAGGTTAATGTTCCTGACTTAGAAACAATACCAACATTTCCCTTTTTGAAAACAAAACCTGGCATTATACCAATTTTTGTTTCTTCAGGTGTTATTATTCCAGGACAGTTAGGTCCAATAAGTCTAACATTTTTTCCATTAATATAAGACATAACTTTAGTCATATCTGAAACAGGAATTCCTTCAGTTATTGCGACAATAGTTTTGATTCCAGATTCAGCTGCTTCCATTATAGCGTCAGCTGCAAATGCAGGAGGGACGAAAATTATAGATGTATTAATATTTTCTTTAATAACTGCTTCTTGTACACTATTGTAAACTGGTTTATTTAAATGAGTTGAACCTCCTTTACCTGGAGTGACACCACAGACAACATTTGTTCCATATTCCAACATTTGTTCGGAATGAAAAGTACCTTCACTACCAGTGAATCCTTGAACTAAAACTTTAGATTCCTTGTTGACTATAATGCTCATTTATTTTTTTGACAAATTTATTTTATTCTTTCAATATACTGACCCTTTTCAGTATCAATTTTAACTAAATCTCCTTCATTTATGAACAATGGAACATTTACAGTTGCACCTGTTTCTAATGTAGCTGGTTTTGTAGCATTTGTTGCAGTATTACCTTTAATACCTGGCTCAGTGTGTGTTACCTCTAGTATAACATTTAAAGGCATGTCAACTGATAATGGATTATTATTTTCAGTATTAATAATAATAGTAACGTTCTCTCCTTCTTTAAGTAGGTCTGGATAATCAATTTTTGTTTTTTCAATAGCAATCTGATTATAATCATCATTATTCATGAAGTAATAATAATCTGAATCATTATATAGAAACTGATATTGAGTTGTCATAACTTTAACTTCATCTATTTTATGCCCTGAAGGAAATGTATTGTCAATTACTTTCCCATTTGTAACACTTTTAAGTTTTGTCCTAACAAAAGCAGGCCCCTTACCAGGTTTTACATGAAGGAATTCTATTACTTTATAAATATCATGGTTATATTTGATACAAAGACCTTTTCTAATATCACTGCTGCTTGCCATAAATTAGTTTTTTTGAAAGTAACCTTTCATAATTCCACGTTGAGAGTTTTCTATAAATTGAATTATTTCATCTCTTTCTGGTGTTGCATTTAACTCAGCTTGAATAATTTCCATAGCTTGAGTATTATTATACTTTTTTTGATAAAGAATTCTATAAATATTTTGAATTTCTTGAACTTTTGCACTTGTAAAACCTCTTCTTCTAAGTCCAACAGAATTTATTCCCACGTATGAAAGAGGCTCTCTGGCTGCTTTTACATATGGAGGTACATCTTTTCTAACTAAAGACCCACCTGCTACAAAAGAATGTGATCCAACTTTGCAAAATTGATGAACTGCAACAAATCCTGAAAGAATAACATAATCACCAACAGTTATGTGTCCAGCTAAAGTAGAGCTATTAGAGAATATACAATGATCACCTACAAAACAATCATGAGCAATATGCGAATAAGCCATAATTAAACAATTAGAGCCTATCTTAGTTGTTCCCTTATCTTTTGTACCTCTGTTAATTGTAACACACTCTCTTATAGTTGTATTATCTCCAATCTCACATAGAGACTCTTCCCCTTCAAATTTTAGATCTTGTGGCAAACCTGAAATAACTGCTCCAGGATAAATATTACAGTTTTTTCCTATCCTTGCCCCTTCCATTATAGTAACATTTGAACCTACCCAAGTTCCTTCTCCAATTTCTACATTACCACTAATTGTCGCAAATGGCTCTACAACAACATTTTTAGCAATTTTTGCTCCAGGGTGAACATAAGCTAAAGGTTGATTCATAATTATATTTTTTTAATAATTTTTGCCATAAACTCTCCCTCACTTTTTACTTCATCTCCAACAAACGATTGTCCATACATATGGATAATTCCTCTTCTTATTGGAGATATAAGCTCTAATTTACAAATAAGAGTATCTCCTGGAACAACAGGGTTTTTAAATTTACATTTATCCATCTTCATAAAAAATGTTAAATAGTTTTCAGGATCTGGAACTGTACTAAGTACTAAAACTCCTCCAGCTTGAGCCATAAATTCAACTTGAAGTACTCCAGGCATTACTGGTGAGCCAGGAAAATGCCCTTCAACCCATGACTCATTTTCTTGAACTTTTCGTAATCCGATAACATGAGATTCAGATAATTCGAGAACCTCATCAATTAATAAGAAAGGAGGGCGATGGGGAATAACATTCATAATCTGATTAGAGTCCATCAATGGCTTTCTTTGAAAATCAATTTTTGGTAATGTATTCTTTTTATCTGATTTAATCACTTGAGAGACTTTATCTGCAAATTTAGCATTTATTGAATGACCTGGTTTTTCTGCAATGACTTTTCCTCGAATTTTCATTCCAATTAAAGCTAGGTCTCCTATTACATCTAATAATTTATGCCTTGCTGCTTCATTTGGATAATGTAGATCTAAATTATTTAAAATACCATTAGCTGAGACAGATATAGAATCTTTATTAAATGCTTTCTTTAAAATATCCATATTACTATCTGCTAGCGGTTTATCAACATATACGATAGCATTATTTAAATCACCTCCTTTAATTAATCCATTCTCAAGCAATGTTTCAAGTTCATGTAAAAAGCTAAAAGTTCTTGCTGATGAAATTTCCTTTTTAAACTCATTTATATGATTTATTGAAGCTTCTTGTTTACCTAAAACTTTTGTTTTGTAATCAACAATTGTCTTTACTTTGTAATTTTCATCTGGTATAATTGAAATTTTACTGCCAGAATCTTTACACTCATATGAAATTATCTCAGATGGAAAAAACTCCTCTCTTAAAACATTCTGTTCAACAATCTTAGCTTCTTCTAAAGCATTAATAAAGAATTTTGAAGATCCATCCATTATTGGAACCTCAGGACCGTCAAGGCAAATAAAACAGTTATCTATTTCCAAACCTGTAATTGCAGCTAGTACATGCTCAGATGTGTGAATTCTAAATGAGCCGTTATCGAGATTTGTACCTCTATCAGTATTTGATATAAATTTAACATGAGCGTTAATTTGATTATCACCATCGATATCTTCTCTTACAAATACTAAGCCTGTATTTACGGGAGCTGGTTTAAAAATAATATTTACAGATTTACCAGTATGAAGTCCAACTCCACTCAGCTTTGTTTCTCTTGAAATAGTTTTTTGAGGTACAGTTCTTCTAATCATTAATCTTTTTATCTATTTTTTTTACAATTTCTGGTAAATTCTTAAAGTGTATATATGATTTGTTATAATTCATATATGAAATTGCAGGTGTACCAGTTATTCTTGCATTAGAATCAACATCAGATGTAACACCAGCTTGAGCCTGTATCTTAACATTATCACCAATTTTCAAATGACCAATTATTCCTACTTGACCACCAATCATACAGTTTCTCCCAATTTTTGTAGATCCAGCAACACCCGATTGAGCTGCTATAGCAGTGTTTTCTCCAATTTCAACGTTGTGTGCAATTTGAATCTGATTATCAAGTTTTACACCATTATTAATAATTGTTGACCCGATAGTAGCTCTATCAATTGTTGAATTAGATCCAATTTCAACGTTATTACCAATAATTACATTACCAGTTTGAGGTATTTTTTTATATGTTCCATCTTCATTTGGAGCAAATCCAAAACCATCAGAACCAATTGAACAGCATGAATGTATGATGCATTTATCTCCAATAATTGTATCATTCATAATTTTTGTTCCAGGATAAATCTTACAATCATTTCCAATTTTTACATTTTCACCTATATATACTTGATTATCAATAAAACAATTATCACCAATTATAGAGTTTTTCCCAATTGTTGTAAAAGAACCAACATATGAACTTTTTGAAATAATGGATGACTTATCAATATCTGACTTATCACTGATTCCTACTTTATTAGATTTCTTATCATTGAATAATTCTAAAATTGAAGTAAATGATGAGTATGGATCTTTTACTTTTATAAGTGTTGTGGTTATTTTTTCTGTTGGTTCAAAATCATTTGACACAATTGTAGCAGAGGCATCTGTAGTATAAATGTAATCAGTATACTTTGGGTTGGCTAAGAATGTAAGAGATCCATTTTTACCCTCTTCTATCTTAGACAAAGTGTTTATAAAAACATCTTTGTCTCCAACAATAGTACCATTTAATTGATCAGCAATTTGACCAGCTGTAAAATTCATAACTGCAAAATTAAAAAATTATGTGAAATGCTTAAATTTGTAAGTCTTTTATGAAAATTAAATACCAATTAAATAATCTCAAAGAAATATCATTAAGAGTAACACAAAACTTGAACCACAAAATTATTTTAATTAATGGTGAAATGGGAGCTGGTAAAACTACATTAATTAAACAGATTTTAGAAAGGCTTAATGTTGTTGATAATATATCAAGTCCTACATTCTCAATAATTAATGAATACAGAACTAAAGGACAAGATATTATATATCATATGGACTTATATAGAATTAATCAAATAGAGGAATTGGAGGGAATTGGATTCTTTGAATACCTTGAGTCAGGAAATTTATGTTTTATAGAATGGGGAGAAATAGTTGAGAATATTATTGGAGAAGATTATAATAAATTCAATCTTAGTGTAAATAATAATTTAAGAATATTAGAAAAAATTAAATGAATTTTTTAAACAGATTATACTATTACTCTTCAGGATTTATTATTGGAATTATTTTTCTTTTTTTTGTTCTAAATGGCAAAAGAGCTTCATGTAATTATACTCCTAATGCTCGAGTGATTGATAATATAACATCAAAAGATTTAATTTTAGATCCTAACAGTAATGTCTATTTCAATCAAGAAGAGTTAATTGATATAATTAATAAAGGAAGGGTAATATTTAATAAAAGTGAACCGAATAATAAACCATGTGGAATTTATTTTATTAAATCAGGAGATTTTAATATTAATATTATTAATTGTGAGGATGAAGCTAATATAAATATTAATTAGATCTTCTTCTTTTTAGCTCCTTCTTGATAAGCTCAAGTTCCCTTGATGTCTGACCCTTTACTGATGTGTTTTCCTCTGCCCTACGAATTAAATATGGAATTACTTCTTTTACAGGACCAAATGGAAGGTATTTAATTACATTATAACCTTCTTCTGCAAGATTAAATGATATGTTATCACTCATACCATAAAGTTGACCAAACCATATTTTTGAATCATTCTTTTTTATTCCTTCATCTTTCATTATCTCTAGAATGTCATATATGCTTTTCTCGTTATGAGAGCCACAAAAAAGAGAAAAATTATCAAGATTTGATAATATAAACCTTGCTCCCTCGTTAAAATTAATATCAGTAACATTTTTAGATTCACAAATAGGAGATTTATAATTACGTTTTATAGCCCGTTTATTTTCTTTCTCAATGTATGCTCCCCTTACTAGTTTAATCCCTACATAAAAGCCGTTTTCAATAGATAGCTTTTTTAATTCATTTAAATATTTCAACCTGTCATGTCTATACATTTGAGAAGTATTATAAACAATAGTGCTATGAGTATTATACTTAATCATCATTTTTAAAACTATATCGTCAATTGCACCTTGAAGCCACGATTCTTCAGCATCAACCAATACTTTAATTTGATTTTCAAATGCTGTTCTACATATAATATCAAATCTATCAAGTATCCTATCGTGTAGTCCCTTCTCAAAGTCCGATAACTCTTTTTTTTCGTTTACTTTATTAAGTATTTCAGAGCTTGCAATAGCAGTTGGTTTAAAAACAGTAAAATCTAATATATCTTTTGAAGCAGCAAACTCAATTGACTTAATTACTTCTTTTAAAGAGTTATCATAAGTTTTTTCATTTTCTTGACTCTCTACAGAATAATGAAGGTAACTTTTAACTTTTCTATCATTAAGCTTTTTAACAGTCTTGAATGATTCTTGAAGATTTTCTCCTGAACAAAATTGACGAAAAACAGTAGCTTTAACAATGAATAAAATTGGTAGTCTTAATTTTAAACATAGTTTAAGTAAGTTTTTACCAAAATTTGTAAGTGTTCTACTTGATATAATCTTAAAAAGAAAGTATGCTTTTATTAACTCAAAATTTGATTTAAGTATGAAACCATTTTTAGTATTGTCTAAAAGCATAAAATAAATACCTAATTTTGCGTAAATCTAATCAAAATAAATTAATGAAAAAAGATCAATATTCATTACTAAAAGAGAAGATTAAATCTAAGGAATTTAACAGTGTTTTTGTGCTTCTAGATGAGAATACAGATAAGTATTGTTTAGAGATTTTTATCAATAAATCTGGAATAAATACTTACAATAAAATAGTTATTAAATCAGGTGAAGAAAATAAAAATATAGATACATGTATTAGTATATGGAAAGAATTAAATTCACATAAAGCAGATAGAAAATCACTTATAATAAATTTAGGTGGTGGTGTATTAACTGATATCGGTGGCTTTGTTGCATCAACTTATTTAAGGGGAATAGAATTTGTAAATGTTCCCACGACACTTCTTGGTATGGTAGATGCAGCGCACGGAGGAAAAACTGGAATTGATTTTTTGAGTTTAAAAAATCAAATAGGAGTTTTTAGTATGCCAATGTATGTAATACTAGACTCTGATTACCTCAAAACTCTCTCTAAGCAAGAATATTTAAATGGATATGCTGAAATATTTAAACATAGTTTTTTAACAAATTCAACTGATCTAAACTTTGATTCATTAATTAAGCTTGATTTTTTTAGTGATATTGACTTTATCATTAATAAGTATTCACATATAAAGAATAAGATTGTAAAAGTTGATAAACATGAATCTAATATTAGAAAGATTCTTAATCTTGGGCATACAATTGGACATGCATTGGAATCTTATTCATATTTATCCAATAATTTAAATGAATTAAAACATGGTGAAGCAATAATAGTGGGTCTTATTACTGAATTATATATATCAAATCAACTAAACAATTTCCCTCTAAAAAAAGTAGATAAACTAAAAGAAGTCTCATTAAAGTATTTTGACAAAATTAGACTAACAGATAGCGACTTAGAAGCCATATATGATCTTATGACTTTTGATAAAAAGAATAACAAAGGTTCTGTTAACTTCGTTCTTTTAGATAAAAGTGGAAAACCACTGATTGATCAAAAGGTTGATAATGACATTTATATTAAAGCATTTGCTTACTATAGTGAATAGTTATAGATCCTGAAAGATACTTTTCATTAATCTTTTCTTATCATTTATACTCTCTTCAAGTGATATCATAGTTTCAGTTCTTAATACTCCCTCTATATCATCAATCGAAAATATAATTTCTCTAGCATGTTCTGTACCCTTTGCCCTAATTTTACAAAAAATATTGTATTTACCTGTGGTAATATGGGCTACAGTTACATATGGCTTTTTCTTTAATTCCTCAATTATTTCATATGTTCTTCTTGATCTATCGATCAATATACCAACATATGCAATAAAGTTATAGCCTAGAAGATTATAATCTAAAGTTAAAGACGAACCTTTGATTATATTTAGATCTTCCATTTTTTTAACCCTAACGTGGACTGTGCCTGCTGAAATAAGTAACCTTTTAGCAATATCTGTAAAAGGAGTCCTTGTGTTATCAATTAAGATATCTAGGATTTTTCTATCGACTTCGTCTAATTTTTGCATTTTATATTGATTATTTGCTAAAATATTATTTTTTCATAATCTTTTTAACATTTTCATTGATTTATCCTCATTAATTTCTTTAATATCTTCATTTCGTTATGAATTATTTTATCTAAATTTACAAATGTTTTACAATTTACAATTGTGAATTATTTAATATATAATTATTGTAAATCAGTAAGTTATAAATAATTTATAAAGTAATAAATGAATAAAAAAAATATACTTCATAGAATAAAAAAAATTATTACAGATAATAATCTTAGCAATTCTGAATTCGCCGAAAAAATAGGAATTCCTAAATCATCTGTTACTCACCTACTCTCTGAGAGAAATAATCCAAGCTTAGATGTAATTATTAAAATTTCAGAGTCTTTTGATAATATATCGTTGGATTATTTGATATTCGGCCATAAAAAAATTAAAGAGATACCCTCAAAGACTTTAAATAAACTATCTGATGAAATAGATGAGGAAACTTCAGAAGATTCTGTTAAAGATTCTAATAATAACCTAAAATCTATTATTCTTATCTACGAAAACAATAAATTTGAACAAATTGATAAGTTAAGAGATTGAAAAAGACAATTATACTATCGTTTCTTTTTATTTCATGTTATAGCGTAGAAAGAGATTGCCTAGAATTTAGAACAGGATCCTTTGAATTTACTACTTTAATTAACGACTCTATAGTTAAATCAACATTTAATAGAACTGATATTTATGAAATAGAGGAATATAAAAGTGTAAAGGACTCATCTACAATAAGATGGGTTAATGAATGTGAATTTATTTTAACAAAGATTAATCCTAAGACTAATCAAGAGAGAAGACCAATTAGGATTAAAATTCTAAGAACTTATGGAAATTCATATGACTTTGAATACTCTCAGGTAAATAATCCTCAGAAAATAAATAGAGGAACTGTTTATAAAATATCTGATTAGTTTATTTAAAACTCAAATCTTGTTTGACTCTCATCATCATTTGACTTAACATGTTTCTCATCATTCACATCAATCTGTTTAATGTTCTTAATCTTCTCACCTATTTTATTTTTTTCTTTATATGAAATTTTTCTGATATTATATTTGGTTACAATGTTTCCTTAGCTGTCCCTTCCTTTAGTAGTTAGATCAGCAAAATCAAGTTCCCATTTAAGCTTTTTAAGAGAAGAACGATTTCTTAGATATACAGTAACTATATCTGCCTCATCTTTACTATTTTTTGAAAAGTATAAAACTTCTGATCCTTCTTTTCCTTGAGTAAGGTTATACTCCTTATCTCGTATAACACCAGAAACCTTGAATCTTTTCATATATGAAGTACCACTTTTACCATCTCTATATATTAAATTGTAAAGGGTCTCCTTAGATTTTGAATTAAATAGTGACACATGTAAAATATTTCTACCCACAAATAATTTACTATCAACTTTAACAACCTTCATAATACCATCAGATGTAAACACAATAATATCATCAAGATCAGAGCAATCACATACAAATTCATCTTTTTTAAGAGAAGTACCAACAAACCCCTCAGCTTTATTAACATATAGTTTATAATTTTTAATTGATATAGTCTTCTTGTCTAATTCATCAAACTCATCAATTTTAGTCTTTCTTTCATTGTCTTTTCCATAATATTTCTTAAGATGTGTGAAATACTTTATAGTATAGTCAACTAGATGATTAAGGTTATTTTTGACCTCTTCTATATTAACTTCAATGCTATCAAGCTTATCTTTAACCTTATTAAGATCAAATTTTGAAATCTTTCTAATTGGAATTTCAGTTAGTTTTTTAATATCATCAACTGTAATATCTTTTTTCAATTTACTTTTAAATGGATCCAAGCCAGAGTCTATAGTAGACAAAACTTCATCCCATGTTGTCTTTTCCTCAATTTCTCTATATATTCTATTCTCTATAAATATTCTTTCTAGTGATATGTAGTGCCATTGATTTTCTAGTTCATCTAATTGAATCTCAAGTTCTTTCTTAAGTAAATCTTTAGTATTATCTGTAGATATCTTTAACATATCTCTTACACCTAAAAATTGAGGTTTATTGTCTGATATAACACAACATAAAGGGGAAATGGACACTTCACATTGAGTAAATGCGAATAATGAGTCAATTGTCTTTTGAATCGATGCGCCAGATGGTAAATAAACTAATATTTCAACTTCCGCTGAGGTATTATCCTCAATTTTTTTGATTTTAACTTTACCTTTTTCAGAGGCTTTAATTATTGACTCAATTAAAGATGCTGTTGTAGTTCCATAAGGTATCTCTTTTATTACTATTGTACTTTTATCATACTTCTCTAAAGTTGCCCTAACTTTAACCCTACCTCCTCTATTTCCATCATTATAATTTGAAACATCGATGCTACCACCAGTTTGAAAATCAGGAAAGAGTTTAAAGCTTCTTCCTTTTAAGTATTTGACACTTCCATCAATTAGTTCATTAAAATTATGAGGTAGTATTTTAGTAGAGAGTCCTACAGCAATTCCTTCAGCACCCTGAGCCAATAATAATGGAAATTTTACTGGTAAATGAACAGGTTCTTTTTTTCTGCCATCATATGAAAGCTGCCAATTAGTTGTTTTTGGATTAAAAACAACCTCTAATGCAAATTTTGATAGCCTTGCTTCAATATAACGAGAAGCTGCAGCACTATCACCCGTGTATATATTTCCCCAATTTCCTTGCATATCAATAAGCAACTCCTTTTGCCCAACCTGCACAATGGCGTCGGATATACTTGCATCTCCATGAGGATGATATTGCATGGTATGACCAACAATATTTGCAACTTTATTATATCTTCCATCCTCTAAATCAAACATTGAGTGAAGAATTCTTCTTTGTACTGGTTTTAGACCATCCATTAAATCAGGAACAGCTCTCTCAAGAATTACATAGGAAGCATACTCAAGGAACCATTCCTTGTACATTCCTCCAACTTTAGTGAGATAATTTGAATCTTCTATATTTATATTATCATTTTTATCACTCATTAGATTTATCATTTAAAAGATCTAGTTCGACCTTTAGATTTTCAATAATAAATTGCTGTCTATCTGGAGTGTTTTTACCCATGTAGAAACTTAAAAGATTCTCAATTGTAGTTGAGTGGTCAATAACTATAGGGTCTAATCTCATATCATCACCAATAAAGTTTTTAAATTCATCTGGAGAAATCTCACCAAGTCCTTTAAATCTTGTTATTTCAAACTTACTATTGGATGAACCTAGTATTCTATTTTTTTCTGCTTCACTATAGCAATAATGAGTTTTTTCCTTGTTTCTAACTCTAAAAATTGGTGTCTGAAGTATATAAAGATGACCATTCTTTATCAGCTCAGGGAAAAATTGTAAGAAAAAAGTTATAATCAATAGTCTAATATGCATTCCATCAACATCTGCATCTGTTGCAATAACAATGTTATTATACCTAAGATCTTCGATGCTATTCTCGATATTTAATGCAGCTTGTAGAAGATTAAACTCCTCGTTTTCGTATACAATTTTTTTTGTCATTCCATATGAGTTGAGAGGTTTACCCCTTAAACTAAATACAGCTTGAGTATTCACATCTCTAGATTTTGTTATAGATCCGCTAGCAGAATCACCTTCTGTAATGAAAATTGTTGAATCAAGTCTATCGGATTTTTTTAGTTCATTTAAATGAACTCTACAATCTCTTAATTTTTTATTGTGAAGATTAGATTTTTTAGCTCTTTCCCTGGCAAGTTTTCTAATACCCGATAACTCTTTTCTTTCTCTTTCTGCTTGAACTATTTTACTTTGGATAGAATCTGCAATTTCAGGGTTTTTATGTAAATAATTGTCTAAATGTTTCGTTATAAAGTCATTAATAAATACTCTTACTGACTTTAGTCCTTTGCCCATTTCTGTTGATCCTAATTTAGTTTTAGTCTGAGATTCAAAAACGGGCTCCATTACTTTAATACTAATTGCAGATATTATTGATTTTCTTACATCTGATGAATCATAGTTCTTCCCATAAAAGTCTCTAATTGTTTTAACAAGTGCTTCTCTAAATGCTGCTTGATGTGTTCCACCCTGGACAGTATATTGACCATTAACAAAAGAGTAGTATTCTTCACTGTATTGCGTTTTTGAGTGAGTTATAGCTATTTCAATATCGTCTCCTTTTAAATGAATAATTGGATATAAAAAATCTTGAGTATTTGACTGATCTTCAATTAAATCTTTCAAACCAGAGTCTGAAACAAACTTATTACCATTAAGTTTTATAATAAGCCCAGGGTTTAGATACACATAGAATTTTATCATTTTTTCTACATATTCCAACCTATACCTAAAGTTTTTAAAAATGGACTTGTCAGGAGAAAACTCTACATAAGTTCCATTTTTATCCTCTGAGCTATTCATCTGTTCGTTAACTAATACGCCTAATTCAAAATCAGCAGACTTACTTTTACCATCTCTTGTTGATAAAACTTTAAAAGAAGAGGATAATGCATTTACAGCTTTTGTTCCAACACCATTAAGTCCAACAGATTTCTTAAATGCTCTCGTATCATATTTACCTCCAGTATTCATTTTTGATACAACATCAACTACTTTTCCTAATGGTATACCTCTTCCATAATCCCTAACTGAAATAAGATCTTTATCAATTTTAATATCAATAACCTTTCCTTCACCCATTACAAATTCATCTACACAATTGTCAATAATCTCTTTAAGAAGAACATATATTCCATCATCAGGGGAAGAGCCATCACCAGACTTACCAATATACATACCTGGTCTGAGCCTAATATGCTCTCTCCAGTCTAAAGATTTTATATTCTCTTCTGTATAATTTGATGTATTAGCCATTTTTATAAATATACTAAATGTTAAATCTAAAGTGCATTATATCTCCATCATTAACAATATATTCCTTCCCTTCAAGTCTCATTTTACCTGCTTCTTTAACTTTTAACTCAGAACCTAATTCTATATAATCCTTATAGCTTATAACTTCAGCACAAATAAACCCTTTCTGAAAATCAGTGTGAATTTGACCTGCTGCATCATAAGCAGAATCTCCAATTTTAATTGTCCACCCTCTAACTTCTTTCTCTCCAGCGGTAAAGTAAGAATGGAGATTTAATAATTTGTATGATGCTCTAATCAATTTATTTGACCCTGATTCTTCTAACCCCAAGTCATCGAGGAACATCTGCTTCTCATCTAAAGAATCAAGTTCATTAATTTCAGACTCAATTTTAGCAGAAATAATTATAACGTCTGAACTTTTATCATGAACTTCTTTCTTTACCATTTCTACGTAATCATTGCCATTAATAACATCTGACTCTCCTACATTACATACATAAAGGATTGGCTTAAAAGAAATAAGTTCTAAAGGTTTTATAAAATCTTTAAATTCATCTTCAGAGTAATCATCTAAGTTAACTTTAATGCTTTCAAGGGACAATTTGACTCTTTCTAAGATTTCAATTTCTTTTTTTGCTTCATTCCCACCTGATCTTAGTGTCTTTTTAACTTTATCTAACCTTTTTTGTACAATTTCAAAATCTTTCATCATGAGTTCATACTCTACTACTTCTTTATCAGACAATGGATTAATTTTTCCATCTACATGAACTATATTTGGATCGTCAAAACATCTTAAAACATGAATTATAGCATCTGTTTCCCTAATATTTGACAAAAATTTATTACCAAGACCTTCACCCTTACTTGCACCTTTTACTAAACCGGCGATATCAACAATCTTAACAGTTGTGGGAATTAACTTTTCTGGGCCTATAAGTTTGTTAAGAGCATCTAACCTCTTATCGGGAACATTAACAATACTAACATTAGGATCAATAGTACAGAATGGGTAATTCTCGCTTTGAGCTTTACTTTGAGATAGACAATTAAAAAGCGTTGATTTACCTACATTGGGTAATCCTACAATTCCTACTTTCATTAATTATTCATGCATAAATTTCTGTTTTGACAAGAGTTCGTTCTCTGTCTCAACATTATTTTCATCAGGTACACAGCAATCAACAGGACAAACAGCTGCACATTGTGGTTCTTCATGAAATCCCATACACTCAGTACATTTATCAGGAACAATGAAATAAACTTCATCTGATATTGGTGAATTTAAACTCTCAGAATTCACTTTTTTACCATTAGGTAAAACAACATTACCTTTTAATTTAGTGCCCTTACTGTAATCCCAAGATTCTTGACCTTCATAAATTGCATTATTTGGACACTCTGGCTCACAAGCTCCACAGTTTATACATTCATCTGTTATTATTATTGCCATATTATTTTGAGCAAAAATAACATCTATTGTTTAATCTTTGTTAACAATTTTTACATAATTTAAAATTGTCTATTATTGGTTATTAACTCATAGTTTAGATATTTGCATTGATCTATGAAAAATAAAGTACATAATTTTAGTGCTGGCCCATCAATTTTACCAAATATAGTTTTTGAACAAGCTTCAGCAGCAATAAAAGATTTCAATAACTCTGGGTTATCAATATTAGAAATATCTCACAGGAGTAAAGATTTTATTGAAGTATTAGAAGAGGCGAGGTCTATTTCACTTGATATTGCCTCATTAAATAAAGATGATTATTCATGTCTTTTTCTTCAAGGAGGTGCAAGCTTGCAGTTCTTAATGGTGGCTTATAATTTTTTAAATAAAAAAGCAGCTTATATAAATACTGGAAGTTGGTCATCCTTAGCTATTAAAGAAGCAAAAATGTTTGGAGATGTATCTGAAATTGGATCTTCTGCAGATAAAAACTTCAATTATATACCTAATTTATCAAGTATTAATGATGATTTTGATTATGTTCATATTACATCAAACAATACAATATTTGGTACTCAATTTCATTCATTCCCAGAAACTACCTGTCCTTTATTTGCTGATATGAGCTCAGATATTTTTTCAAGAAATATTAATTTTTCAAAATTTGATCTTATTTACGCTGGTGCTCAGAAGAATCTTGGTCCTGCTGGTGTTACTATGGTTTTAATTAAAAACCAATTACTAGATATGGTTAAAAGAAATGTGCCTTCTATGCTTAGCTATAAAGTTCATATAGATAAGGATAGTTCATATAATACTCCACCTGTTTTCTCAATTTTTTCTGTATTACTAAATTTAAGACTTATTAAATCTGAAGGTTTAGAAAGTATTGAGAAAAGAAATTCAGAAAAATCTAAATTAATATATGATGAGATTGATAGAAATAAATGTTTTGTTGGATTTTCAGATATTAATGATAGAAGTCATATGAATGCAACATTTAATCTAGCAGATGGTTATGATGTTGAAATATTCAAAAGCATATGCTCTGATAATAATATTTCAGGAATTAATGGACACAGATCTGTAGGAGGCTTCAGAGCTTCAATATACAATGCGCTTGGAATTGATAGTGTTATAACTCTAATAAATTGTATGAAAGAATTTGAATCAAACTATAACTAATATGAATATACTTGCTAACGATGGAATTTCTGAATCTGGAAAAAATAAACTAGAGGAATATGGGTTTAATGTTGACCTTACAACAGTTGCACAAGATCAACTTGTTAATTATATAAATGAAAACTCAATTTCAACCTTATTAGTAAGAAGTGCAACTCAGGTAAGAAAAGATGTTATTGATAATTGCCCAAATCTTAAAATAATTGGAAGAGGTGGAGTTGGAATGGATAATATCGATGTAGAATACGCCAAATCAAAAAAAATTAATGTAATAAACACTCCAGCAGCTTCATCGAAATCTGTAGCTGAATTAGTTTTTTCACATCTATTTGGATGTGTAAGATTTCTTCATCAATCAAATAGATCTATGCCCCTAGATGGAGACTCAAAGTTTAAAGAACTTAAAAAAGCATATGCTGACGGTAGAGAATTAGCAGGTAAAAAAATAGGTATTATTGGTTTTGGTAGAATTGGTCAAGAAGTTGCAAAGATTGCAATTGGTGTTGGAATGCAAGTTGTTTTTTATGATAAATTTATTAATAATGTATTACTAAAAATTGAGTTCTTTGATGGGCAGAATGTTTCATTTAATATGACTTCATCATCATTTGGTGAACTTCTAGAATGCTCTGATTTTATTTCTGTTCATATTCCTGCATCAGATAAGTATATTATAGATTCAAAGGAAATTGACAAGATGAAGGATGGTGTTGGATTATTAAACTTATCTAGAGGAGGAATAATTAATGAAGAAGAACTTTTAAAAAATCTGGATTCTGGTAAAATTTCTTTTGTTGGTGTTGATACTTTTGAAAATGAACCTAATCCTAGTATAAAGATTTTAATGAATTCAAGTGTTTCACTTACACCTCACATAGGTGCTGCAACTAATGAAGCTCAAGACAGAATTGGAGTTGAACTTGCTGAAAAGATTAACGAGATTTTAAATCAATGAAAAGACTAAAAGAGAAATGGGGTATAAAATCTAATTCTCAATTAATAATTATTTTAATTGTCTTTGCTATTACTGGCTCTACAAGCGCAGCTATATCTGGCCCTACAATTGACTTTCTATTTGGTGAAATTGATATGAATGGTTTCCTAAAGTTTATTTTACAACTTGTTATCATTATGCCAATATATCAAGTGCTATTATTGTTCTTTGGGTTTGTTTTTTTTCAGTTTAACTTCTTCTTCAAGTTTGTAAAAAAGTTTTTGAAACTATTTGGCCTAGGTTTTTTTTTCAGAGATTAATTCTGAAAATGATGATCTCAACTTATTTAGCTTTGGATTAATCACTGCCTGACAATATGCATTTTCAGGGTTTTTTGTAAAATAATCATGATGATAATCTTCAGCTACAAAGAATTTTTGAATTTCATTAACTTCTGTTACAATTTTATCTTTAAAAACACCTTGGGTTTCAAGTTCCTGAATATAATCTACAATAAATGACCTTTCTTCTGGTTTACAGAAAATAGAAGACCTATACTGAGTTCCAACGTCAGCACCTTGTCTGTTTATCGATGTAGGGTCATGTACAGTAAAAAAAACATTTAAAATTTGATTTAAACTAATTGTTTGATTATACTTTAACTCAACTACTTCAACATGATTTGTATATCCCTCACAAACTTCTTCATAAGTGGGATTGTCAGTTTTGCCACCCATGTACCCAGGTGCTGTTAATGTAATTCCATTAACTTTTTTAAATACTGATTCAATACACCAAAAACATCCCCCACCTAAATATATACTATTATTCATTTTCAGAATTTAAACTAAAAGGTTAATATTGTAAAATTATGGAATTATTACTTTCAGCTAAAAATATTTCTAAAAGTTTTCAAAACAGAAAAGTTCTCGATGATATTTATATTGAAATAAAAAAGTCTGAAATCATTGCAATATCAGGTGCTTCTGGTGCTGGTAAAACTACTTTGTTAAATATACTTAGTACACTTGATAAACCGGATGAAAACTCTAGTTCATCATTAATTATTGATGGTGAAAATGTCTTTAATTTAAATAATGGTGATTTATCTAAACTTAGGAACACAAAGATTGGATTTGTATTTCAGTTCCATGAGTTAATTCCAGAACTAAATGTCATGGAAAATATTTGTCTTCCTGGATGGATTAAAAATGACAGTAAAGTATCTGACAATGCAAATAGCCTAATTAGCTATTTTGGTTTAGATAAATTAAAATATAAAAAACCTAATACACTCTCTGGAGGAGAAAAGCAAAGAGCTGCAATAGCTCGAGCAATGATAAATAAACCAAAGATTATTTTTGCTGATGAACCTACAGGTAATCTTGATTCGAAAAATTCAAAGATCTTATTTGATATATTCTTTAAACTTAGAGATGATTATGATTGTTCTATTGTAATTGTGACTCATAATCCAGAAAACGCTAAAAAGTGTGACAGAAAACTTCAAATAGTTGATGGTAAAATCAAAGTTTAATATTCCAGATTTGAAAGATTTTCTTGACGAAAAATCTTATCAATATGAAAGTCTAGAATTTATTAAAGATGATCCTATTTTAATACCTCACTTTTTTACCAAGAAAGAAGATATAGAGATATCAGGATTTATTACATCTGTAATTTCATGGGGTAATAGAAAATCTATTATAAATAGTGCAAAGCGAATTATCAAATTTATGGATAATTCACCTTTTGATTTTATTTTAAACCATACTAATAAAGACTTATATAAAGAAAAGGAATCAATTCATAGAACCTTTAATACTACTGATTTAAATTATTTCGTTGTCTCCTTAAAAAAAATTTATAAAGATTACAATGGTCTAGAAGATATTCTAGCTAACAAATCAAATGGAAAGGATTTACAGGAGCGTATTTCAACTTTTAAAAAGATATTCTTTAGTTTAGATCATCCACTAAGAACTAGAAAACACCTCCCCTCTCCCATTGATGGATCTAGTGCTAAAAGATTTAATATGTTTTTAAGATGGATGGTAAGATCAAGTGAAAAAGGAGTAGACTTTGGCTTGTGGAGTAAAATTGAAAAATCAGAGCTTTCACTTCCATTAGATGTTCACACAGGAAGAATTGCAAGACTTCTAGGCTTGCTTGAAAGAAATACTAACGATTCAAAATCTGTACAAGAAATAAATTTAAAATTGAGAGAAATGGATCCAAAAGACCCTGTGAAATATGATTTTGCTTTATTTGGATTAGGTGTTTATGAAAATTTTTAATGATTTTTTTCCCATTGAATTAATAAGTTTATTTAATTTTGTTAAATTCTTTTCTAAATGAGCATACTCTTAAAAGGCGCAACAATAGTAGATAATAAGAGTAATTTAAATTTCAAAACAAAAGATATATTGATAAAAGAAGGTCTTATAGTAGATATTGCAGATAACATTAAGACTAAATCAAAAAAAATTATTGAGTTTGAAAACCTTCATGTTTCAAGAGGCTGGATGGATACATCTGTAAGTTTTGGAGAGCCAGGGTATGAAGAGAGGGAAACTATT
>JAFMFH010000005.1 GCA_017856235.1 Flavobacteriaceae bacterium | reverse complement strand
TAATTTCTATTTTAGGACCACTTCATCTATTTGGTCAATTTTGGTACCATACAAAGCATATAGGAAAGTTAGGTTGGTTAGAATATATTCTTGTAACTCCTTCACAACATAGAGTTCATCATGCAATAAATAAAGAATATATTGATAAGAATCTTGCAGCAATTTTTTGTGTTTGGGATAGAGCCTTTGGAACTTTTCAAGAAGAACTTGATGATGTGCCATGTGTCTACGGGACATTAAAGCCTGTCGAGACCTGGAATCCAATTTGGATAAATTTTCAACATTTATGGTTCTTAATTCAAGACGCTTGGTATACAAATAATCTAAAGGATAAGTTTAGAGTATGGTTTATGCCCACGGGCTGGAGACCAGAAGATGTAACAAAGAAATTACCTAGAGCTAAAGTTGAAAATGTATATGGTCAGAAAAAGTATAAACCAGAGTATAAGTTGATTCATAAAATATTCGCTGGCTTTCATTTTGTTGTGCAAAATATAATTCTATTTGTGTTTTTAACTTCATTCTCAGACATATCTTCAGCGGATAAAACTGCATATTTAATCTTAATCTTTTCAACTATTTTTAGCTCTACTTCTATAATGGATGGATTTAAATGGTCAACTTCATTTGAATTTTTGAGAATAATTATTGGAATCACAACAATTATTTATAGCCAACAATTTGGCCTTACTTATAATTTAACGCTTATGATTTTCTTATTATCATATTTTACTGTATCTGTAATTCTTAATTTATTGCTCATAAAATCATTACCTATTCGTAATATTCAAGAAATTTCATAAATATATTTTTTAAAGTAAAAAATAATTTAAATTTGCAGCTAATTGGCCTATGGTGTAACTGGCAACACGTCTGGTTTTGGTCCAGAAGAGTCTAGGTTCGACCCCTAGTAGGCCAACAATTTTATTATATCAATAATTTATAATAAATTTGCCAAGCATTTTGAAAGTTTCAGAGGCGACATTATGTCCCTCTTTTTTTTTAAATAAATTTAAGAACATGGAAAATATATCATTATTAGAATCTTTTTCAGAATTCAAAGATGAAAAGTTAATAGATAGAGTAACTTTAATGGTTATTCTCGAGGAAGTTTTTAGGAGTACACTTACTAGAAAATTTGGAACAGATGAAAACTTTGACATAATTATAAATCCAGACAAAGGAGACCTTGAGATATGGAGGAACAGAATAGTAGTTAAAGACGGTGAAGTTGAGGATCCAAATGCGGAAATAGAATTAACTCAAGCAAGAAAAATTGAGCCCGATTTTGAGGTAGGTGAAGAGGTTTCAGAAGAATTCAAATTAATTGATCTTGGAAGAAGGTCTATTCAAGCACTAAGACAAAATCTTGTAGCAAAAGTTTTTGAGCATGACAGTAATAATATTTACAACCAGTTTAAAGACAGAGTTGGTGAGATTTTTACTGCTGAAGTTCATCATGTTAGAGCCAGGGAAGTTATCCTTTTGGATGACGATGGAAATGAATTGATTATGCCAAAAGATAAGCAGATACCAAAAGATTTTTTTAGAAAAGGTGATAACGTTAGAGGGGTTATTGAGAATGTTGAGTTAAGAGGTAATAAACCTAGAATTATATTTTCTAGAACATCTCCTCTATTTTTAGAAAAGTTGTTTGAGCAAGAAATTCCTGAAGTTTTTGATGGTCTAATTACTATAAAAAAAGCAGTAAGGATTCCTGGAGAAAAAGCAAAAGTTGCAGTTGACTCATATGATGATAGAATTGATCCCGTTGGAGCTTGCGTTGGAATGAAAGGATCTAGGATACATGGAATAGTAAGAGAGCTTGGTAATGAAAATATTGATGTCATTAATTATACGAATAATATTCAGTTGTATATTACAAGAGCATTAAGTCCTGCAAAAATTAATTCATTAAATATTGACGAAGAAAAAAAGACTGTTCAGGTTTATCTTAATCCAGATGAAGTCTCTAGGGCAATTGGAAAAGGAGGTCATAATATCAGATTAGCAGGTAGGCTTACCGGATATGAAATTGATGTTTACAGAGAAGGGGCAGAAGAAGATGTAGAACTTAAAGAGTTTAAGGATGAAATTGATGCTTGGGTGATTGAGGAATTTAGAAAAGTTGGATTAGACACTGCAAAAAGTGTCCTTGAGTTGAGTGCAGAGGATCTTATCAAAAGAACTGATCTTGAAGAAGAAACAGTAAAAGATGTTTTAAAAATTTTAAAAGAAGAATTTGAAGATTAAATAATATGTCGATACCTATAAGGTTAAATAAAGTTTTAAAAGAATTAAATATCTCCTTAGATAGAGCTATTGAATTCCTTAATTCAAAAAAAATCATCATTGAACCAAGGCCAAACTCTAAGATAGATGAAGAAACCTATAAGCTTCTTCTTACAGAGTTTCAAACTGATAAGTCAGATAAAGATAAGCTTGAAGAAATCAATACTCAAAAGAAAAAAGAGCTTGAGGAAAAGCAAATTATTGAAGAACAAATTGAAGAAAAAACTCTTGAAACATTAAATATTGTAGAAGAAACTTCAGAAGAAACTGAATCTAAAACTGATATTTCTGACCCTGTCCAAGAAAAGTTTGAGAAAGAAGAAGAAAAAAATGATTCTGTAGATTCAGCAAAAATTCAAACAAATTTTCAAAAATTAACTGGATTAAAAAAGACAGGTGAGGTCATTGATTTAGATTCAATAAAGAAAAAAGAAGATCAAGTTGAAGAATCCAAGAAAAGAAGAAGAAAAAGAATTAGTAAAGATGTTTCTCAGCCTAAAGATTTTGCTAATAAATTTAGTAAGGATAATAAATCAAAAAATTTAAATCAAAAAGTTGAACCAACTGATGACGAAATTCAAAAACAAATTAGGGAGACTCTAGAAAAACTTCAAGGTAAATCTTCAAAGTCTAAGGGAGCTAAATACAGAAAAGATAAAAGAGATCAACATAAACTGAAAAGTGACGAAGAGTTAGCTCAACAAGCTGAAGAAAGTAAGATTATAAAAATCACAGAATTTATTACAGTTGGAGAGATTGCTACTTTAATGGAGATTACTTCAAATGATATAATATCTGCATGTATGAGTCTTGGAATTATGGTAACAATGAACCAGAGACTAGATGCAGAAACTCTATCAGTGGTTGCCGACGAGTTTGGATTTGAGCTAGATTTTGTAAAAACTGATATTGAAGAAAAGAAAGAAGAGCTCCAAGCAGAAGATGATTTAGAGAACCTTAGGGAAAGACCTCCAATTGTAACTGTAATGGGTCATGTAGATCATGGAAAGACTTCTTTACTTGATTATATAAGAAAATCTTCAGTAGTAGATGATGAATCTGGTGGAATCACACAACATATAGGGGCATATTCTGTATCTGTAAATTCAAAAAAAATTACTTTCCTTGATACACCTGGTCATGAAGCTTTTACTGCTATGAGGGCAAGAGGTGCTCAAATAACAGATATAGTAATTGTTGTTATAGCAGCAGATGATAACATTATGCCACAAACTAAAGAGGCTATCAGTCATGCTCAAGCTGGAGGTGTTCCTATTATTTTTGCAATTAATAAAATTGATAAAGAAGGGGCTAATCCTGAAAAAGTTAAAGAATCTTTAGCATCTATGAATTTAATTGTAGAAGATTGGGGTGGTAAAATTCAATCACAAGATATATCTGCCATAAGTGGTACCGGCATAGATGAACTTCTTGAAAAAGTTATTCTCGAAGCAGAAATAATGGATCTAAAGGCAAATCCAAACAGATTATCATCTGGAGCTATTCTTGAAGCCTACCTTGATAAAGGAAGGGGATATGTTTCAACAGTCCTTGTCCAAAATGGTTCACTTAGAATAGGAGATTACATCTTAGCAGGAAAGACAAGCGGAAAAGTTAAGGCTATGTTTGATGAGAGTGGAAATTCTTTAGAAGTTGCTAAACCCTCAACTCCTGTCTCAGTATTAGGTCTAGATGGCGCCCCTCAAGCTGGAGATCAGTTTAAGGTTTTAGAAGATGAGAAAGAAGCAAAACAAATTGCAGCTAAAAGAACTCAACTTGTTAGAGAACAAAGTGTAAGAACACAAAAACATTTAACACTTGATGAGATTGGAAGAAGAATAGCGATTGGAGACTTCCAAGAATTCAATGTTATAATTAAAGGTGATGTTGATGGTTCAGTTGAGGCGTTAACAGATTCTTTTCAAAACCTCTCTACTGAAGAGATTCAAGTTAATATTATTTTTAAAGCTGTTGGTGCAATTACTGAGTCAGATGTACTTCTTGCTTCAGCTTCTGATGCTGTAATTATAGGATTTAATGTTAAACCAACTCAGAGTGCACGAAAACTTTCTGATAAAGAACAAATTGACATCAGATCATATTCAATTATATATGATGCAATTAATGATTTAAAAGATGCAATGGAAGGAATGCTTTCTCCTGAAATGAAAGAAGAAAATACTGGTGAAGCTGAGGTTAGAGACATTTTTAAGATTTCAAGAATTGGAACAATTGCTGGTTGTATGGTTACCTCAGGAAAGATTATTAGAAATGCAAGTGTTAAGGTTTTAAGAGGCGATGAACAAGTATTTGATGGTAAATTACTCTCTTTAAAAAGATTTAAAGATGACGTAAAGGAAGTTGCTAAAGGATATGATTGTGGTATACAAATAAATGATTTTAATGATCTTGAAGTGGGTGACTTAATTAAATGCTATCAAGAAATTGCTGTGAAGAAAAAATTATAAACCAGAGAGTTTTATAATAAAAGATCCAGGGTAAATCCTCCTAATTTTCTCGAGGTTTTGAGCTGCAACATTTATGTCCTTATATTTACCTATTCTTACTTTATAATTTGGGGTCTCAAATATTAGTTTAGACTCAATGTCTTCATAGTTTAATTTAAAATCATTGTAAATTGAATCTGCTTCATTCAGACTGCCATAAAATATTTGAATTGTGTAATAGCTTGACTCAAAATTTCTTTTGCTAAAATCTTTTTTGATCTTAAAGAATTTTTTAGTTAATGAATCACCATAAAAAACATCTTCATCTTGAGCAGAAATGTTCCAGATTGAAAATGATAATAGGAATATAACTGTTAAAAATCTAAACTTTTCCATCACTAATTTTATCAAATTTAACAAATTGCACTTATATCTTATTTAGAATCATTATAAATTAAATAATTGTTCATTTTAGAGTTTTTAAAATGGTGTTTATGATGTAAATTTGTGCTGTTAAAAAAGTGGTTTTAAAACACTTTAACATAATGATCAAAAATTTAATTGCCCCCCTGCGAATGCTACTTATAAAAAGAATTTTTTTAACAGTACTTCTTTTCCCTTTTCTAAGTATTTCACAAGAGGCAGATATTCAGGCTGGAAAAAGTTTGTTCAATGCTAATTGTGCTGCTTGCCATCAACTCAACAGAAAGGCAGTAGGTCCAGCATTAAGTGGAGTTACTGAAAAATACGATAAAGAATGGTTGTACCGTTGGATCAGAAACGGTTCACAGATGATAAAAGATGGTGACCCTCAAGCTGTAGCAATTTGGGAGGAATATAATCGTGCGGTAATGACAAATTATCCACAATTCTCAGATGAACAGATTGATAATATTTTAGCCTATACAAGTTTTACCCCACCACCTCCAACTAATACATCTGCTATAAATACTGAGTCCTCTAGTCAAGGTTCAAGTATTTCTCTTAATATAATTTTAGCGGTTACCATACTGATATTTACTATTCTAATAGTAATGCTTTTTCTAGTTCAAAGGACACTTATAAAGATTGCTAATGCAAGTGGCTTAAAAATTGAAACAGATACAAAAAGAAATATTACACCTTTATGGCAAACAATTGTTAAAAATCAATTTTTGATTTTTATTTTGGTTATAGGATTTTTACTATCAAGTGCATATTTTACCTATGGATATCTTATGCAAGTTGGAATTGATCAAGGTTACGCTCCAATTCAACCAATTCATTACTCACATAAAATACATGCTGGAGCAAATCAAATTGAATGTAAGTATTGCCATTCTTCTGCAAGAGTTTCAAAACATTCTGGTATACCTTCATTGAATGTATGTATGAATTGTCATGAGTATATTGCTGAATATAACGGTGAGGAAGATCTTGAAAATGGATATACCAGAGACTTTTACACTAATGAAATAAAAAAACTTTACAGTGCTGTAGGATGGGATGAACAGAATCAAGTGTATACGGGTAATACAAAACCAGTTAAATGGGTTAGAATTCACAATCTTCCGGATTTTGTATACTTCAATCACGCTCAGCATGCACAAGTTGCAAAAATAGAATGTCAAACATGTCATGGACCTGTAGAAGAGATGGAAATTATGTATCAGTATTCTCCGTTAACTATGGGATGGTGTATTGATTGCCATAGGGAGAGTAATGTTGATAAGAATAATGAATACTACCAAAGAATTCATGAAGAGCTTTCAAAAAAATATGGTGTTGAAAAATTAACTGTAGCACAACTTGGGGGAATTGAGTGTGCAAAATGTCACTATTAAAATGAAAAGTAAAAAATTATATTGGAAAGGAATTGAGCAGCTAAATAGTGAAAGTACTATAGTTGAGGGACTTGAAAATAATGAATTTGTTGAGAAACTTCCTGTTAACTCAAAACAAGAAAATGATGGTGCCTCAAGAAGAGATTTTTTAAAGTATGTTGGTTTTAGTTCAGCAGCAGCTGCATTAGCAGGTTGTGAAGGACCTGTAATTAAATCTGTTCCTTATGTTGTTCAGCCTGAGCAAATAATTCCCGGTGTTGCTAATTACTATGCAACAACTATTGCTGATGGTAACGACTTCAGCAGTATTTTAGTTAAAACTAGAGAAGGAAGGCCAATCAAAATTGAGAGTAACAGAGATGCTTCAAGCTTTGGAGATGCTAATGCAAGGGTTCATGCCTCAGTATTATCTCTATATGATGCTAATAGAATTCAAGGTCCAAAGATTTCTGGAGAATACACTGACTGGGACACAATGATTAACCTTGTAAAAGTGAGCTTGCAAAACTTTAAAGATCAAAAGAAAAAAGTTGTATTACTAACTCAGACATACCCAAGCCCTACTACAAATAATATTATAAATGAACTTTTAGATGAGTATCCCAATGTAAGTCATGTGATCTATGATACTATTTCAGATTCAACAGTTTTAGATGCCTTTGAAAATATATATGGTATAAGAGCAATGGCTGATTATGATTTTTCAAAAGCTGAAAATATTATCTCAATTGATGCTGATTTTTTATCTGATTGGCAGGGTGGAGGATATTCTGCTGGATATACCAAGACAAGAGTTCCAGATAAATCTAATAATAAAACAATGTCATACCATCTTCAATTTGAATCCAACATGACGTTAACTGGTTCAAATGCTGATGATAGAGTACCTGCTAAGCCTAGTCAGCTAAAAAAAATTATTTCAAGGATTCATTCTAGAATAACAGGTAGTGTCGATTTAAATGGCTCTCTGACACCAGAAATTGATAAATATATTGACCTATCAATTGAAAGAATTCTTAGCTCACCAAATAAATCAGTTGTTGTATCAGGAGTTGACGATGTTGAAGTTCAAGAACTAATTCTTCAAATAAATAGGTCCATTAATTCTGAAGCTATAGATATAAATAATCCAAGATTGATTAGAAAAGGTAATAATTTTGAATTGAGTGAATTTATCTCTGAATTAAATTCAGGTAAAATCTCTGGAGTTATTACATCAGGTGTAAATCCACTTTATTCACTTCCAAATTCAGAATCAGTCAAACAATCTTTTCAAAATCTCGAGTTCTCACTTGTATTCTCTGAAAAAGAAGATGAGACAGCAAAGTCTGCTATGTATGTTGCAGCCTCTAACAATTATTTAGAGTCTTGGGGAGATTACGAGTTTAAAAAAGGTAATTTTTTACTAGCTCAGCCTACAATTAGACCTCTTTTTGATACAATTCAATTTCAGGACTTTTTCTTAAAGCTTTTAGGGTCAAATGAAAATTTTTATGAAAGAATCAAGTCAAATTGGCAAAATAATATTCTTAAAGGTAAAACATGGGGTAAATCTTTACAAGATGGTTTTTATAATGATTTTACAAGTTTTAATTTAAGACCTAGAAAGTTATCTTCTAGTATTTCTTCAACAAGTGAAGATAGTTCTGAAGAATTTTCTCTTGTTCTTTACTCTAAAACTGGAATAGGAGATGGTTCACAATCCTCTAATCCATGGCTTCAGGAGTTTCCTGATCCAATAACTAGAGTTTCTTGGGATAATTATTTAACTATGTCAGCTTCTGATGCAAATAAACTTGGTTTGAAAAATTATAATGTTTCGAACGGTGCTTTAAATGGTAGTTATGCTAATATTTCTGACGGTAAGAATCAATTAAAAGTTCCTGTTTTAATTCAACCTGGTCAAACAAATGGAACTGTCGGTCTAGCATTTGGATACGGAAAAACTGAAGGTATGAAAGATGTTATGAAAGTAGGTGTTAATGCATATACCTTTTATAATAACTTCTCTAAAACTCAAACGATTAGTATTTCCAAGGTAAAAGGTGATCATGAGTTTGCATGTATTCAGCTACATAATACTATGATGGGTAGAGATGAAATTATTAAAGAAACTGATATCGATACATATAACTCTAAAGAAAAGTCTTATTGGAATCCTACTGTTATGGTATCTAAAAATCATATTGAGACAAAAGTTACATCAAAAGAAGTTGATATTTGGAGAGAATTTGATAGATCCACAGGTCACCACTTTAACTTATCTATTGATTTAAATGCGTGTAATGGATGTGGTGCATGTGTTATTGCTTGTCATGCAGAAAATAATGTTCCAGTTGTTGGTAAAGAAGAAGTACGTAAGTCAAGAGATATGCACTGGCTTCGAATTGATAGGTATTTTTCATCTGAGGATACTTTTGAAGGAGATGTAAAAGCCAAAGAAGGAACATCTGGATTTAGAGAATATAGGGCTACCCAAACTAAATTGGAAACTGCTGCTGAAAATCCTAAGGTAGTTTTTCAACCAGTAATGTGTCAACATTGTAACCATGCTCCATGTGAAACTGTATGTCCTGTTGCTGCTACATCTCATGGTCGACAAGGACAAAATCAGATGGCCTATAATAGATGTGTGGGAACTCGTTATTGTGCAAATAATTGCCCATATAAAGTTAGAAGATTCAATTGGTTTGCATATGCAGAAAATGATGAATTTGACTATAATATGAATAACGATCTTGGAAGAATGGTTCTAAATCCTGATGTAAATGTTAGGGGAAGAGGTGTAATGGAAAAATGTTCTCTTTGTATCCAAATGACTCAGAAAACTATACTTGATGCAAAAAAAGATGGTAGAAGAGTTGTGGATGGAGAATTCCAAACAGCATGTTCAAACGCATGTAGTGATGGTGCAATTGTTTTTGGAGATATCAATGATAAAGACAGTAAAATTTCTGAATTAAATCAAAAAGATAGAGCATACAGACTCCTTGAGAGTATAGGAACAAAACCTAATGTTTTATATCAAGTTAAGGTAACTAATAGTAAAAAAGTATAGTATATGTCATCACATTATGAAGCTCCTATAAGAAAACCTTTAGTCCTCGGAGACAAGAGTTATCATGATATAACAGAAGATATTGCTAGGCCAATAGAGACTCCTCCTAATAAGGACTGGTGGATTGCATTTGGAATATCCATGGCTGCATTTATGTGGGGTGTTGGATGTATAATTTATACAATTGGAACTGGAATAGGAACTTGGGGTCTTAATAAAACAGTTGGTTGGGCATGGGATATTACAAATTTTGTTTGGTGGGTTGGTATTGGTCATGCTGGAACTTTAATTTCTGCGGTATTATTACTATTTAGACAGAAATGGAGAATGGGTATTAATAGATCTGCAGAAGCAATGACAATATTCTCAGTTATTCAAGCAGGACTATTTCCTGTAATTCATATGGGTCGACCTTGGCTTATTTATTGGTTTTTTCCAATTCCTAATCAGTTTGGATCTCTGTGGGTAAACTTTAACTCCCCTCTTTTATGGGACGTTTTTGCCATTTCTACTTATTTAACAGTTTCATTAGTATTTTGGTGGACTGGTCTACTTCCTGATTTTGCAATGATTAGGGATAGAGCTGTTAAACCTTTTCAAAAGAAAATTTATAGTTTAATAAGTTTTGGGTGGTCTGGAAGAGCAAAAGATTGGCAAAGGTTTGAAGAGGTTTCTTTGGTGTTAGCAGGACTTGCAACTCCTCTTGTTTTATCTGTTCATACAATTGTATCGTTTGATTTTGCTACATCTGTAATTCCAGGTTGGCATACAACAATTTTTCCTCCATACTTTGTTGCAGGTGCAATATTTTCAGGATTTGCTATGGTTCAAACATTATTGATTATAATGAGAAAGGTATCTAGGCTAGAAAGTTACATTACTGTTCAACATATTGAGATGATGAATATTGTAATTATGATTACTGGTTCAATTGTAGGTTGTGCATACATTACTGAACTTTTTATAGCTTGGTACTCTGGAGTTGAATATGAACAATATGCATTTTTAAATAGAGCAACGGGTCCTTATTGGTGGGCTTATTTTTTAATGATGTCATGTAATGTTGTATCACCACAAGTTATGTGGTTTAAGAAGATCAGGACAAGTATAATATGGTCATTCGTAATTTCAATAGTTGTAAATGTTGGGATGTGGTTTGAAAGATTTGTGATTATTGTTACATCTCTTCATAGAGATTATCTACCATCGTCATGGACAATGTTCTCACCAACTTTTATTGATATTGGAATTTTTATTGGAACCATAGGATTCTTTTTTGTATTGTTTCTACTTTACGCTAGAAGTTTCCCAGTTGTTGCTCAATCTGAAGTAAAAACAATTCTTAAATCATCAGGAGAGAATTATAAAAAATTAAGAGATAAAAAATGAGTTCAAAAAGCTTACATGTTTTGTTTGATGATGATGATATTCTACTAGACGCTGTAAAGCAGATAGTAAAAAGTAAAATTCATATTAATGAAATATATACACCATTTCCAGTTCATGGACTTGATAAAGCAATGAAGCTTAAGCCAACTAATATGTCTATTGCAACATTTATTTATGGGTGCATTGGTTTTACCGTTGCAATAATGATGATGAATTATATTATGATTGTTGATTGGCCTCAAAATATAGGTGGAAAACCAAGCTTTACTTTAATTGAGAATATACCTTCTTTTGTACCAATAATTTTTGAGATGACAGTATTTTTTGCTGCTCATTTAATGGTAATAACTTTTTATTTAAAAAGTAAATTATGGCCATTCAAAAAGGCAGAGAATCCTCACCCATCAACTACTGATGATAAATTTTTGATTGATATGGAGATAGGAACAAATGTTGCAAATACAAAGACTATGTTAAAAAAACTTGGTGCAATTTCCATAGATGTAATAAATAAAGATGAAGATGAGAAATAGTTTAATATTAATTTTTTCCATAAGTATTCTACTTACATCATGTTTTGATCCATCAAAACCTAACTTTCAATACTTTCCAGATATGTATGAGTCTTTAGCATATGAAACATATGTTGAGTCTGAAGCGTTTTCTAATGGAATCGAAGCTCAGCTTCCACCAGAGGGATCTATAGCAAGAGGATGGGAGCCTTATGATTATGAAGATTCAAATGAAGGTTATGAACTTGCAAAAGCTCAATTAATATCTCCTCTGGAAGTTAATGATTATAATAGAAGCCAAGGTAAAGAGCTCTACGAGATTTATTGTTCTGTATGTCATGGAGATAAAGGAGATGGAATGGGGATTTTAGCACAAAGAGAAAAGTTTTTAGGAATACCTGCATATATAGATAGAGAAATTACTCCAGGTAGTATCTATCATGTACTTATGTATGGTATAAACGCAATGGGTTCTCATGCAGGACAGGTCAATGAAGAAGAAAGATGGCAGATTGCACAATATGTAATGGAACTAAGAGAAGAACAAAAAAGTAATTAATGTATAAAGATTATAAATTTTCAAATCAAATTAAAGTACTTTCTATTAGCTTAATTCTAATTGGACTTCTTGGAATTTTATATGGCTTTTATTCAGCCCCTTCGACTGTTGAAGAAGCAAAAGAAATTGTTGCAAGTATGAGTCATGATTCTGACCATGGAGGCTCTGTTTATGGAGAGTCAGATCACGGAGATTCTGACCATGGAGGCTCTGGTTATGGAGAGTCAGATTATGGAGATTCTGACCATGGATACGAATCGAGTGGTCATGAATATGATCATGACAAACATGTCTTTAATCAGTTACATAACAAGCCATGGGCAGCAATTTATGTACCCGCATTATTCTTCATGATGATTTCTCTTGGAGTATTAGCTTTCTATGCTATTCAAAGAGCTTCTCAAGCTGGTTGGTCAATTGTATTATACAGAATAATGGAAGGAATTACAGGCTACTTATTTTTAGGATGTGTATTCGTGTTAATTATTCTAGGTTTTTCAGCATTGAAATTTAATCATCTTTTTATATGGATGGATCCAGAAGTGGTTGCACATGATGAGATTATCAGAAATAAAATAGGATATCTAAATATTCCTTTCTTTTTTGTACGTGCAATTATATATGTAGCAGGTTGGGTTATTTATAGAGAGATAACAAGAAGACTTTCACTTCAGCAAGATGAGAACAATGATATAAGTGTTCATAAAAAATTATTTAAGTTTTCTGCTGGATTCCTGGTATTCTTTTTGGTTTCAGAGTCAATGATGTCATGGGATTGGATCATGTCTATTGATCCTCATTGGTTCAGTACCCTTTTTGGTTGGTATGTTTTTGCTGGTATGTTTGTTTCAGGTATAACAACTATAGCGCTAATTACGATCTATTTAAAATCAAAAAATTATTTAGAGTTTGTAAATAATAGTCATATACATGACTTGGCTAAATTCATGTTTGGAGTCAGTATTTTTTGGGCATATCTATGGTTCTCTCAATTTATGCTTATTTGGTACTCAAATATTCCTGAGGAGGTAACATATTTTATAACAAGAATTGAAGACTATAATTTCTTGTTTTTTGGAATGGTAGTGTTAAACCTTATATTCCCATTAATTGTTCTTATGAATAGTGATTTTAAGAAGACTAACTTTATTGTAATTTTAACAGGTATTGTAATTATAATAGGTCATTATATAGATGTTTATAACATGATTATGCCGTCAGCTGTTGGAGATATGTGGTCATTTGGGCCTGCAGAAATTGGTGGATTCATGTTCTTCCTTGGTGTATTTTTGTATGTAGTGTTTAGAGCCATTTCAAAAGCACCAATTTTGGCTAAAGGTGATCCGTTTATAGAAGAAAGTAAAACATTCCAATATTATAATTTAGATTAAAATGACAATATTACTAGTTCTAACATCATTAATTTTAATTTCAATTGCAGTTTGGCAACTTACCAAAATTTTAGAGCTATCTAAACCTGCCGATTATGATGATAGTGAAATTGCATCTGATAAGGATAACGATATGCAAGGAAAATTAATGTTCCTTTTCTTAATATTTATATATGCATTAACTATTTTTTCTTTTTATCAGTGGGGTGACGTGATGCTTCCTGAATCTGCATCTGTTCATGGAGAAAACTATGATAACTTACTATGGTTTTCATTTGCTGTTATCTTTTTTGTTCAAACTATTACTCAAGCTTTGCTCCATTATTTTGCATTTAAATATAGAGGTAATAAAAAAAGAAAAGCTTTATTTTTTGCAGATAGTACATTTCTGGAGGGTGTCTGGACAATTATACCAACAATAGCTCTTGCAGGGTTAATATTATACGGATTATTTACTTGGGTGGATATTATGACAATTGAGGAAAATGATGATGCTCTTGTTGTAGAATTATATGCTCAACAGTTTAATTGGAAAGCAAGATATGCAGGAGAAGATGGTGTTTTAGGTGATGCTAATGTTCGTTTCCTTCAAGATTTTGATGGAAAAAACTTGGTTGGTATAGATCCTACTGACAGAAATGGAGATGATGATATTGTGGTTCAAGAACTACATCTTCCAGTAAATAGAGAAGTTGTATTTAGAATTAGATCTCAAGATGTACTTCATTCAGCATATATGCCTCATTTTAGGGCGCAAATGAATGCAGTTCCTGGAATGATTAATCAGTTTGCATTTATTCCTAATGTAACAACTCAGGAAATGAGATTAAGGCCTGAAATCGTTGAAAAGGTAAGAAAAATCAATAAGATTAGATTTGATAAAAGTGAAGATTTAGTTGCTAGTGGTGACTTCCCTCTCGACCCATATGAATTTGATTTTCTACTTTTATGTAATAAAATTTGTGGGGCTTCTCACTACAATATGCAGATGAAAATAATTGTTGAAACTGAAGAAGAATTTAATAGGTGGTTAGATGATCAACCTACATTTAAAGAATTTGTTCAATAGAAATAAAACGAAATGGCAAACAAAGGTAACAGAAGAGCTAAAATAGTTGGAACAGATATCGAGCTTGATATTACTGAAAAAAAGGATGTTGTTATTGAATCCCATGATGATGATCATGGTCATGACGACCATCATCCTAAGGAAACTTTCATAACTAAATATATCTTTAGTATCGATCATAAAATGATATCTAAACAATATCTAATAACTGGATTGATAATGGGTATTGTTGGTATAGCTATGTCACTTTTATTTAGACTTCAGCTTGCATGGCCAGAAGAATCTTTTGGAATTTTTGATGTGTTACTTGGTAAATGGGCCACAGATGGTGTAATGGATCCTAATGTTTATCTAGCATTAGTAACTATTCATGGTACAATAATGGTGTTCTTTGTATTAACTGCTGGATTAAGTGGAACATTTAGCAATCTACTTATTCCTTTACAAATAGGTGCTAGAGATATGGCCTCTGGATTTTTAAATATGATTTCTTACTGGTTGTTTTTCATTTCTTCTGCATTAATGATAGCATCACTGTTTGTTGAAGCTGGACCAGCTGCAGCTGGTTGGACAATATATCCACCTCTTAGTGCATTACCTCAGGCTCAACCTGGATCTGCTGCTGGTATGACTTTATGGTTAGTATCAATGGCATTTTTTATTGCATCATCTTTACTTGCTGCATTAAACTATATTGTTACTGTTTTAAACTTGAGGACCAAGGGAATGACAATGACAAGACTTCCTTTAACTGTATGGGCATTTTTAGTTACTGCAATTATAGGCGTGGTATCCTTTCCAGTACTTTTGTCTGCAGCATTATTATTAATAATGGATAGAAGTTTTGGTACTTCTTTTTTCCTATCGGATATATTTATCCAGGGAGAAGTATTACATTATCAAGGTGGTTCTCCAGTTTTATTTGAACACCTTTTTTGGTTCCTTGGACACCCGGAAGTATATATTGTACTTTTACCTGCTTTAGGAATAGCATCTGAAGTGATTGCAACTAATGCTCGTAAGCCAATCTTTGGATATAGAGCAATGGTAGGATCAATCCTTGCTATTGCATTTTTATCAACAATAGTTTGGGGTCACCATATGTTTGTAACTGGAATGAATCCTTTTCTTGGATCTGTATTCACATTTACAACTTTATTAATTGCTATCCCGTCAGCTGTTAAAGCGTTTAATTATATAACTACTATATGGAAAGGTAACATTCAATTTAATCCTGCAATGTTATTTGCTATTGGACTTGTCTCTACATTTATAACAGGTGGTTTAACTGGAATTATTCTTGGAGATAGTGCACTTGATATCAACCTACATGATACATATTTTGTTGTAGCACACTTCCATTTAGTAATGGGAATTTCTGCTCTTTATGGTTTATTTGCTGGAGTTTACCACTGGTATCCGAGAATGTTTGGTAGAATGATGAATAAAACACTTGGATATGTACATTTTTGGATTACTGCAATTAGTGCATACGGTGTATTTTTTCCAATGCATTTTATTGGTATGGCTGGTCTTCCAAGAAGATACTATACAAATACTAACTTCCCATATTTTGATGATGTTGCAAACATTAATGTCATAATTACATTGTTTGCACTTTTAGCTGGTGCTGCACAAATTATTTTCTTGTATAATTTTATTAATAGTATGTATTATGGGAAGAAAGCTGAGCAGAATCCATGGAAGTCTAACACGCTAGAATGGACAGCTCCAATTAAACATATTCATGGAAACTGGCCAGGTAAAATCCCTCATGTTTTTAGATGGGCTTACGATTATTCTAAACCTGGTTCTAAAGAGGATTTTGTCCCTCAAAATGTTCCTTTAAAAAAAGGTGAGAAAGAGCTTCAGCATTAGTTTTTATCATGATCTCAAATTACACAATTAGTGTATATTTGATATAATGAATATGAATCAGGAAAATGATATTGAATTTGATAAGGCTTTAAGACCTCCTAAATTTTCTGATTTTATTGGTCAAGAGTCAATTATTAAAAACCTTAAAGTTTTTGTTGAGGCATCAAATCAAAGAAATGATGCACTTGATCACACATTATTTCATGGACCGCCTGGTCTTGGAAAAACAACATTAGCTCACATTTTAGCAAATGAACTTAATGTAGGTTTAAAGGTTACATCTGGTCCAGTAATTGACAAGCCAGGAGATTTAGCTGGATTACTTACAAGTCTTGAAGAAAGAGATATACTGTTTATTGATGAGATTCATAGACTAAGTCCCGTAATTGAAGAGTACTTATATTCTGCAATGGAGGATTATAAAATTGATATCATGATTGAATCTGGACCAAATGCTAGGACAGTTCAGTTAAATTTAAATCCATTTACACTTGTTGGAGCAACCACTAGGTCTGGTTTTTTAACTAATCCAATGAGAGAAAGGTTTGCTATTTCAAATAGACTTGAACATTATGATGATAAACTTTTGTCAAAAATTGTTGAGAGGAGTTCAAATATATTAGGCTTGTCTATTGATAGTGAGTCTTGTTTTGAAATTGCCAGAAGAAGTCGTGGTACCCCAAGAATTTCTAATTCTTTGCTTAGAAGAGTTAGAGATTTTGCTCAAATTAAAAGTGATGGAAAAATTGATCTTGAGATTACAAAGTATGCTTTAAGTTCTTTAAATGTTGATAAAAATGGTCTTGATGAAATGGATAATAAAATTCTCGAGACTATAATAGAAAAATATAATGGAGGTCCTGTTGGAATTTCTACATTATCCACATCACTTTCTGAGAATTCAGAAACGATTGAAGAAGTTTATGAACCTTTCCTAATTCAACAGGGCTTTATTGTTAGAACACCTAGAGGAAGACAGGTTACAGAAAAGGCATATAATCATCTTGGAAGAAATAAAAACAATCAGAATAATTTATTTAATTAATAATTTATATTTGGTTATAATTCATCCTTATGACAAAGAGATCAGATAGAAGAGAATCATTAGTTTATCATGCAAAGCCTAGGCCTGGAAAAATTGAGGTAGTTCCAACAAAAAAATATAATTCACAAAGAGATTTAGCTCTTGCATATTCTCCCGGAGTAGCAATTCCTTGTCAGGAGATTGATGAAGATCCTTCAAACGTATATAAGTATACTAATAAATCAAATTTAGTTGCTGTTATTACAAATGGAACAGCTGTTTTGGGTCTTGGTGATATTGGACCTAGTGCATCAAAGCCTGTAATGGAGGGGAAGGCTCTTTTGTTTAAAATTTTTGCTGATATTGATGTTTTTGACATTGAGATTGATGAAAAAGATCCAGATAAATTTATAAGTGTTGTAAAGTCTATATCTTCAACTTTTGGTGGAATTAACCTTGAAGACATTAAAGCACCTGAAGCCTTTAAAATTGAAAGAGAACTAATAAATGATTTAGATATTCCTGTTATGCATGATGACCAACATGGTACAGCAATTATATCAGCCGCAGCTTTATTAAATGCACTTGAATTAGTCAATAAAAATATTAAGGATGTAAAAATAGTCGTATCTGGAGCAGGTGCAGCTGCAATTGCCTGTACTAAGTTGTACATATCTTTTGGAGCAAAACTTGAAAACATTATAATGACTGATAGTAAGGGTGTAATAAACCAATCAAGGACAGGTCTCTCCGATGATAAAAAGTTATTTATTACAAAAAGGAAAATTAACTCTCTTGAAGAAGCAATGGAAAATGCAGATGTTTTTATTGGCCTATCTATGGCTAATATTTTATCAGAAAAGATGCTTGAATCAATGTCAAAAGATCCCATTGTTTTTGCAATGGCAAACCCTGATCCTGAAATAGATTACAATACTGCTATATCAGTCAGAGATGATATAATATTTGCTACAGGTAGATCGGATCTTCCAAACCAAGTAAATAATGTTCTTGGCTTTCCATTTATATTTAGAGGAGCTCTTGATGTAAGGGCAACCAAAATAAATGAGGAAATGAAAAAAGCTGCTGTAATTGCTTTAGCTGAACTTGCAAAAAAACCAGTGCCAGAGCAAGTGAATATTGCATACGAAGAAACAAAACTTCTTTTTGGAAAAGACTATATTATACCAAAACCATTTGATCCACGACTTATTAGTGAAATTCCGCCAGCTGTTGCAAGAGCAGCTATGGAATCTGGTGTTGCTCAGGAACCAATAGCTGATTGGGATAAATACAAGGAAGTTTTAGAGGAGCGGTTAAATAATAATCAAAAATTAATTAGGATTATTCACAGACGTGCAAGAAAAGCTAAAAATAAAAAACTTGTTTTTGCTGAGGCGGATCATATGGATGTTTTAAAAGCTGCACAGATTTGTTTAGAAGAAAATATAGCTGAACCAATTCTGTTAGGTGGAAAAAAAGTTATTGAAGAACTAAAGGAATTCTTGGAATTCAATGAGGATGTTGAAATAATTGATCCAAATGATAGAATTAACAAAGACAGAATTGAAAATTATTCTAAAATACTCTTTAAGAAACTTAAGAGAAAAGGAAAAACATTAGATGATATAAAAAGACTTTTAAGGGGAAGGGATTATTTTGGAGCAATGATGGTAGAAAACAAAGATGCTGATTGTATGCTTTCAGGATATTCGAAAAGTTATCCGTCTGTTTTTGTTCCTCTTATAAGATCTATTGGTAAAGCAAAAAATGTTCAAAAAGTTGCAGCTACTAACTTAATGATTACAAAAAAAGGCCCTTTATTTTGCTCGGATACCTCATTGAATATTAATCCTAATCACAAAGAGATTGCAAGGATTGCTGTTGATACAGCAAAAGTTGTTAAGAGACTTGGTATTGAACCTGTAATTGCAATTTTATCTTACTCAAACTTTGGTTCATCAAACTTTGATGAAGCTAAAAAAGTTTCAAAAGCTGTAAAAATTCTTCACAAAGATTTTCCTGAGTTGATTGTTGATGGTCCTATTCAATCAGATTTTGCCTTAAATAAAGAAATGTTAAAAAATAGATTTCCATTTTCAATTCTCAATGGCAGAAAGGTTAATACTTTAATATTTCCAAACCTAGATTCTGCTAATATTACATACAAAATAATTAAAGAATTGGACAGTGCAGTTTCTGTTGGACCTATTCTTATTGGTTTAAATCAACCAATTCATATTTTACAACTAGGAGCATCAGTTGATGAGATTGTAAATATGGCTGCAATATCAGTTATTGATGCAAATGAAAGAAAAATTATAAATTAATGATTACATATATCAAAGGAGAACTAATTGAAAAAACACCCACAAAGATTGTAATTGAATCTTACGGAATAGGTTATGAAATAAATATATCTCTTAATACCTATGAGAGAATTCCAAATGATAAAAACATTAAAATTTACACATATCTTCAAAGAAAAGAAGACTCTGATGTATTGTTTGGATTTAGAGAAGAGTCAGAGAGAGCTATATTTCAACAACTAATATCAATTTCTGGAATTGGTCCTAGTACCGCAAGAACAATTTTATCATCAATTTCTCCAAATGAAATTCAAGATGCAGTATGGTCTGAAGATGTAGAAAGAATAAAATCAATTAAAGGAATTGGATTAAAAACTGCTCAGAGATTAATAATAGAATTGAAAGACAAAGTAGAATTATTTGATAAAAAATATTTAGATTTATCAGGTGAAAGTTATGACATAAAGAAAGAAGCGATACTAGCTTTATCAGTCTTAGGCTTTAATAAATCCAAATCAGAAAAAATAGTTAATAAAATTTATTTTGAAAATAAAGAAATAGAGCTTCAAGAATTAATTAAACAATCATTAAATAAATTATAATATGAATGTTCCAGAAGAACTTAGATATACCCAAGAGCATGAGTGGGTTAAATTAGATGGTAATATTGCGACTGTTGGTATTACAGATTTTGCTCAAAGTGAACTTGGTGATATTGTGTACCTTGAAATTGATACATTAGGTGCCGAGATTAATTCCAACGATGTATTTGGAACAGTTGAAGCAGTTAAAACTGTTTCAGATTTATTCATGCCTGTAAATGGTAAAGTTATTGATGTTAATCCTTCTCTTGAAGATAATCCTGAAGTTGTAAATGATGACCCATATGGTGAAGGCTGGATAATAAAGGTTGAGGTTTCAAATCCATCTGATATTGACAATCTTATGAGTTATGAAGAATATAAAAATTTAATAGGTAGTTAAAAAAAATAAAGAATTAATTATCTATATGAAATAAGTATATTTTTTTATAGATTAGCATTTAAAAAATTGTTCAATGCAAGCGAAAAAAAATCCAAAAGCTGATTTAAATAAAGACAGGAATCTATATTTTGTAATAGGTCTTACACTTGTTTTAGGTGTCACTTGGGGTGCTATTGAGTACAAAACATATGAAAAAGTTTTTGACCTTGCTGCTTTAGATATGCTTGAAGATGATGATGAAGATATTCCTATCACAGAACAGTTAAAAACTCCACCACCACCACCTCCACCCCCACCTGCTCCGGAGGTAATAGAGGTTGTTGAGGACGAAGAGGAGGTTGAAGAAACTGTAATAGAGTCAACAGAAACTAATCAGGATGAAATAATAATTGAAGATATTGAAGTTGAAGAAGAATTTGAAGATATAGATGTTCCTTTTGCTGTAATTGAGGATGTTCCAATTTTTCCTGGTTGTGAATCTGTTGCTAAGTCTCAGAGAAGAGATTGCTTTCAAGATAAAATTAATCAACACGTAAGAAGAAATTTTAGATACCCTGAAATTGCTCAGGAAATGGGTATTCAAGGTAGAGTTTACGTCAACTTTATTATTGATAAAGATGGTTCTATCACCAATATTAGAATGAGGGGGCCAGACAAAAACCTTGAAAATGAAGCACAAAGAATTATAAGCAGACTACCTCAAATGACACCAGGAAAGCAAAGAGGAAGAGCTGTGAGGGTTCCTTTTAGTATACCAATTACTTTCAGACTTCAATAAAGGATATTTCCTAATATAGATAGATTAATGTCTGACACTTTTAATATAAAGCAAAAGTCTTTATTTTCTAAAACTCTTATTTTAATAAAACACAGACTCTCTTTAAGTGTTGTTTTTTCATCAGTTTGTTCATATTTGATTGCCTTTGATGTGTTTTCATTAACTACATTTCTACTCCTTATTATAGGCGGGTTTTTTGTAGTTGGCTCATCAAATGGTTTAAATCAAATAATTGAAAGAAGAAGAGATGCATTGATGATTAGAACATCTTCAAGGCCCCTTCCCAGCGGTTTAATGACAGTTAATCAAGCACTTATTATATGTCTCTTTCTCAGCTTATTAGGATTAACTATGTTATATATAATCAATTTTAGAACAGCAATCTTTGGGCTGATATCAATGATTATTTATTTAGCTCTATACACACCCTTAAAACCTATAACCCCCTTATCTGTTTTCTTTGGAGCTATTCCTGGAGCTATTCCCTTTATGTTAGGATGGGTTGCAGTTACAGATAGATTTTCAATTGAAACAGGGATTCTTTTTATGATTCAATTCTTTTGGCAATTTCCACATTTTTGGGCAATTGGATGGGTCTCACATGATGACTATAGGAATGCTGGTTTTAAAATGTTGCCAAGTGGTAAAAGGGATAATGCTTCTGCGTTTCAAATTGTGTTTTATACAATATGGATGATTATTGTTACAACACTACCTTATTTTAATTTTACAGGAGAATTATCAATAGGTGTTTTCTCATTAAGTTTAATTTTAATTTCAGGATTCTTAATGTTATACCAAGCATTGAAATTAATGAGGTATAAGGATAAACAAAATGCTATAAGACTTATGTATGCTAGTATTTTTTATTTAAGTTTTATTCAAATTATATTTGTCATCGATAAATTATTATTTCAATGAGTGAAGTAAATACAATAGAGTCAAAGAATGCAAAAGCTAAAAAGATGATGTTATGGTTTGGTATGATAAGTATCTCCATGACTTTTGCTGGACTAACCAGCGCATTCATTATTAGTAGTTCAAGACCTGATTGGTTAGATTCTTTCGTTTTGCCATCATGGTTCACAATTAGTACTATTTCAATTATACTTAGTAGTGTTTTTTTTCAGTTAGCAAAAATTAAACTTGATCAATATTTTCGAGTTTCACTTCCAGAAAATATAAACATTTACCTTCAAAGAAATAACGTAAATATTTTTCTTGGACTTACTATTTTAATGGCATTAACTTTTGTTGTTTCTCAGTTTTTAGGCTTTAATGAGATTATATCACAGGGCTATTATTTTACAGGCCCTGAAAGCTCTATAACTACTTCATACATATACATTTTAGCATTTTTACATTTAGCTCATTTATTTGCTGGTATTATTGTTTTAAGCGTTGTTACAACTAGATTTAATAAACAAAAATATGAGAAGAATAAATTAGGATTTGAAATGGCATTAATTTTCTGGCATTTTCTAGGAGCCTTATGGATATATTTATTCTTTTTTATTAAATACTTCAGCTAAAAATTAATAAATTTGTATTCAAAATTGCCCTAGATGCAAGCATCTTCATTAACAAAAACAAAAAATAATTCTTGGGGAGGAGGTGGATTTCAACCACTTGATGCAGCTTATGGAAAACTAATGATGTGGTTTTTTATAGTATCGGATGCTCTTACATTTTCAGGTTTCTTAGTTGCCTATGGATTTTCAAGATTTAAGAACATAGATTCCTGGCCTATAGCTGATGAGGTTTTCCATCATTTTCCATTTTTACACGGAGTAGACGCTCCGATGTATTATGTTGCTTTGATGACTTTTATTTTAATCTTCTCATCTGTAACAATGGTGCTAGCAGTTGATGCAGGCCATAATAATGATAAAAACAGAGTTGCTTTTTACATGTTATTAACTATAATTGGAGGAGCAGTTTTTGTTGGTTCACAAGCATGGGAATGGAAAAACTTTATTAAAGGTGAGTATGGAGCTGTTGAAATACAGAATGGAGAAATTCTTCAGTTTTATGATATAAAAAAAGATAAAAGAATTCCTATTGATGAATTTGCTGTTATTCAATCTCAAGAGAGAATAACCCATGATGATAATGTTGGTGTATGGTATCAAAGTGAAGCTAAGCTTCCTGAAATTACTCTAACTGAGGTTATGGAAGGTTTTAAAACCAATTCCGCTATAACAGTCAGAGTTGAGAAATTAGATGAGAATGGTCAAAAAATAATTCTTTCAAGAGAAGATGCTGAGGATAAACTTTCTTCAGCAACAAGAGTTGTTAAAGGTGCTAACTTAATTAGGAATGAATATGGTAATCCACTTTTTGCTGATTTCTTTTTCTTCATTACTGGTTTTCATGGTTTTCATGTTTTCTCAGGAGTTGTAATAAATATTATAATATTTATAAATGTCCTTTTAGGAACTTATGAAAGACGAGGGCACTATGACATGGTTGAAAAAGTAGGGCTATATTGGCACTTTGTTGATTTAGTCTGGGTATTTGTATTTACATTCTTTTATTTAGTATAAACATGGCAAAGCACGAACACAAATTAGAAATTTTTAGAGGCTACTTAAAGTTTAAATCCAATGTCCAAAAAATTTGGGGTGTTTTAATTTTTCTTTCAATTGTAACTGGAATTGAAGTTGCTCTTGGAATCATAAAGCCACCAATTTTAATGAACTACTTTCTTGGTCTTAAACTAATAAATTGGATGTTTATTATTATGACAATAATAAAGGCTTACTATATAACATGGGATTTTATGCATGTTAGAGATGAAAAGCCATTTTTAAAGAATACGATTATTCTTCCTCTGCTTATTTTAATACCATTTTTACTATTTATACTTCTATGGGAAGGTTCTTATATCTATGATGTAATGCTAGACGGTTTAAAGGAATGGGATTTTGATATTTATTAATGACTAAGAATCTTAAAAAGTATTTAATCCTTGGCTTTCTCTTTTTTTTCCCAATTTTCGTATATGTTTTTTTGTCTACTGGGATAAACAATTTTGCAAAGTTACCAGTTTTAACCTATGGTGTAAATGATATAGTTGATTTGGAAGGAAACCAATCCAGAGTGTCATTAAAAGACAATATCTCAATAGTTGGTTTTTGGGGTGGAGATATTGAGAACAAAAAGTCTGAAGCACTTAACTTAAATCAAAAGATTTATAAACGTTTTTATGAGTTTCAAGATTTTCAATTTGTATTTCTATATAATGTTGAAGAATCTAAAACAATTGAAGATTTAAAATTGGAGTTAATTAGTGGTGTAGGAACAGATCTAAAAAAGTGGAACTTTATTCCAACATCACAGTCAAGCATAAATGATATATTTAACAGTTTTAAAACTAATTTAGAATTAGATCAAAATTTTAGTACTCCATATGTATTTATTGTAGATAGAGATTTAAATCTAAGGGGAAGAGATGATGACGAAGATACCGGAATGTTATTTGGTTTTAACTCTCAATCTGTTGCTGAAATAAATAATAAAATGGTTGATGATGTAAAGATTATTCTTGCAGAATATAGATTAGCTCTCAAAAAAAACGATTCACTATTTAATGAATAATTTAAAATATATTGGATTACTGTTAATTATAATTCTTTTTGGGATATTCTCACTTCCAAAAATATATGAAAGGGTTATCAACTCTGACATTAAAGATTCAAATAGACTTCACAGCAATGAGAGGCTTTCTTATATGACAATTTCAGATGAAAAAAGAAAAGCCCCTGATTTTATTCTAACTAATCAGGATTCTATTTTAATATCAAATGAGGATATGAGTGGAAAAGTTTATGTTCTAGAATTCTTTTTTACAAGATGTCCAGATATATGTATTGAGATGAATCAAAACATGAAGTTGCTAGATGATAGGTTTGCTGAGACAGATGAATTTGGAATAATTTCAGTTACAATTGATCCCAAAAATGACACTCCCTCAATATTAAAAAAATACTCTGAAGCTTTAGAAATTAAATCTCAAAACTGGCATTTTTTAACAGGTGAAAAAGATTATATATATGATTTAGCAAATAATGGCTTTAATATTTTTGCTAATGAAAATACAAGTTTTGCAGGAGGCTTTGAACATCAGGGTTATTTTGCACTTATTGACAAAGATGGGTATATTAGGTCCAGAAAAGATAGCTTTGGCAATCCAATTATGTACTATCTGGGGATAACTGATATTAATGCAGACCAGCAGGGAATAGAGATGTTAAGCTATGATATAAAAAAATTGATTGATGAGTAAAATTGAAAATTCAGGTCAAACTTTGAAATATAAATCTTTAATAATTGTAGTCTCAATTGTTATTCCTTTAGTGGTTTTAATATTATTTAACATAAGAATAACATCTTTACCACCATTAACATTTTTGCCTCCTATATATGCTACAATTAATGGAATTACAGCTATACTCTTAATAGCTGCTCTTTACAGTATCAAAAACAAAAAAATAAATCAACATGAATTGCTAATGAAGACTTCAATCTTCCTTTCACTTGTTTTTCTAGTTATGTATATACTGTATCATATGACTACAGATCCAACTCCATATGGGGGAGAGGGTATAATAAGAACTGTTTATTTCTTTATTTTAATCTCACACATTGCACTTTCTGTTTTTATTGTACCAATGGTTTTAGTCACATATGTAAGAGCTATTTCTAAAATGTTTGATAAGCATAAGAAAATTGCAAGAATCACTTTTCCAATTTGGCTTTATATAGCTGTAACAGGTGTTATAGTATATTTAATGATTTCACCTTACTATGTATATTAATGAATAGAGTTATTCTCATATTATTAATTTTTGTTTTGTCCTCAACAGAATCTTTTGCCCAATGTTCTATGTTAAGCGCAATAATGGAAACTGACCAACAATATGAAGCTGCTAAAGGACTAAACAGAGGTATAGTTTATTTAATGTCAATACCCTACATCCTTGTTGGGTTAATTATTTGGAAGATATACACGACTAATAAAGCATCTAAGTAATTTTTTTAAAAAATTTTTGTGTAACGTTTGCTTCTCATTATAAAAAATGTAAAGTTGAGGACTTATTTAAATTGCCATCTATATAAAAACTTTTATTATTAAAAATTTTTTCAGTACTTTGTATAACATAGTACCTATAATTAGTTATTTGTATGAAACCTCTATTTAATAAATTGAAAAAAGATATATATAAGCTATTTATAATTATTCTTATTTCTTTTAATAAAACATTCTCTCAAGAAATTAATGAGGTAAAATCAAAAAACTATTATTTGACAGAAGTGAGAGGAAATGTTTCTTTGGAGGTTGAAATTTCAGATTTACCAACTAATAAAGGCTCTATTTATATTATGATTCTTGATGAAAAAAAAAATGAAATAGCTGCTTCAGTTTCTAGTAATATTAATGATAAAAAAAGCAAAATATCATTTGATTCGCTAGCACCTGGAAAATACACAATTCAATTTTTTCATGATGAAAATAATAATCAAAAGCTTGATTTTAATTTGATAGGTATTCCAAAAGAAAAATTTGGAAACTCTAATAATGTTAGACCTGTTTTAGGGCCTCCAAAACATGAGAAAATGTTATTTGATTTATTATTTGATCAAAATATTAATATAAAACCCGTTAATTAACAATTATTTAAAATATATACCTAATTAATCCTATAAGAAAAACTATTTTTGTGCAAGTATGATAGAAATTAAAAATTTACATAAATCATATCAAATCGGGGCATCTTCGTTACATGTTTTAAAGGGTATTGACTTTTCTGTTGAAGATGGTGACTTAGTTGCAATTATGGGGTCTTCAGGTTCTGGTAAATCAACACTACTAAATATTCTTGGTATGTTAGATACATCAGATGTTGGTACGTATGATTTAGATAAGATTAGGATTGCAGATATGAATGAAAAGAAAGCAGCTAACTATAGAAATAAATTTCTTGGATTTGTATTTCAATCATTTAATTTAATTAATTATAAAAATGCTCTTGAAAATGTAGCTCTACCACTTTATTATCAGGGTATATCAAGAAAAGAGAGACAAAAAACAGCATTAACATATCTTGATAAAGTTGGTTTAAAAGATTGGGCAGATCACCTACCGAGTGAACTATCTGGAGGACAAAAACAAAGAGTTGCTATAGCTAGAGCTTTGGCATCAAATCCTAAGGTTCTTCTTGCAGATGAACCTACAGGTGCACTTGACTCAACAACATCACTTGAAGTTATGGCTCTCATTCAAAAAATTAATAATGAGGGCAAAACTATACTTGTAGTTACTCATGAACATGATATTGCAAAAATGTGTAAAAGAATAGTACATCTTAAAGATGGGGTAATAGTTGATGATAAAAAGATTAAACAAAACGTTATAAAAAATGTTTAATATAGAACGCTGGAAAGAAATATTTCAGTCTATTAAGAAAAATAAACTTAGGACTGCATTATCAGGTATGACTGTGTCTTTAGGTATATTAATTTTTATTATATTATTTGGACTTGGCGAGGGGCTTAAGAATTCATACAGTGATTTGTTTCTTAACGAAGCCAACAATGTGATTTTTATATATCCAGGTAAAACAACTAAACCCTATGGAGGATTTAAAACTAATAGAATAATTGAACTTAAAAATGAAGATGTTTTAGATCTACAAAATGAATTTTCTAGTTCAATAGAATTCGTAAATCCAAGATTATTTGTCAATGAGACAATCAAATACAAATTAGAATCATTTCAATTTGATATTAATGCTGTGGGTCCATCAAACCAACAAATAGAGAAGCATGTTTTGATGAAGGGTAGATATATAAATGAAAAAGATATAGAAGAAAAAAATAAAGTTACTACAATTGGTAGACTGGTTGCTAGAGATATATTTAGAGGAGAAGACCCAATAGGTAAATTTATTAATCTTGGTTCAAGAGCATTTAAAGTTGTAGGAGTTTTTCAAGATACCAGTGGAGATACTGAAGAAAACAAGTTAATTATTCCATATACTACAAGACAGCAGATATTAAAAGGCACTGATGTAATAGGTACTTTAGCCTTAACTTTTGATCAGAGTATAGGCGGATCAGGTGCTGTTAAATTATCAAATAATATTAAGTCATTTTTAAAAAAGAAAAAATCTATTGACCCATCAGATCCCAGTGGAATCCGTGTGAGAAATATTGCTGATGAGATTGACAGGTCACTTCAATTTGCTAATGCTCTTCAAATAATTGTAACATTTGTCGGTATAGGGACACTAATAGCAGGAATTATTGGCATCTCTAATATCATGGTTTTCATAGTAAAAGAAAGAACAAAAGAATTAGGAATCAGAAAAGCATTAGGTGCTCAGCCAACAGAAATTATTAAGATGATATTAAGTGAATCAATTTTTATTACAACACTTTCTGGTTTTTTTGGAATGATTTTAGGGATTATTATTCTTAGTTCACTGGACTCAGGTGCTTTACAAGATTATTTTATTACAAGAGCAGGAGTTGATTTTGGTATTGCATTTTTTGCAACAGTTATTTTAATTGTTTTTGGAGTAATTGCTGGCTACGTTCCAGCAAAAAGAGCAGCAAGTATTAAACCAATTTTAGCCTTAAGAGATGAATAGTTTAAAAAAAATATTTGAAAGGGACACTTGGGACGAGATTTTTGAATCTATTTCAAAAAACAGGACTAGGACTATCATCACTTCCATTGGTGTATTTTGGGGAATATTCATTTATATTGCATTAGCAGGATCAGCAAAAGGACTTGAAAATGGTTTTGATGAGGCTTTTAGTGGACTTAGTAAAAATTCTATGGGAATATGGGTTCAGTCTACAACTATGCCATATAAAGGCTTTGAGGAAGGTAGATTTCCAACATTTGAATTATCAGATGTAGAATATTTAACTGATAGAATTCCAGAGATTCAATATATATCTCCTGGTCTACAAGCAGGCGCTTTTTCTGGTTCACCTCCATTAGTTGTTAGAGGGCTTAAATCGGATAACTTTAATTTATTTGGAAATTTCCCTGACCAAGCCAAAATTTCTGTAATTAAAATTTATGATGGAGGAAGATATATAAATGATCAAGATATAAAATATGAGAGAAAGGTTGCTGTTATAGGTGAAGGTACTCAAGAAAGACTTTTTGATCAAGATGAAGACCCTCTTGGTAAATATATTAGAATTAATGATATAAACTTTAAAGTTATTGGTGTTGAAAAATATTCTGAAGGAGATGGATTTGGAACAGACTCTGATATTACAATTCCATATTCAACTTTTGCCAAAATATATAATCGAGGCGATAGATTTGGATTTATGTTTATCTCTGGATATGATTATGTAAACCCGAACTATTTAGAAGAGACTATAAAGGAAAATCTTAAAGTAAGAAAGATTATACATCCAGAAGATGATAAGGCGTTTGGATCATTTAACATAGGTTCACTATTTGAAAGTATAATTAAATTTACAAGAGGTATGGTGTTTCTTTCACTAGTTGTGGGAATTGCTACAATTTTTGCAGGTGTGATAGGTATTGGTAATATTATGCTTATTGCCGTTAAAGAAAGAACAAATGAGCTTGGAATTAGAAGAGCTCTTGGAGCTACTCCAGGAGAAATAAAGGTTCAAATTGTTCTTGAATCTGTATTCCTTACCATTATTGCAGGAATTATAGGTGTTATAGTTGGCGCTTCTCTATTATTCCTAATTAATATTGGTACATCAGGATTAGAAGATTTTCCTTTTGCAAATCCTACTGTACCTTTAGCTATTGTATCTGGTGCTTTTATAACAATGATAACACTTGGAACTCTTATTGGACTAATACCAGCAGAAAGAGCTGTAAGTATTAAACCAATTGAAGCTCTTCGAGAAGAATAATAATTAAACAAATAAGAATGAAAACAAAAAATATCTTAATCGTTTTACTAATCTTAGGTCTATTATTTGCCATAGCCTATTTTGTTAGAACAAACAGTACACCATCTATTCAGTATGACACTTCGACTCCATTTATTTCTAGCATTCAAAAAACCTCTGTGGTAACAGGAACTGTTATTCCAGAAGATGAAGTTGATATAAAACCTCAATTAAATGGAATAATTGACAACATTCTAGTAGAGGAAGGAGACATTGTTGAAAATGGCCAATTGATTGCAATAATAAAGGTTGTACCAGATGAGAGATCAGTTTATGCAGCTAGGGCGCAGGTAACTGCTGCAAAATTAACAGTTGAAAATGCAGATAGACAATTTAAAAGAGCTAAAGAATTATTTCAAAAGGATATTATTTCACAGCAGGATTATGAGGATGCCGAACTTAGCTTTAATAGTGCAAAAGAAAATTTACTTGCAGCAGAAAATGATTTAGAAATATTAAGAAAAGGTTCTGTAGCTGGATCTTCAACAGCAAATACAAATATTAGAGCTACAGTATCAGGAACTATATTAGAGATTCCAGTAAAATTAGGTGATCAAGTAATAGCAGCAAATAATTTTAATGAAGGGACTTCTGTTGCAATAATTGCAGATTTAAATAAAATGATTTTTGAAGGTCAAGTTGATGAGGCAGAAGTTGGCAAACTTGAAATCGGACAATCTCTAATTGTAAATATGGCTGCAATTCCAGAAAAAGAATTCGATGCAAAACTAAAATTTGTTGCCCCAAAGGGTACCGAACAAGGAGGTGCTGTCCAATTCAAAATAGAAGCTGACTTGATTTTAGATGAAGATACATTTATTAGAGCTGGTTACAGTGCAAATGGTTCATTAGTTGTTGAAGATAAACAAGAAATTATGGTAATTGCAGAGGCGCTTCTTCAATTTGATAGAAGAACACAACAACCTTATGTTGAAGTTGAAGTTTCTGATCAAAATTTTGAGAGAAGAGATATTACTATTGGATTATCAGATGGAATTAAAGTAGAAATTTTATCAGGAGTTTCAATGGAAGATAAAATTAAAATTTGGAATAAAACGGAGCCTATAAAAATTGAACCAGAAGAATCTGCGTTTGATCAATTTAGAGAAGATTAAAATAAATATCATGATAGAAAAAAACATATTATTTACATTCTTATTTTCTACCACACTTTTTTCTCAGGGGAATATTGAAATAATTTCTCTTCAAGATGCTATTGATATTGCACTAGAAAAAAACATAAACATAAAGCAATCAGAATTGAATCTTAAAAATTCTGAATTATCAAAATCTGATGCAATTGGAAACTTTCTTCCAAATATTGGTGCTTCTGCAAACCATCAGTGGAATGTTGGCAGAGGAATTAATGTTACAACTAATATTATTGAAGAAATAACTACCCAATTTTCATCGGCAAGTGCATCAGTTGGTCTTCCAGTATACAGTGGATCAAGAAATGTCTATCAATTACATAGGGCAAACCTTGAAATACTTGCTTCAAAATATCAGCTTGAAGATATTAAAGATGATGTTAAGCTTTTTGTTGCGAATTCTTATTTACAGATAATGTTTAACAAGGAGATACTCAAGGTTCAAAAATCTCAACTAGAAATAACAAAAGAAGAATATAAAAGGACTAAAGATTTAATTGAATCAGGTATATTTTCGCCAAGGCAAATATTTGAGATAGAAGCAAATCTAGCGTCACAGGAGCAAAATGTTGTTTTAGCAGAAAATAATCTAAGAGATGCCAAACTAAATCTTGCTCAAGTGCTTTTAATTGATAACTATGAAAGCTTTGACATAGCAGATGAAGATTTCAGTATACCTTTCTCTGATATACTAGAAAATTCTCCTAAAGAAATTTATGAAAAAGCTAAAACTTTTAGAAATGATATTAAACTTGCAGAGACAAATATTTCTATAGCAGAAAAAGATATTAATATTGCTAAGTCATTTAGGTTACCTTCATTAACATCATTTTATTCATTTAATACAAGAGTTTCATATCTTGATAATGCACCAAGCTTTAATGATCAATTAGATTTTAATAAAGGTCAAACTTATGGATTTGGGCTTAATATCCCAATATTTCAAGGTAAAGCAATTTCAAATAATATTGAAAGATCTAAGATCAATTTAGATAGATTAAAATTTCAATATGAACAAGAGAAACTTAATTTAGAAAATACCATTAATCAAGCATATAATGATCTTGTTGGTGCTATCAAATTCTACGAAGCTTCCAACAAAACTGTAAAGTCTTTAGAAAGTGCATTTGAAGATGCATCTGATCGATTTTTATTAGGTTCACTAAATTCATTTGACTTTATCCAATCAAAACAGTTATATGAAGCTGCTGTTTCAGAAAATATTAGAGCAAAGTTTGACTATATCTTTAGACTAAAAGTTTTAGAATTTTATTTTGGTCTTCCATTATCAATACCAATGGATAATTAAATTTTAATGTCTTTAATTTTAAATTTTGAGACTTCCAGTAAAAACTGTTCAGTTACTTTATCTTCAAAAGGTGAGCTTCTATCAAATTTTGACTTAGAGGATGATAAATATCGTCACAGTGAACTTTTAACAACTACAATAAGAGATATTTTATCTCAAAATAATCTAAGTGTCAAAGACTTATCTGCTGTTGCTATAGGTGTTGGACCAGGATCCTTTACAGGGCTTAGAATTGGTTTTTCTGTTGCTAAAGGACTATGCTATCCACATAAAATAAATTTGATAGGTATCTCATCTCTAAAAATTTTAGCAAATTCTATAAAAAGTGATTCTGAATATATTATACCAATGATAAATGACAAGGGTGATTTCTACTATTTATCAACTTTTGAAAATGGATTAAATGAACTAGGTACTCCATTAATAGATAAGGTTGACTCTAATTTTATTAATAGAAATATCAAAGAAGACTCTACAATTGTAGTTAATAATAAAGAATCATTTGAGTATATCAATTCTATTATCAATGATCAGGTTAAACTACAATATAAGCCAATATCATCTATTAATATGATTAATCTATCCTATGAATCATTTAAAGAGAAAAGATTTGAAAACTTAGCTTATAGTGAGCCTCTTTATGTTAAAAAGCCTTACATAACTTAGACTTCTTTTAGAATCCTAGTTCTTTCTTTACATCTGCTAAAAGATCTTTTCCATCTGCAAGTATGATTCCTCCGTTTGGACTAGAATCTATTACGTAATTAAAACCTTGTTCTTTTCCTACTTTAGTAATTGCATCTCTAGCTTTCTCCAAAAGAGGGGTCATCAGATCCATTTGCTTTTTTTGTAGCTCTTGAGCTGCTGAATCTCTAAACTCTTGTAAATTAGTCTGCATACTTTCAAGCTCTTTTTGTCTTGCTTGATTTGTAACATCGGTTTGATTTGCAGCATCTGCTGAATAAGATTGAGCTTTAGTCTGAAATTCTCTAAAAGCATTATCTATTTGCGTAGTATAATCTTTCTCAAGCTTTGCTAACTCATTCTGAGCTGCAATTACTTCAGGCATTTCACTTATTAATTGTTGAACATTTATATGTGCAACATTAGACTGAGCATTAGCAGAAAGTGGTGCTAAAGACAAAAAAGCTGCAGTGATTAATTTTATTACTGATTTCATCATCTATTAATTTTTTTTGAATTGCAATATCGTAATTTTTATTCAAATATTGCTAAAATTGTTGACCTATTACAAAGTGTGTTTGCCATCCAGAAGGTACGCCAGTATTAGAAAGATTTGTACTATCAAATCCATAACCAAAGTCAATACCTAGAAGTCCAAAAGCAGGCATAAAAACTCTTACTCCTATTCCAGCTGATCTCTTTAGATCAAATGGATTATAATCTTTGAAATTGTCAAATCCATTTCCAGCCTCTAAGAAACTTAAGGCAAATACAGATGCACTTGGTTTTAAACTTATTGGGTAACGAAGTTCAAGAGAAAATTTGTTATAAATAATTGAACCATCTCTACTCGATAAAGATTGATTTTCATATCCCCTTAAAGCAATTGTTTCTCTTCCATCTAGAGCATACTGCATCATTCCATCTCCACCCAGAAAAAATCTTTCAAAAGGTATATTACCTTTATTTTTATTATAAGTACCTAAAAACCCAAAGTCAGTTTGAGCTTTTAAAACAAACTTACCAAATAATCTTGTATACCAACTACCATCAAATTTAACTTTATAAAATTCTAACCATCTAAACTTTGCTTGATCAATTTCAGCCTGAATAGGGTTTCCATTTCTGTCCAAGTATTCAGGTCTTTCATCAATATCAGAAAAGTCATCACCACTAATTAAAGAATAAGGCGGAGATAATCTTGCACTAAGAGAAAAACTTGATCCACCTACAGGAAAAATGGGGTTTGTAAATGTATTATTTCTTGATAGTGCAATATTATAGGCAATATTATGAGACTCTCCATCTCCAAATGTAAAAAGTCCCGTATAATAATTTTTTAAATTATAATATTGATATGAAATTGATTGAGATAATACAAAATAATCGTCAGGGACCCTTAATCTCTTGGCTATCCCAAGGTTAAAACCTTTAATTTGAAATGATTGACTTTTATCAGCCCTTCTGGTAAAATAATCATATCTATACTGAGTTGTAGAAGATAAAGATACAGAGAATTGAACAGGCTCTCTTCCTCCAAACCAAGGCTCAACAAAACTAAAACTAGTTGTATTATAGAATGAACTAGTCTGAAGTCTTATAGCTAGTGTTTGTCCATCTCCACTAGGGAATGGTTGCCATGCCTTCCTATTTCTAATATTTTTAACAGAAAAATTATTAAATGCCACACCAAAGGTACCCATGAATCCACCTCCACCATATCCACCTTGTAATTCTAATTGACTTGCTCCAGCCTCAATTAATCCAAGTTCTATATCAACAGTTCCTTGATTAGGATCAACATTCTTAAAATCTGGGCTTATCTGTTCTGCATCAAAGAAACCTAATTGTCCAACTTCACGAATTGTTCTTACAACTTTATCCTTACTGTAAAGTTCTCCTGGTTTAATTCTTAACTCTCTGAAGATTACATTATCATTAGTCTTGGTGTTACCAGTTACTGAAATTTTATTAAAACTAGCAAGTTTACCCTCGTTAATCCTAATTTCAAAATCTATAGTATCATTTTCAGCACTTACCTCAACAGCATTAACTGATGAAAAAAGGTATCCACTATTTTGGTATAGATTGGATATGTCATTTGCATCAGGTTTTTCGTCTTGTATTCTTTCTTTAAGTAGAACTCCATTGTAGGTATCACCTTTTTTAATACCTAATATTTGATCAAGCTGAAAATTAGTATATGAACTATTTCCAATATAGTTAATGTCTCCAAAATAATACTTATTACCCTCATCAATATTTAAGTTAATATCAATTGTCTTTTCATCGTTTATAACAACTGTATCAAATTCAACACGAGCATCTCTATACCCTTTCTCTTTATAATATGAGATTAAATTCTCCTTATCTGCAATATAATCTGAATCAATAAGTTTGGATTTTTTCCAAAATCTAAGTGGAAATTTTTTCTTAGTTTTTTTTAATTTTGATCTTAGTTTAAAGTCTCCAAAAATTTCATTACCTGAAAAAATTATATTTCTTATTTTAACCCTTTCACCTTTATCAATGTTAATATCTAAGTTGATTCTATTTGAGCCAATAGAGTCAGGAACGGTTAAGAGTTTAACTTCAGAGTTTAAATAACCATCTTCCCTTAATTCATTCGTTATATAGTTCTTTGTATTTGTAAGAAAGCTTTCGGATAATCTCTTACCTTCTGATAATTCTGTTTCCTTTTCAAAAGTTTCTGCCTTACCTTTTTTAATGCCATTTATTCTATACTTCAATAATGTTGGTAATTCCTCTACATTGATCTCCAATTTAATGGCTCCATTATTTATATCAGTTACATAAAGATCAACATTACTGAATAGTTCTAAATTCCAAAGTTTTTTTAAGATTGCGCTAATTTCTTCTCCAGGCACTTGAATTGATTGACCTTGTCTAAGTCCACTATATGTTACTACAGTTTTATCACTAAAATTTTTAAGCCCTACAACAGTTATAGTATCAATAGTATAAGTACCTCCCTTTCTGAAAACATCTTGAGAATAAACAAGCCCTGACATTAAAAGCAGGACAGCAAGAATATATAAAATTTTTGATCTAAAGTTGTTTACTAGTTTTTCCAAATCTTCTCTCTCTTTTTTGATATTCAATAATTGCATCTGTAAAATCTACTTCGGAAAAGTCAGGCCAATATGTTTCAGTGAAATATAATTCAGCATATGCTATTTGCCATAATAAGAAATTGCTAATCCTTTGCTCACCACTAGTTCTAATTAGCAAATCTACATCTGGTAAATTTTTTGTGTAAAGATGGTCATTAATGATGGAATCATCAAAATTATCTAGACAAATTATCTCATTTTTAACTTTTTTGGAAATCTCTTTAACAGCTTCAAAAATCTCCTGTTTACCACCATAGCTCAAAGCTAAAGTTAATGTCATTCCTGAGTTGTCTTTTGTATTATCTATAATTTTGTTTAATTCATATATTACTTCATCTGGAAGTGACTTAACATCACCTATTGCATTTAATCTAACATTATTATTAAATAAATCTTCAAATTCATCTCTAAGAGTTTCGACTAATAATTTCATTAATGTTTCTATCTCATGGTTAGGCCTTCCCCAGTTTTCAATAGAGAATGCAAATAAAGTTAAATACTTTATCTTATGCTTGCTTGCCTCCTCAACAATCTTTTTTACAGATCTAACTCCATTTTGATGACCAAACTCTCGAGGCATTCCTTTTTGTTCAGCCCATCTTCCATTACCATCCATAATGATTGCTATATGATTAGGCGTATTCATTAATCACTTACTTTATTATTTCTCATATCTTGTCCCCAAAAGAGTTTTTCTCTTAATCTTTTATAAAAGTTATCATCATCAAGTTTAATTGTCTTTATTGTGAACTTTGATTTTGAAATCTGAATTTCATTTTTTGATTCAAACGAGTACATTCTAGAGTCCAAAGATAAATTAATATTATCAGTTCCATCAACTTGAATTTTAACTTCTGAATCATCAGGAATTATTAGAGATCTCATATTAATATTATGTGGTGCGATTGGATTCAATATGATTACCTTGGACTCTGGAGATACAACTGAGCCACCATTACTTAGAGAATAACCTGTAGAACCTGTAGGAGTTGATATTATTAACCCATCTGACCAATAATTAGTTAGATAGTCATCATTAATCATACATGATATATTTAGAAGAGATGTAGAGTCTTTTCTTTGAATTGTAACTTCATTTAATGCATATGAAAAAAGTTTACTGGCTGAATATGACTTTACCTCTAGAAGCGTTCTATCTATAATACTAAATTTCTTTTCTTTAAGTTTATTTACAGCTTGGTCTATATTTTCTTTTTGTACGCTAGTTAAAAAACCAAGTCTTCCTGCATTTATTCCTAAAATTGGTATTCCCGAATCTTTTACATATGTAATAGATCTTAATATTGTTCCATCACCACCAACCGCAAAAACATAGTCAATATTATTATCAATAGGTTCTGATGAATCAAAAAATGAAAACTTATGCTGTAATTCCTTACTTAGATCATTTTTAATTTTTGAATCAATAATTATATCATTTTCTTCTGATACAATATCAATAACTTCCTTGCAGCAAATAACTGAAGAACTATTATTAAATGCTATGTAAATAGCAATTTTCATATTGCTAAAATACAAACTTTAAAACTTTATTAAGTACTATATTTGCATTTAACTTTATTGATTTGAGGTGATTAAATTAAGTGTAAATATTAATAAAATTGCAACTCTAAGAAATGCTAGGGGAGAAGATTATCCTAACTTACTTAAAACTGCTAAAGACATTATTAAATTTGGTGCTAATGGTATAACCATCCATCCTAGACCTGATGAGAGGCATATTAAATACTCTGATGCATATGATTTAAAACATAACATTAATACTGAGTTAAATATTGAAGGAAATCCTTCTAAAAAATTTATCGATATGGTTTGTGAAGTAAAACCTGATCAAGTTACTTTAGTCCCTGATAAAGCTGACGCAATTACATCAAACTCGGGTTGGGATACAATTAATAATTTTGATTTTTTGAAAGATATAGTAGAAGAATTTAAATTAAACTCAATAAGAGTATCAATATTTATTGATCCCGATTTAAAAATGCTCGAAGGGGCAAAAAAAATAAATGCAGATAGAGTTGAATTATTTACTGGTCCATATGCTAAACAATACAAAAATGATAAATTAAATGCTATATATAGATATAGAAAATGCTCTGAGATTGCTAATAAAATTGGAATTGAACTTAATGCAGGTCATGATTTAAATCAACAAAATCTTAAATTTTTTAAAAGCAATATTTTAAATCTTAAAGAAGTATCAATAGGGCATGCATTAATTTCAGAGTCACTTTATTTTGGCCTTGAGTCTACAATTAAATCTTATTTAAAAATTTTAAATTGAATATCCTTCATTCAAAAATAGTTGGAGATTCTAATAAGAATATCATTATTGTTCACGGTTTCCTAGGTATGGGAGACAATTGGATATCTCAAGCGAATAAAATTGCTGAAAGTGGATTCAAAGTTCATCTTATTGATTTAAGAAATCATGGTAAAAGTTTTTGGAGTAATGAATTCAGCTTTGATTTAATGGTAGAAGATATATATGAATATATTACTTATCATAATATCTCAAATCTTTATATGATAGGACATTCAATGGGGGGTAATATTTCTATGCTTTTTGCTAAAAATTATCCAGAGCTACTTAAAAAAATTATAATTGTAGATATAGTTCCTAAAGCATATAAACCTCATCAGGATTTTATACTTGAAAGCTTAAAATCTCTTGACTTTAATATTATAAAATCCAGAAATGATGCAGATTCTCAACTTTCAAAATTAATTTCTGATAAAAGAGTTAGACAGTTCTTGTTAAAAAATCTTTATTGGAAGGACCAAGACACCTTAGGTCTAAAAATTAATCTTGAAATATTATTTAAATTTAAAAATAAGCTTTCACTAGTTTTTAAGGAAGATTTTTCTTTTAAGAAGCCTACTTTATTTATTCATGGTGAAAATTCTAATTATGTGGAGGAATCAGACTATGATTTAATGAGCTCTTATTTCAAGAATCTTGAAATAGTAAAGGTCCCCTCTGCTTCCCATTGGGTTCATGCAGATAACCCTAAATTTTTTCTAGAGAAAACAATTAATTTTTTAAATTGATATATGGTTAATACTATTATTAGAAAGGCTAATTCAAATGATGTGAAAGATATATTGAGTTTATTAATTGAACTCGCTGAATATGAAAAAGAGCCAGATGCTGTAAAACTATCTGAACAAGAATTAAGAAGAGATGGTTTTGGAGAGAATCCAAAATATCAATGTATAATTGCTGAGATAAATAAAACAATTGTTGGCTTAGCTTTCTATACACCAAGATACTCTACATGGGTAGGAGAGACTCTTCATCTTGAAGATCTCATAGTTACAAAAAAAATGAGAGGTAAAGGAATAGGTACAATTCTATATAAATCATTTCTAAAGGAAGCCAAAAAAAGAGATGTCAATAGAGTAGAGTGGTCTGTTCTAGATTGGAACAAACCTGCTATTAACTTTTATAAAAAAACTGGTGCAATAATTGATGCTCTTGATCAATGGAAAATTGTTCGAATGGACAAACAAATAATTGATGATTATTTATCTAGATAGTTCTTTATAAAGTCCTGAATAAATTTTTTTATTTCATTTCTTGCTTTGATAAAATGGTCCCCATATTCACCGTTTTTAATTTTTGTGGGGTCTGTAAAGTTTTTATGAATTTTAACTAAAGATTCACCTGGAAAAAAAGGACATGTCTCATTAGCATTATCGCAAACAGTTATAATAAAATCAAATTTAATTTTTAGGTATTCGTCTACTAAATTTGAAGTATGATTAGATATATCAATTTTATCTTCAAGCATACAGCGAACAGCATTTGAATTTAGTCCATGTTTTTCAATCCCTGCACTGAATACAGATACAGAGTTATCTGTTAAATTATTCAAATATCCGTGAGCAATTTGACTTCTGCATGAATTACCAGTACAAAGAATAAGAATTTTTTTCATTAAAATCCTAAAGAAATTTTTGCGATATAAAAGAATAAGAAGATTCCAAAAATATCATTAGCTGTAGTTATAAAAGGACCTGTAGCGATAGCCGGATCAATTCCTTGTTTATCAAGGATTATAGGAACAAAAGTTCCAACTAGAGCTGCAATTATTATAACTCCCATCATAGAACCAGCTATAGTAAGACTCATAAATATATCTTGATTAACTATTTGACCAAAAATTAATAAAATAATAGAAAGAGCAAAGCCATTAATTAAACTAAGTCCAATTTCCTTAAAAAGTCTTTTTAATAATGAGCCTTTTACTAAATCATTTGCTAAACCTTGAACTATAATAGCAGAAGATTGTACACCAACATTACCAGCCATAGCTGCAATCAAAGGCGTATAAAAAAATAGATTTCTAAGGTCTGGCTGATTCATTATTTGTTCAAAATCTTTTAAAATAAAAACACTTCCAAGGCCACCTAGAAGTCCTAAGAAGAGCCATGGTAATCTAGCTTTAGTTAATTGAAAAATTGAATCATTTACTTCAACTTCAGATGATATACCAGCAGCTAATTGATAGTCTTTTTCAGCTTCATCTTTAATCAAATCGACAATATCATCAATTGTAATTCTACCAAGTAATGTTTTTCTTTTATTTGTTACAGGAATAGCCTCCAAATCATATTTAGACATAATTTTAGCAACATCTTCGCCTTCCTGATCAACAGTAACATAATCAACACTGGGTATATAAATATCTTTAACTTTAGATCTAGACTTGGCAGTAACAACATCTTTAAGTGAAAGTCTTCCTTTCAATCTATTTTTTGAATCAACAACATAAATTGAATGAATTCTAGTTACATTTTTTGCTTGTTTTCTTATTTCATCAAGACATTTGGAGATACTTAAATTCTCATTAACACTTACTAACTCCTTAGCCATCAAACCACCAGCTGTATCCTCATCATATTTAAGTAATTCTTTAATGTCATCTGTTAACTCAGAATCTTTAATTTGAGAAAATACTCTTTCTTGTCTCTCCTCAGTTAATTCCGAAATAACATCTGTTGCATCATCTGTATCAAGCTCAATAATTTTTTCAGCTATTTCTTTAGCGGATAATTTCTCTAAAATTATTTCCCTTAAGTCTTCATCAATTTCTGCTAACGCATCTGCAATTTTTTGTTTATCAAAAATTTTAACAAGAAAAATTACTTCTGTTGTTTCTAATAATTCAAAAATTTCTGCTAAATCTGCGTAATGAATATCTTTTAAGCTTGATAAAAGTTTTTCCCTACTGTTATCTTTGATAAGCTTTTTAATTTTACTAATTAACCCATCATTAATTTTAAATTGCTTCATTACTGATTTTTTGTGTTAATCTAATAAATTCATTTACAGATAGTTGCTCAGGTCTCGAATCAAAGATACTATCTTCTAGAATACTTTCTTTTAAATCAAGTTTTTTTAAAGAATTTTTTATTTTCTTTCTTCTTTGCTGAAAACTAAGTTTTACTAATCTATCAAACAGCTTTATATCAAAATTAATATTAATATTTTTCTTTCTGCTCATTGAGATAACTGAGGAATTTACTTTTGGTTTAGGAAAGAATACATTAGGTGAAACATCGAACAAAATTTTAACATTATATAATAACTGAGTTTTTACAGAAATTATTCCATATTCCTTTGAGTTAGGTTTACTAATTATCCTCTCTGCTACTTCTTTCTGAAACATTCCTATTAAATCATCTACTAATAAATAGTTATCTAACACTTTAAAGATAATCTGTGATGAAATATTATATGGAAAATTACCTATTATTAAATTTTTATTATTAAGGGATAATACATCCCTTAAATTAAATTTTAAAAAATCTTGTTTTATAATATTAGGGTTGTATTTCTTATATGAACTTTTAATAAATTTAACTGACTCAGCATCATATTCAATAAGTATTAACTTGTCACTAAACTCAAATAGGTATTTTGTTAATGCTCCTTTTCCTGGTCCAATTTCAACTATTTTATCAAATTCATTTATACTTAAAGCAGTAACAATCTTCTTTGAAATATTTTCATCTGTAAGAAAATGTTGACCCAGGAATTTTTTTGGACTAACATTTTCAATCATAGTATTAGTTTAATATATTAAATCCTGTATAAGGTAATAAAGCATCAGGAATTATAATTCCATTTTCAGATTGATTATTCTCAATTAATCCTGCCATTACTCTAGGAAGTGCTAGTGAACTTCCATTTAAAGTATGTAATGAATAATTTTTACCATCTTTATCTTTAAATTTAAGATTTAGACGATTTGACTGATATGTTTTAAAGTTTGAAACAGAGCTTATCTCAAGCCATTTTTCTTGACCTTTTGAAAAAATTTCAAAATCATATGTTATGGAAGATGTAAAACCTAGGTCACCTGCACATAAATTTATAATTCTAAAATCAAGTTTAAGTTCTGTTAGAATTTCTGTTATATGCTCTTTCATTTTAATTAAAGCATCATCAGACTTATCAGGATGTTCAATTCTGACTATCTCAACTTTATCAAATTGATGTAATCTATTTAGCCCTCTTACATCAGATCCATAACTTCCAGCTTCTCTTCTAAAACATGGGGTATAACCAGTCATCATAATTGGAACCTGGTCCACGGCTAGGATTGTATCTCTATAAATGTTTGTTAAAGGAACCTCTGCTGTAGGAATTAAATAAAAATCATCATTAATGACATGATACATTTGACCATCTTTATCAGGAAGTTGGCCAGTTGCAAAAGCAGAATCTGAGTTTACTAAGTGAGGTACTTGAAATTCTTTGTATCCTGCTGAGGTATTTCTATCTAAAAAGAAGTTTATCAATGCTCTTTGAAGTTTAGCACCTTTATCTTTATATACTGGAAATCCTGATCCTGTTATCTTACTTCCTAATTCAAAATCAATAATGTCATATTCTTTTGATAAATCCCAGTGATTTTTTAGATTGTATCCTGACTCTTTAAAATTAGAACTTCTGAATACTTCAATATTATTTTTCTCAGAAAGTCCATCAGGTACTTTTGAATCAGGAATGTTAGGTACTGAAGATACTAAATCTGATATTTTTAATTTAATTCTATCTAATTCTTCTGCTAAACTCTTTGACTGTAATTTTAAATTTGACGATTCAGATTTAAGATTATCAGTATTAATATTAGTATTACCGACTTTAAATGCTTCAGCTATTTCTTTGGAAATTGTATTAGACTTGAAAAGTATATTATCGAGTTCTTGTTGTATTTTTTTTCGATTATTATTAAGATCTATTATGGAGTCTAATAAGTCTAGATTTTTAAAACCTCTTTTTTTAAGTCCTACAATTGCGTCATCTTTTGAATTTGTGATGTAATCAATCGAAAGCATAATTATTTTAAATCAAAGATAAAATTTATTTGTTGATTAACTCAATACAATGAATTTCATCTTTTTTTAATTGTTCTTTTAAGGCTTGAATTGATGAAAACTTTATCTCATTTCTTATTTTTAACAATACATCAACAGAGATAGTTTTATCATAGATATCCTTATTAAAATCAAATAAATGAACTTCTATTGATTTTTTGTTTTCACCTATTGTAGGTCTATGACCAATATTCATCATTCCATGGAATTTTTTATCATCAATTAAAGTTTTTATTAAGTAGACTCCATCTTTAGGAATAATTTTATAATTTTCTTCTACATAAATATTTGCAGTTGGATAGTCAATCTGTTTTCCCAAACCATCACCTTTAACAACTTTACCAGTTAATTTAAAAAATCTACCTAAAAATTTTGCCGATCTATCAAGATCACCATTATTGATTGAATCTCTAATTTTAGTTGAGCTTACAGCTATTGATTCAACTTCGTGAGCTTTTATTTCTTCAACTATAAAATCAAAACTTTCTCCATATTTTTTCAAATCATCTACTGATGATTCTCTTCCTTTACCAAATCTGTGATTATATCCAATAATTATATAGTTAATTTTTAATTTTTCAATTAAATAATCTTTGATAAATTGATCTGCAGATAATAATGAGAAATTTTTATCAAATGGATGTATTATTAGATTTTCAATTCCTAACTTTTCAAAAGCTTCAATTTTTTCATCTAGTGTATCTATCATCTTGACTACATTATACTTATTCAGTATAGTCCTAGGATGAGGAAAAAAAGTAAGAACAACAGATGATAAATTTTTTGTTTTTGAGGAAGATATTAACTTATTTAAGATCTTCTTGTGACCCTCATGAACACCATCAAATGTTCCAATTGTTAGAATGGATCTTTGATTTAAATTATAATCTTCAATGCTCCTAAATATTTTCATTAAACAAAATTTTTATTATTGTAGAGATTCATTGTCTCTTCAATACTAGTTTGAATAAATGAGAAAATAATCTCAATTGAGCTAGTTTTTAGATTATTTAAGTTTGACTTTTCGAAGCTATTCCACTTTCCTAAAACATAATCGGATTTAGGTATTTTATTATTATTTGATATACCAATCCTCAACCTAGCATATTTAGAAGTTCCAAGATTATTTTCAATATCTTTTAAACCATTATGACCCCCAGATGTGCCATTTGGTTTTATTTTAATATTTCCAAAAAACAAATTTAAATCATCACAAACGACCAGAATGTTTTCGTTAGAAACCTTTTCTTTTTTTTGCCAATATACTAATGATCTTCCTGAATTATTGACATAATTATTAGGCTTTATTATAATTATCTTTTTTCCTCTGTAAATACCTTCTGCCCTTTGTGCTAGTTTTACAGATTCAAACTTAGTATCTAGATTTTGAGAAAGTTCATCAACAATTTCGAAGCCTATGTTATGCCTTGTTTCATCATATTCATTACCTATATTCCCAATACCTAGAATAAGATATTTATTCATATCAGAATTATTATTTAAACTTGAGAGGATCTTCTTAAGAAAATTCATTAGTATTTATTAACCCTAATATAATTAAGATAAATAAAATAAATTTTAAGACTCCTAAGACTCATCATTAGAAGATTCTGTAACAGAATCTTGAGATTCTTTAGCTTCTGGACTTTCAGTATCTTCTGAGACCTCTGCATCTTTAGCAACTTCTGCAGATGCCATAGACGCTCTTGATGTTCTTACTTGGCAAATCACAGTATTATCTGAATGAAGTATTTCAAAATCTTCACTTTCAACTTGAGAAGTATAATACTTATCTCCCAATTCAAGAGAAGAAATATCTACATCAATTGAATCAGGAAGTTTAGCAGGAATAGCTTTTACTTTAAGTTTTCTTTTATTTCTTCTTAAAACACCACCACTATTTAATACTCCTGGGGCTGTTCCACTAAGAATTACGGGTATTTCCATTGTAATTGGTTTATCATCATGTAATTCATAAAAATCAGCATGTAATATTTTATCAGATACTGGATGAAATTGGATGTCTTGAAGAATAGCATTCACTTTTTTATCACCAAAATCTAATACAACAGTATGAGCAGCAGCTGTATAAACTAGATTTTTGAAGGATATTTCAGTTGCAAAAAAATGCAATACTTCTTTTCCTCCATACAAAACACACGGAACATTGTCTTCTTTTCTTAAAGAAATTGTGCTTGTTTTACCAGTATTCTCCCTTATCGTACTTTTTATTTCGATTGATTTCATTTTTATTTATTTATAAATAGCTTATCAATTGATTTGTTATGATGAACATTATACATTGCCTCAGAAAATATTTTTGAGCAAGATAGGTGTTCAACTTTATTAGATTTTTTCTTAATTTCAATTGAATCGCTTGTTATTAATTTACTTAGTTTGGATTTTTCAATTTTTTCATAGGCATCACCAGAAAGCAATGCATGTGTACATATTGCTATTACAGACTCTGCACCTTTTTTAATCATTAGATCTGCAGCACTAGTTAATGTTCCAGCAGTATCAACCATATCGTCAATCAAAACAACATTTTTACCAGTAACATCTCCAATTAGCTCCATGTGTGAAATAATATTACCTTTTGATCTTTGCTTATAACATATTACTACGTCTGAGTCTAAAAATTTTGAGTATGCATAAGCTCTTTTAGAACCACCCATATCAGGTGATGCAATAGTTAAGTTATCAATATTTAGGGATTTTAAATATGGAACAAATATTGATGATGCATATAAATGATCAACAGGTTTCTCAAAGAATCCCTGAATTTGATCAGCATGAAGATCCATTGTAATTATTCTTGTAGCTCCAGCTGATTCCAATAATTTAGCCACTAATTTTGCACCTATTGGAACTCTTGCTTTATCTTTTCTATCCTGTCTTGCCCAACCAAAATAAGGAATTACTGCTGTAATGTGTCTTGCAGAAGCTCTTCTGGCAGCATCAAGCATAAGAAGCATTTCCATTAAATTGTCTGTGGAAGGATTTGTAGATCCAATTATAAATACTCTTGAACCTCTAACTGACTCTTCAAAAGAAGGTTGGAATTCTCCATCACTATATCTTTGAAAACTAACAACACCAAGATCTTTTCCAAAATCTTTAGCAATTTGCTTTGAAAGAGTCATGCTCTGGGTACACGAAAAAATCTTTACAGGCGTTTCCACTATCATATAATTGGAGTGCAAATTTATAAATAATTATTGTTCAGTATAATTTTATCACAAATTATTTAATATCCTGGAATTTATTAATTTTGAGGCCATTAGCTTCGGTGGCGAAACTGGTAGACGCGCTGGATTCAAAATCCAGTTCCTTAGGGAGTGTGGGTTCGATTCCCACCCGAAGTACCACTTTAATTTCATATCAATAAAAAAAACCTCCAGTGCTGCAGTTGGAGGTTATAACTGATAGATTTGGGTTTTCTTTACTTTTAGTTATAGATTGTTAAATCAAATTAAATTTAATAATAGTTAAGTTAAAACCTGTTACGTGATTTTTAAACAACTATTATCATAAGATTAATAAGGAAGATGAGCTGATAAAAAAAACTTGTCTCTAAATCATAAAAAGCATACCTAACATAAGTTTAAAATACATTATAAGTAAAATTTTATTTAGAATAAATTAGATTACTTTTGCCTGCTTTAATAATAGCAAAATGAGCTCAATTAGAAATATTGCAATAATTGCACATGTTGATCATGGTAAAACAACCTTAGTTGATAAAATTATTGATTATTGTAAGGTATTTGATGATAGAAAAGAAAGAACAGAGTTACTCCTTGATAACAATGACTTAGAAAGAGAAAGAGGAATAACTATTCTCTCTAAAAATGTTTCTGTTGTTTACAACGATGTAAAGATTAATGTGATTGATACTCCAGGGCATGCAGATTTCGGTGGCGAAGTTGAAAGAGTATTAAAGATGGCTGATGGAGTTTTACTATTAGTTGATGCCTTTGAGGGTGCTATGCCACAGACCAGATTTGTTTTAGGAAAGGCTATTGAACTTGGCTTGAAACCAATTGTAGTTGTTAATAAAGTTGATAAAGAAAACTGTACTCCAGATATTGTTCAGGAAGCGATTTTTGATCTAATGATTAGTTTAGACGCAAATGAGGATCAGTTAGATTTTGTAACTCTTTTTGGATCTTCAAAAGAGGGTTGGATGAGTCTGGATTGGAGAGAAAAAAAAGACAGTATACAGCCACTTTTAGATGCTGTTATTAATGTTATTCCTGAGGCCCCATACAATGAAGGTGATCCTCAAATGCAAATTACTTCCTTAGACTATTCAAAATTTGTTGGTAAAATCGCAATAGGTAGAATTTACAGAGGTGATCTTTTTGAAGGAAAGGATTATATGCTTTGTAAAACTGATGGAGTTAAAAAGAAAGTAAGAATCAAAGAATTGTACGTTTTTGAAGGAATGGGAAAAGTAAAGGTTAAAAAAGCAAGGTCAGGTGATATCTGCTCTATTGTTGGAATAGAAGATTTTGAGATTGGAGATACAATAGCTGATCTTGAATCACCTCAAGAACTTCCTAGAATTGATATTGATAAACCAACAATGAGTATGTTGTTTACAATCAATAATTCTCCTTTTTTTGGAAGAGAGGGGAAATATGTAACTTCTAGACACATAAGAGACAGGCTCTACAATGAGCTTGAAAGAAATTTGGCACTTAAAGTTGAGGATGGTCCTACTGAAGATAAGTTTATCGTATATGGTAGAGGAATACTTCACTTATCAGTTCTTATTGAAACCATGAGAAGGGAAGGATTTGAGCTTCAAGTTGGAAAACCACAAGTAATTTATAAAGAAATTGATGGTGTTAAATGTGAGCCCATGGAAACACTTGTTATTGATGTGCCAAATGAGTTTTCTGGTAAAGCAATTGAGTTAATTAGTCAAAGAAAAGGAGATATGCTAGTAATGGAACCTAAAGGTAATCTCCTGCACCTTGAGTTTGATATACCTTCAAGGGGATTAATTGGCTTAAGGAATAATATTTTAACTGCTACTGCTGGTAATGCAGTAATGACTCACCGCTTTAGAGAGTATGGTCCTATTAAAGGTAATATTCCTGAAAGAATGAAAGGCTCATTAATTTCTATGGAGGCTGGAACTGCTACTGCATTTTCTATCAATAAATTACAAGATAGGGGTAGATTTTTCATATCTCCTGGAGCAGAAATATATAAAGGACAGGTTATTGGTGAAAACTCTCGAAATGACGACCTTAGCATAAATGTTATAAAAGGAAAAAAGCTCACAAATATGCGAACGCAAAGTACTGATGATGCTGTTCAGATTGAGCCAAAGATTAATTTTTCATTGGAAGAAAGTATGGAATTTATCCAAGGGGATGAATATTTGGAAATAACTCCTAATTCTCTTCGAATGAGAAAGATTGGTTATGGAGAAAATAAGAGAGGATATTAATTATTTTAATAATTGATCAATATCTATAAAATTATTAATTGACGCAATACAACCAGCATTATTTAAAATATCACTTGAATTACTTGATGTCACACCAATTACATTAATACCAGCATTCACTGCACCTTCAACACCTTCAATGGAGTCCTCAAAAATTATACAATCGTCCTTTTTTAAGTTAAATCCAATTACAGTTTTATCAAACATTTCAGGATTTGGTTTTCCAAAACTTACTTCATCACCACAAATAATACTGTCAAATAAATCATAAACATCCAATTCATTAAGAGTAAGAGTAACATTTTTCCTGATTGCATTACTGGCTAGTCCTACTAGTATATTTTTTGATTTTAATTCAGAAATGAATTCTAAAAACCCTTCAATGGGTTTAATATTTCCTTTGTATATTTTTCTGAAGATAATTTCTTTATCATCACTCATTTTTTTTAACTCATCTATTGAATAAATATTTCCATAAACAGCTTTCATTAAATCAAGTGTCCCTCCTCCCTTATACTTTTTTAATTTTTCTGAAAAATCTTCAACTTTATTTTCTTCAAAAAATATTCGCCATGCTTCAAGATGATATGGTAAACTATCAACTATAGTTCCATCCATATCAAATATTACCCCTTTTATCATTTTGTATTTTTTAAATTATACTTTACTTTAATTAAAAATATTAAACCAATATGAACTCAAGAAGAAATTTTATTAAAAAATCATCATTAATTACTATAGGAGCACTTAACTATAATTTTTCTTCATTAATAAAAGATATTAATGGTGTAGATATATCAGTTATTACATATTCATTTAATCCTGGTTCAGAAGACATGAATGTCATAATCCAGAATTGTATTGACTCTAAATCTGATAATATTGAGCTGATGGGAAATCATATTGAAAGATCTTTAGGAATGCCAAGATCAAACAGAATGTCAGCTAATTGGAGAGCTAATGCATCAATGAAATTATTTAAAGATGCAAAGAAAGTATTCAAAGACAATGGAATAAATATTTTTGCCTTTAAAGCAAATTGTATAGATAAAAATAATACTGATGAGGAAATTGAATATGCTATGAAAGCAACTAAAAGTCTTGGAGCAGATTTTTTAACTAATGAGCTTATGGATAATGATAGTGTTGATAGAGTTAATTTTTATGCTGAAAAAAATAATGTTAATGTTGCATATCACACTCATAGTAATAATTTTGGCTCTAATGTAAAAGCAACAGATACAGCATGGGATTATGCTTTAAACTCTTCCAAAAAAAATTATATTAACCTAGATATTGGACATTATATAAATGTCGGGGGATTGAACACTAAAGATTCTCTGTTGGATTTCATAAAAAGAAATCATAAAAGAATTTCAAGCCTTCATTTAAAAGATAGACAAGCAGGTAAAAGTGCTAATTTAACTGCAAGTGACAATCAACAATGGGGGAATGGAGATACTCCAATTATTGAGGTATTACAATTAATGAGAGACAATTCATATAAATTCACAGCAACAATAGAACTTGAATATAGAATTCCAGAGGATTCAAATCGAGTAAAAGAAGTAATAAAATGCTTTGATTATTGTAAACAAGCACTTATTTCATAAATAGATGTATAGGCCTCTATTAACCTTTGCATTTTTAGTACTTACCTCAAGTATATTTTCTCAAAATTTAGGAAGTTTAACAGGTAAGGTCATTGATAATGAAACCGGATTTCCTTTAGAAGGGGCAACAATTATAGTTGAAGATTCAAATTTTTTCGCTGTCTCAGATCAAAATGGTTTTTTTCAAATATTAGATCTACCAACAACAAGTTATAATATAACAGCAAGTTTTATTGGTTTTAAATCTCAAACAAAATTCAATATAATTGTTAAATCGGTTGGAAATCAAAGTTTAGACTACACTTTAAACCCTTTATCAGATATTCTTGATGAAGTTATTCTAACAGAATCTCCTTTTAAGACTTCAATTGAGACTCCATTATCAACTCAAACATTCTCTGCAGTTGAAATTGAAACATATCCTGGAGGTAACAATGATATTACAAGAGTAATTCAAAGTCTTCCTGGTATATCTCCATCTGTTGGAGGTTTTAGAAACGATATTATAATAAGGGGTGGAGGACCAAATGAAACTGTATACTATATAGATGGAATTGAAATACCGAACATTAATCATTTTTCTACTCAAGGTAGTTCTGGAGGTCCAGTCGGATTAGTAAATATTTCATTTATTAAAGATGTAACTCTTTCAACATCTTCATTTGGAGCAGAATATGATAATGCTTTGTCAGGAGTATTGTCTTTTATTCAAAAGGATGCAAATCCAGATAGATTATCTGGTAACTTTCGAATAGGATCTAGTGAAGCTGGAATAACATTTGAAGGACCTCTAAATGAAAAAACTTCATTTATATTTTCTGTAAGAAGAAGCTATTTGCAATTTTTATTTAAAGCCTTTGGATTTTCTTTTCTCCCTGACTATTGGGATTATCAAATGAAAATAAGCCATAAAATAGATGACTATAATTTTATAAATTTTATAGGAATTGGTTCAATTGATAAATTAACTGTAAATGAACCAGATGAATATGATTTTGAGAACCAATCAACTATTGAGCAGATACCAATTATTAATCAAAAAACAAGAACATTTGGTGTATCATGGAAAAGAATTTACAAACAAAATAATGGTTTCTTTAACTTATCAATAAGTACCAATAGACTTAAAAATGATTTTGAAAGATTTGAAGATAACATCAATAAAAGTGATAAAGTTTATTCAAATATTTCACTAGAAGAAGAGACAAAATTGAGATTTATAAGTAGTCAAACTTTTAATAATTATAAATTTTCAATTGGTGGTAATATTCAATACTCAAATTACTTTAATAATACTTTTTATCCATTCTATGAAATAAATTATAACACTTCTATTGATTTAATTAAATATGGCTTTTTTGCTAAGTCAAATAGAAGATTCTTTGATGATAGATTAGGGATTTCACTTGGAATAAGAGTTGATCAAGATAATTTTACAATAGATAATAATTTATTGAAAAATTTTTCACCTCGAATTGCCTTATCATGGTCCATTTTGAAGGATAATAGATGGAAACTTAACTTTGCAACAGGAAGATATTTTAAGATACCAACATATACTATTCTTGGGTTCAAGAATCTAAATAATAATTTTATTAATAATGATTCTAAATACACTAGAAGTGATCACCTTGTTTTTGGAATAGAGTTTAATAACTCAGAATCATCTAGATTTTCTATTGAAGCTTTCAATAAAAGATACTATAACTATCCGATATCTATTAATGATATGGTTTCACTTGCAAATAAAGGAGGTGATTTTGAAGTTTTAGGTAATGAGAATGTATCTACATCAGGAAGAGGTAAATCATATGGAATTGAATTTCTATATCAACAAAAGCTCAAAAACAACTTTTATGGAATATTTTCTTATACATTTTTTTACAGTAAATTTTCAGGATTTGATGAAGTCTTTCTACCCTCTGTATGGGATAATAGGAATCTAGTTTCATTCACTGGTGGATATAAATTGAAAAAAAATTGGGAGTTTAGCTCAAAACTTAGATATACTGACAAAACTCCTTATGCACCTGTTAACACTATATTGAGTAGCCAGTCTTATCCAGAAATAGTTTTTGATTATTCTCAACTTGGTAATTATTACTTGGATCCATTCCTTAAACTTGATGTTAGAATTGATAAAAGATGGAACTTTAAAACTACATCTATGAATTTTTTTATTGACATTGAGAACCTTTTGCTAAACGAAATTCCAGTTCCTCCTGAATATGGACTCGAGAGAGATAAAAATCAGAATATATTATTTCCGAGGAATTTGATTGAGGTAGAAAGTGATAATAGAAACTCTATAATACCTAGTATAGGCTTTGTTTTCTATTTTTAGAAGGCATTATGACCTGTAATTTCATTACCAAGAATTAATAGATGAATATCATGAGTACCTTCATAAGTTATAACAGATTCAAGATTCATCATATGTCTCATAATACTAAAATCTCCAGTAATACCCATACCTCCAAGTACTTGCCTTGCTTCACGGGCAATATTTATTGCCATATCAACATTATTTCTTTTGGCTAAAGAAATTTGTGCAGAAGTTGCTTTATCTTCATTTTTTAGCTTACCAAGTCTCCATGATAAAAGTTGAGCTTTTGTAATATCCGTTAACATTTCCGCAAGTTTTTTTTGTTGAAGTTGTTTTGCTGCAATTGGTTTTCCAAATTGTATTCTTTCTAATGAGTATTTTAAAGCAGTATTATAACAATCCATAGCAACTCCAATAGCTCCCCATGAAATACCGTATCTTGCAGAGTCCAGACACATTAAAGGAGCTCCAAGTCCAGATTTTTCAGGTAAGATATTTTTCTTTGGAACTCTTACATTATCAAATATTAGTTCTCCTGTTGAGGACGCTCTAAGCGACCATTTATTATGAGTTTCAGGAGTAGTAAATCCATTCATACCTCTTTCAACAATTAGACCATGAATTCTCTTATTTTCATCTTTAGCCCATACTACAGCAATATCTGCAAATGGAGAATTTGAAATCCACATTTTTGATCCATTTAGTATTACATCATCACCATCACTTTTAAAATTTGATATCATACCACTAGGATTTGAACCATGATCTGGTTCTGTTAAACCAAAGCAACCCATAATTTCACCAGTTGCAAGTTTAGGTAAGTATTTTTCCTTTTGTTCATCACTGCCAAATTTCCATATTGGATACATAACTAATGAGGATTGAACAGATGCAGTAGATCTAATTCCACTGTCTCCTCTTTCAATTTCTTGCATCATAATCCCATAGCTTATTTGATCAAATCCTGCGCCACCATATTTTTCAGGAATATATGGTCCAAAAGCACCTATTTCTCCAAGTTCTTTAATAAGATGGCTTGGAAACTCTGCTTTTTGAGCATACTCTTCAATAATTGGGCTAACAGATTTTGAAACCCATTGCCTGGTTGACTCTCTTATAAGCTTATGTTCTTCAGATAGAAGTTCATCAATGTTATAAAAATCGGGCGAGGTAAAATTTTCACTCATAATTTGGAACTTATATTACAAAAATATGAATTAAATGTTCAATTATGTAATTTCTAAAAGTCCGTCGGGTATAACTATATAAATAGATTTTTTTTCTTTATCTATTTTTTCAATAAAATCATCATGAATTGGTATCATAAATTTTTTGTCATTAATTAATATCTCAAAAACAGGTTGAGGAAGTTTATCATTAATACCAACAATCTTACCAATCTTTTGGGAATCTTTATATACGATGAAATTCATTAGTTCATTATAAAAAAAGTTTTCTTCATCTTTGAAGTTAGAGTGTTTTTTATCTAAATAAACATTTTTTAAAATTACTTCAGATGCTTCTTCATCACTATTTAACTCTTGTAATTTTAAGATAATTGAATTATCACTTGAATAAGTTATATCGTCTACTTTAAAAGGGACAATACATTTATCAATATCAATAAAAATAAAGTCTACATCTAAATTTTCTTTAAGATTTGATGATAATAGACTTACCTTAATTGAACCCTTATAACCATGTTTTGAAACTATAGTTCCAATTTTAACATGATTTGTATCCATAAAATTTATTATTTATCCTCTTCAGCAGGAGCTTCATCAGCAGGAGCCTCTTCAGCAGGAGCCTCTTCAGC
>JAFMFH010000020.1 GCA_017856235.1 Flavobacteriaceae bacterium | reverse complement strand
ATTATTAATCAATGTATTTGTTGTACTAATTTTTTTTACATCAAATTCTCAAGAAATCAATATACTAGAATATGATTTAGATAATGGGTTACACATAATACTTCACCAAGATAATTCTGCTCCTGTAGTATCTACAGTACTTCAATATCATGTTGGATCTAAAGATGAATATACAGGTATAAAAGGATTTGCTCATCTTTTTGAACATATGCTTGGTAAAGAAACAAAAAACATGAAATCTGGAGAATGGTATAAGATATATAGATCTAGAGGAGGAAACGGAAATGCATCAACAAGTGTAGATCTTACGTCATACTATGTTACACTTCCGTCAAATAGTCTTGAGTTAGCTTTGTGGCGATACTCTGAAATTATGTTACATCCTATAATTGATCAGGAAACAATTGATGTTCAAAGAGAAGCTGTTAAAGAAGAAAAAAGACAAAGAGATAATCAGCCATATGGAAGGTTTTATCAATATTTAAAAGAAAACCTTTTTGAAGTTCATCCATATAAGTTTCCTTTAATTGGATATGAAGAGGACCTAGATAGTTCATCTCTAAAAGATTTTAAAGATTTTCAAGAAAAATTTTATTCGCCGAGTAATGCTGTATTTGTAATTGCAGGAGATATAGATATTGATGAAACAAAAAAGCTAGTCTCATATTATTTTGACGAAGTACCAAATAAGGGTGACAAGCCAGTAAAGTCATACCCTAAAGAAAACCCTTTTGAGCAAAAAAGAGTTCAAGAATTTGATCCTAACATTCAAATTCCAGCACTATTTTATGCATTCAGGACACCTTCTGCAACTGAAAGAGACTCTTCAGTACTTAATTATATCTCAACATATTTAAGCGGTGGCGAAAGCTCAGTTTTGTATAAAAAATTAGTTGATGAAAAAGAAATGGCATTAGCTGTACAAGCAATTAATATTGATCAAGAAGATTACAGTATGTTTGCAATTTTAATATTACCCCAAGGTGAAACTAGTTTTGAAGATTTGATAAATGAAGTTGAAGTTGAAATAAGTAAAATTCAGAATGAGATGATTTCTAAAAATGATTATCAGAAAATTCAAAACAATTTAGAAAATATTTATGTATCATCTCTTGGATCAGTTAGTGGAATAAGCCAAAGCTTGGCTAGATATCATAATATTTATGGGGATGCATCGATGATTAATAAAATATCAGATATAGTAAGATCAGTTTCAATAGAAGAAATTCAAGCTGTAGCAAATAAATATCTAAACACAGATCAAAGGTTAATTATGGAATATCTTCCAGAGATAAATGAATAAATCATGAAAAAAAATTTAAAATATATATTTATGCTTGGATTAATTAAGAAATTAATCATATTAATAGTTATCACTGTTTCATCAACTTTATATAGTCAAGTTGATAGAACAATGCCTGACGCTGGGCCAGCTCCTGTCATTAAATTTAATGAGCCCTTCACAAAAAAATTATCAAATAACTTGACGCTTATAGTAGTTGTAAATAAAAAGCTTCCAACTGCATCTGCGACACTGATTATTGACAACCCTCCTATCCTTGAAAAAAATCTCTCAGGAGTTAAAGAACTAGTCACTGCCACTATGGGGAAGGGTAACAAGTTTCAATCTAAAGATGAATTTATAGAAGAAAAAGATTTTATGGGTTCATTTTTGAGTTATAATTCAGGTGGAGGTTCTTTCTCTTCATTATCAAGATACTTTGAAAGAACAATGACTATGTTTGCTCAAGGTGCAATTTATCCAGTCTTTGATAAAGATGAATTTGAAAAAGAAAAGAAAAAGTTAATTGAGGCGCTAAAAATTGATGAAAAGAATTCTGCATCAATTGCAAGAAGAGTTGAAAATGTTATTGCATATGGTGATGGTCATCCTAGTTCTGAGTATACAACGGAAGCTAGTGTATCTAATATCAATATTGATAACATAGAAGAATTTTACAATACTTACTTTAAACCAAATAATGCTTACTTAGTTATTATAGGTGACGTAGATCTTGAAAAGACTGTAAGTTTATCGGAAAGTCTATTTTCAGAGTGGAGTTTTTCCAACACCTTAGATAATATGTTTGGTCAAGGCTCAGAAAATGAATTTACTGACCCTGAAATTTCTAACTCAACTAAAATACATGTTGTTGATGTACCTAATGCTACAAATGTTGAAATTAACTTTCAAAATGTTGTAGATAGAAAAACAAGTGATAAAGACTATTTCTCTGCAAATGTTGCAAATAGAGTATTAGGAGCAGGACCTGAGTCCAGATTATTTTCAGTAATAAGAGAGGAAAAAGGATATGCATATGGCGCATACTCTGGTTTACCAACTAATTCTAAAAGAAAAACAAAATTTCAAGCAAGAACAACTGTAAGAACTGAAGTTGTGGATAGCGCAATAGTTGAAATGTATAATCAACTCGCAATTATGAGAAATACTCCAATTACTGATGAGGAACTTTCAAATGTTAAATCAGGATACTTTGGCTCATTTGCTATGTCAATGGAGGATCCAACTACAATTGCAAATCAAGCTTTATCTATTAGAACAGAGAATCTACCAGATGATTTCTACAAAACCTTTTTGAGCAATTTAAATGAGGTTGCTAAAGATGATGTAATTGAATCGGCAAATAAGTTTTTCTTGATAGATAATGCTCAAATTGTTGTAACAGGAAAGATTAGAGATATAATGGATAAACTTGAGAACATATCTCTTGATGGAAAAAAGATTGAAGTTGTTTATCATGATCATTTTGGAAATATAGTAGATAAGCCTGATTATTCTATAGACTCAAACATTACAGTTGAGACAATTGTGAAAAATTATATTGATGCTATAGGGGGTAAAGAAAAGTTGTCTAAAATTTTATCAATTGAAACCAATGCAACAGCAAATATTCAAGGCACAGTCTTGGAAATGTATAGCTTAAAAAATAATCAAAATCAATCTTTAATGGAAATGTCTGCAATGGGAATCACTATAGCTAAAACTGTCTTTAATAAATATCAAGGTTTTAACGAAGTAAACGGTCAGAGAATTCCATTAACAGAAGTTGAACTTGAACAAGCCATTATAAATTCTGCTTTATTTTCAGAATTAAATTATGATTATTCTTTAGTTGAACTTGTTGGAACGTCTGAGGTTGAAGAGGAAAAAGCTTATGAGATAAAAGTTACAGATAATAAATCTGTTTTTTACTCAGTTGATACTGGGCTAAAATTGAAAGAAGTTGAATCACAAGAGGTTGAAGGAAATCTAATTGTTAATGAGACATTTTATAAAGAATATGAAGAGGTTGAAGGAATTCTTTTACCCAAAGTAATTAGTCAGGTTAGTCCTGCAATTCCTATACCTGGTGGAATTACATTTAAAGCAACTTCTATTAAATTAAATGTTGAAACGTCAGACTCAGATTTTAATTAAAGGTAATGATAAAAAAGGGCGCCTTAAAGGTGCCCTTTTTACTTTAGATAATTTAGTTTTTTATAAAATCACTATATGAGAGTAACTCGATTTGACTTAAGTCAACTTTATTTATGATTTTATCATATTCACTTTTTAAATTATAAAATTCATTTTCAACTATACTTAGATTAGCAAGATCATTTTGTGAAGGTTTATCATAACTTGATGCTAATTTTGAATAAAGATCAAGTAGATCCTCTCGTAACTCATTTTCAGCTGCTCCAACATAGTTATCACCAGTTGTAATAACAAGTGATTCTTTTAAAGTTTGTAATTTATTTTTAATTCCTTTTTTGAATTTATCAGATGATAGTATTTCATCAATTGTATATACTATATATGCTAGCTCCTCAGATAAGTTATATAATTTCATCGTAGTATCATATTTTAACATTTTTTCATTTGAATCTAAATTTGTATTAGGATCACTAATAACATCTATAGATTTTGAAAAAATATCCTTCCCTTTTGTGATAACAACATTATATATTCCTTCCTTTACTCTAGGACCTGTTAATCCACCAAAAGCTAAAGTTTTTCCCTTAGCAACTTTAGGCTGACTCATTCTGTAGTTCCATGAAACAAAGTTCATTCCTTTAGACTTACCTGGACTTAATTCTACTATAGATTCTCCACTTTCATTAAAAATTTCCATAGTCATTTTTCCAAATGTATGTCTCTTTGGAAGCATATATTTAATCTGAGCATTTAAGCTAGAGTTTGATCCAAAAAATTGGGTTTCTCTTCCAAAACTATCTGAAAAACCACTTTGGTCTGACATAACATATTTATCATTCTCAAAAAAATATAATTTCTCTGATAAAGATTTTTCATTAATTTCCCTGAGAGGTGAAATATCATCTATTATGATTATACCTCTTCCATGTGTAGCCAACACCAGATCATTTGTGTTCTTTTGTAATTCTATATGGTGAATTGCAACAGGTGGAACATTTTTCTCAAATTTATTCCATGAGTCGCCTCCGTTAATAGAAATATATAATCCAAATTCAGTTCCTAAAAAAAGTAAATTTGGATTTATAAAATCTTCCTGAATGCTCCTAGTAAATCCGTAGACATCATTATTAGGTATAATATTTTCCCATGTTATTCCAAAATCTTCAGTTTTATAGGCATACGGGTTCATATCTCCAGTTGTGTGACCATCAAAAACCACATATGCGGTTCCAACATCATGAACACTTGGTTCAATATGATACACCCATGTATTTTGTGGAATACCACTAATGTTTGTGATTAAATTTTTCCATGACTTCCCACCATCAACTGTAAGTTGAATATTTCCATCATCTGTTCCTATCCAAATTACTTTCTCGTCAATTGGAGATTCAGCGATTGTAAAAATTGTAGTATGATTCTCAGCACCTGAATTATCCATTGAAAGTCCTCCTGATTCAATTTGCCTTTGTTTTGATTTATCATTAGTTGTCAGATCCGGAGAAATAATTTTCCATGTATCTCCCATATCATCAGATACATGTAAATATTGACTTCCAATGAAAAATCTGTCTGGATTATGAAAGCTAGTTGAAATAGGGGTGTTCCAATTAAATCTATATTTCTCATATCCTTCTTCTTGCAAAGGTTGAATTGTCTTTACTCTATTATTATCTACATCATACCTCCATACATTTTCAGCACCTTGCATCTCTGAATAAATAATATTTTTAGTTGGGTGTTTATAAACTCTAAAACCATCACCTTGTCCAACTGGATTCCAATGTTTTGCAGATATACCTCCAGAAGCACGAGTAGGACCGTACCAAGAACCATTGTCTTGTAAACCTCCATAAACATTATAAGGCTCTTTATTGTCAACAGTTACATGATAAAATTGTGATATAGGTAAATTCTCAGATATTTCCATAGTTACTCCCTTATCCCAAGATCTGTAAACTCCTCCATCAGTTCCAACATATAACAAGTCAGAATTGTTGATGTCAAAAACCATGTCATGAATATCAGGATGCATGAATCCTAAGTTTTGGAAAGTTTTACCTCCATCTTTAGAAATAGAACCGTAAAGCCCAGCCTTAACAACTATATCCTCATTTTTAGGGTCAACTACAATTCTAGAAAAATAAAATGGTCTTACTGTAATTCCAAAATCATTATTAATCTGCTCCCATGATTCTCCTCCATCAATACTCTTGTATAAACCTTTATCTTCATTTTTTTCAGCTTCAATGACTGTGTAAAGAATTTTTGAATTAGTTTTTGCCACTGCGATTGCAAGTCTTCCTAATCTCCCTTCGGGAAAACCATTATGAATTTTATTCCATGTCTCTCCACCATCAACCGATTTAAAAAGAGCACTGTTTTCTCCTCCTGATTCAAAAAACCAAGGTCCTCTTCTAAATTCCCACATAGACGCATATAAGATATTTGAATTATTTGGATCCATAGTCAGATCTGCTAGGCCTGTGGACTGATTTATATATAATATTTTATTCCAAGTCTGTCCACCATCAGTTGATTTATAGACACCTCTTTCTTCACTATCAGACCATAACGCACCCAAAACTCCAACATAAATTTCATTGGAGTTATCTGGATTAACTATTATGTTCGAAATTCTTTCAGAATTTTTTAGACCAATATTTAACCATGATTGTCCACCATCAGTTGACTTATACAAACCATCTCCAATAGAGACACTATTTCTTGGCCATGGCTCACCTGTTCCAACATAAATTGTATTATCAGGGTCATTTGGATCTAATTCAACTGCTCCAATTGATTGAGAATGATCATCGAAAATTGGTCTAAAAGTAGCTCCCGCATTTTCTGACTTCCAGACACCTCCACCTGCAGTTCCTGCATAAATTACTTTAGGATCTGTTGGGTGGTTTTCCATATCACTAATTCTACCACTCATTACAGCAGGTCCTATAAATCTAGCATTCAAATCTCCGTAGTAATCTTTTAATTCAATAGGTTCTTTTTCTTGAGAATAAGAACTAAATGAAAGTAATAAAGTAATTACAAAAAATAAATTTTGCTTATTCATATTATTGTTGTTAAGATATATTATTCTTGGTTATCTTCATCTGGAAATTTAAAATCAGAATCATCGAGTTCTGGGTTAATTTCCATTTTTTGAACTACAAAAGTTTGTCCCCCTGGTTGGTCCTTAGCACCAAATGTTAATGAAAAAGGATAATATACTCCTTCTACTTCTTGATAATCACTAAAGCTCTGTTGAATAACAGAGCCTTTTCCTGGACCCTCAAGCATTTCAGACCATACTGCCAATAATACATAATTATCCTTATCAAATAAGTAATAATCAATATTTGGATTTTCTTCTCCATCAACTAAATAAGGAGTTTTTGTCACCTTAATTTTATAGACCTCAGTTCCCTCAAAATCTTCCGTTCCATCAAAATCAACAGTATATCCCAGGTCTTTGTAAGTAACAAAAACATCAGGGAATTCTTGAAGTTCATTTTTAAAATTAATTACATCTTCTTCGTCACTTTTAACTGGCTTAAAGTCAGGAAATCCGCTTGACCATAATACCTCTCCATCAAATACATTGTTCTTAAGTTCTTGACCTTGTATAGATATTGTTATACTCGATCTATTTTTAGAACTTACTATTTCAATTGGAAGCTCTAGACCTCCCTGGTTTGCTGATGCAGAAATTATTACTCCTTCAACATTTTGAATAGCTTCTACACCTCCAATTACTTCGAGATATCCATCAATTATTTCCTCAGCTGTTTGAGAGCTTAAAGTATTAATTGATAATAACATAAATATTGTTAATAATAACCCTTGTATTTTAAATTGTTTCATAATAAATTTTATTTTTAGTTAGTGGTTTTTTTCAAAAATATCATTTTTTATTGTAACTAGATATACCCCAACTAATATAACTGATGTACCTATAAACTGAATTAGTTTAAATTCTTCTCCATCTAATAAGCCCCAAAAAATAGCAACTATTGGAATAAGATATGTTGTTGATACTGAAAATACCGGGGAGGAAATTGCTAGGAGTTTTATGTATAAAACTTTTGCAATTGCTGTTCCAAATAATGCTAATACTACGATGTAAATTATTGATTCTATTATTAAAGGATCTGAAGTAAATGTTTGAAATGGAAATTCAGTAAAAAATAGAATCACTGAAGCAGGCAGAAATAGAAATATAAAACTCATCCCAATTATTGCAATTGCAGAAATCCCTGGTAATTTATATTTTAAAATATTAGCATTTACAGCATAAAAAAATGCGGCTAAAATTGTAAAAGAAACATATAATAAGTTTAGTCCAGAAATTAAAAACTCATTATTCACCAAAAGTAAAATCCCAATAAAACCAACAAACACACCTGCAAATTGTGTTTTAAAAAATTGCTCTTTAAAAAGTAAAACACTTATTATTAATGTAAATAAAGGTGTAAGTGATACCATAACACCTGATATAGCACTTGAAATCTCAGTTTCAGCAAAAGCAAATAAATAATTTGGGAAAAAGGTTCCAATAAATGCTGAAAAAACCACCCATTTAATTTTATCTTTTGGAATATTCCTAAGCTTTTTAATACTAAATGGAACAATTAATATGGCTGTAATTATCATTCTTAATGAGCCTAATTGTAAAGGAGTTAATCCTGTTAGTCCCTTTTTGATAAGTATATATGAACTCCCCCAAATAATAGATAGGATTATTAATGTTCCCCATTTTCTAGTACCAATATTCAATTAAAAATTATTTTGGAAGAATTAATTTTACTTGTTTAATTCTTTTATTATCTACAATTTCAACAATGAATTTGTAATCATCATGATAAATAATCTGCCCTACTCTTGGAATTTTTTTTATTTTTTCAATTAATAGACCTCCTAAAGTTTCAATTTCAGATGATACTTGATCAAATGATAAAGTATCTTTAAGGTTTATAGCTCTATAAAAATCCTGTAAATTAATTTTGGAGTCAAAAACATAAGTATTTTCATCAAGCTTTGAAAAAAGGTTATCTTCTTCATCAAACTCATCACTTAGCTCGCCAAAGATTTCTTCGATTACATCTTCAAGAGTTATTATTCCAGATGTACCACCATATTCATCTACAACTATTGCCATATGAATTTTCTTAGTTTTAAATTCTGTAAGAAGGTCATCAAGCTTTTTGTTTTCAGGAATGTATAATGGTTTCCTAAGTAATGAAATCCAATTAAAATTATCTTTTTCAAGATGTGGTAAGAGATCTTTTACATATAGAACTCCTTGAACTTTGTCAAGATTATCTTCATAAACAGGAACTCTTGAAAATCCATTGGATATTAATTCACTTACAATCTCATTCATGTTTTTATTTGCTTCCAGAGCAAATACATCAACTCTTGGACACATAATTTGTCTGGTCTCAACGTTACCAAAATTGACAATACCTTTAAGTATCTTTTTCTCTTCTTTACTTGTCTCTTTTGAATCAGTTAATTCCAGTGCTTGAGATAATTTATCTACAGAAAGTTGCTGATTATCTTTAGCAAGACTAGATTCAAGATAATTCATTGACTTGCTCATTGGTTGATTAAAAAGAAATAATACATACCTATCAAGAAAATAGATTGGATTAACCATAACCTTCGAGAATATCAAAGGATTTCTGTTTGCATATATCTTAGGCAAAATGTCTCCAATAAATAGTATAAGCATACCTATTATACCAACCTCAATCACAGTCTCAATTATTGGGTTATTAATTGAGCTTAGATAAGGGTTATCTAAAGATGCAAATAAAATAACTATTGCAATATTTATAAAGTTATTTGAAATTAATATTGTTGCAAGAAGCCTTTTGGGTTTTTTTAATAAAGACTCAATTCTTTTAATTAGTTTACTATTATTATCCTCAGGGATAATTGTTTTATCTAGAGAAAAAAAAGCAACTTCGCAGCCAGAGGTTAATGCTGATAATATTAGAAAAATCAGAATTAAAATAATTTTAACTATCACAGATTAATTATACTAATTAAGAATTTCATGTTAAAAGACTTAAAATGGTAAGTCATCTTCTGCTTGTTCAGTATCTTCAATATTAGATACTGGAGGTAGATTTTGCTCCATATTATTCCCCGAGTCTTTCTTTGTTGATAAAAATGTAAATTCATCAACATTTACTTCTGTAGTATATCTATCAGCTCCATCATCACCTTGCCATTTTCTAGTTCTTAGTTTACCTTCAATGTAGACTTTGTCTCCTTTTGATAAATATTTTTCACAAACTTCTGCAGCTTTATTTCTTACAACAATGTTATGCCAATCAGTATTTGTTACTTTTTCATTAGTAGTTTTATTTGTATAAGATTCGTTAGTTGCCAAGGGAAATCTTGCAATACAACCACCATTATCAAAATGTTTAATTTTCACATCATCTCCAAGATGGCCAATTAACATTACTTTATTTAATGTTCCACTCATTGTTTATATAATTATGGCTAAATATACAAAATTCAACTTCCTAGATTAAGTACTTACTGATAAAATTTGAAATAGGTACTGGAAAAGTAAGCTCATTCAAATTAGATATATAATGCCCATCATTAATAACTGAATTTAAATTAATTAAGTGAAATGCAATGAATAAATTCTGGTGTGATAGAACATGTTTATATCTAATTATTTTATGTTTTGTATTACTTGTTTTCAGTTTATTATTATTTAAGAAATCTAAAAAATCAATATTTGATAAAATATCATCGACTAAAAAATCATGTTCAATTAATGGAAACTGATATAATTTATACCAAATATCTTTTTCCATCCTCTGATGAATGATTGTTTTACCAAAATTATCTTTAAACACTAGATAATTAAAGTAGCGATTTCTGATTTTTTTCTTTTTTGATTTAGTTGGCAATAAGTCTACTTTGTTTTTATTAAATGCAAAACATTTTGAGTTAAAAATACATAATTGACAATCTGGAAATGGGGTGCATGATAAAGCTCCAAACTCCATCATAGCTTGATTAAAATCTCCTGGTGTTTTAGTTTTCTGTATTAGTTTATTAGCAAATTCCTTTATTTTTTTCTTTCCTTTAGTAGAATCAACTGGTATTCGAACTCCATAAAATCTTGAAATAAACCTTAAAACATTACCGTCAACAACCGGATTATATCTATTAAAACATATTGATGAAATAGCAGAAGCAGTATAGTCCCCTATTCCTTTAAGGTTTATTAGCTCATCATATGTTGTTGGAAATTTTCCGCCTAAATCATTTACTATGAACTTTGAGGTTTTATGCAGATTAATAGCTCTATTATAATATCCAAGGCCTTGCCATGAATTCAAAACTGAATCTTCATCTGAATTTGCTAAATCATAGATTGTTGGAAATTTATCTATAAAATTATTAAAATATTTTTTGCCTTGAGCTATTCTTGTTTGTTGAAGAATTATTTCTGATACCCACACTCTATATGGATCATTATTTTTTCTCCATGGTAAATCTCTTTTATTAAAACTGTACCATTTTAAAAGCTCTATTTCTAAAGGCATATGTATAAATTAATTATATAAAAGTAAGGCCCTAATTTAAAATTTAAATTTATATATTTGCTTGCCTTAAAAGCTAATAGTATAATCAAATAACAGAAAATGACAAAGGCAGATATTGTAAAAAATATTTCAGATCAAACAGGGGTTGACAAAACTGATGTGCAAATGATCGCAGAAAAATTTATGGATGAAATTAAAAACTCACTCCAAAAAAATAATAACGTTTACTTGAGAGGATTTGGAAGTTTTATTGTTAAAACTAGGGCAGAAAAAACAGGTAGAAATATTTCAAAAAATACAGCTGTAATTATTCCAGCTCATAATATCCCTTCATTTAAACCCTCAAAAACTTTTGTTGATTCTGTTAAGAAAAATGTGCCAGTTGGCTAATTAAAAATAACAAATATGCCTAGCGGTAAAAAAAGAAAAAGACACAAGGTTGCCACGCACAAAAGGAAAAAAAGAGCGAGAGCAAACAGACACAAAAAGAAATAGTGTTCTGGGGTACACTCTAAACATCCCAAGTTCATTGAAATAAAGTATAACGAAAGTTATATAAATATCGAAAATGTTTAACCTTTCTACTTAATTGTAGAAATAAATTTTAAAACAGTGAAAAAAGAACTGATTATAAGATCAAATTCAAATGCTGTTGATTTTGCAATGCTCAACGAAGGAAGATTAGTTGAGCTTGATAAAGAAGAAGGTAAAAACAGGTTTTCAGTAGGTGATATTTTTGTTGCAAAAATTAGAAAAACTATTCCTGGTCTAAATGCTGCATTTGTAGATGTAGGATACGAAAAGGATGGATTTCTTCATTATCATGACTTAGGTCCAAAACTTTTATCGTTATCAAAATTCGTAGATGAAATTGATAATAAAAAAGTAAAATCTTTTTCATTTAATAAGTTTCAGTTTGAAAATGAAATTCCAAAAAACGGACTAATTAAAGATTGTCTCAATGCAAAGCAGACAACTTTAGTACAAATAATAAAAGAACCAATATCAACTAAAGGTCCAAGATTAAGTTCTGAGATTTCGTTAGCAGGTAGATTTATGGTTCTAATTCCCTTTTCGGAGAGAATCTCGATTTCACAAAAGATTAAAAGTCAAGATGAGAAAAAAAGATTAAAAATCTTAGTAAAGAATATTAAACCAAAAGGATTTGGAGTTATTATTCGAACAGTAGCAAAAAACAAAACTGTAAGTGAGTTAGAAACAGATCTAAAAGATTTAATTCTAAGATGGAAAAGACTTTGTATAAATTTTAGTAAAGCAAACTCATATCCAACAAAAATCTTAGGAGAAATTAATAGAACTACGTCTAAATTAAGAGATCTATTTGATGATTCATTCTCAAATATATATTTAGATGATCCTGATTTATATTCTGAAATAAAGGAATATATAAAAGTTATAGCTCCAAGTAAATCATCAATAGTTAAATTATATAAAGGTGTAACTCCAATTTTTGAAAAATATGGAATTGAAAGACAGATTAAGTCATCATTTGGTAGAACTGTCTCAATGCAAAAAGGAGCATATCTTATTATTGAACATACTGAAGCACTTCATGTTATTGATGTTAATAGCGGAAACAGATCAAATAAATCAAAAACACAAGAAGAGACAGCTATGGAAGTAAACTTAATAGCTTCAGCAGAAATTGCAAGGCAGTTAAGGTTAAGAGACATGGGTGGAATTATAGTTGTTGATTTTATAGATTTAACTTCAAGAGAAAACAGAAAAAAGCTTTTTGATCATTTCTGTGCAGAAATGGCAAAAGATAGAACAAAACATAAAATTCTTCCACCAAGTAAGTTTGGATTAATTCAAATAACTAGACAAAGAGTAAGGCCTGAGATGAGTATTAAAACAAAAGAGGCAAATCCTAATAAAGACTTGGAAGTGGAAGCACCTATTCTTCTGGTTGACAAAATCAGTGCAGAACTTAACAATATTGTTAAGAATTCGCGCTATTCAAGTGGAACAATTTACATTCACGTTCATCCATTTGTAGCAGCGTATATAAACAAGGGTCTATTCTCATATAAGAATAGATGGAGTTTTCATTACAAAAGGCTAATTAAAGTTGTGCCTAGAGACTCTTATTTATATCTTCAATACAATTTTACAAATAATAGATCTAAAATTTTAAAATAAAAATAATAATAAAACCGCTTAGAAATTCTAAGCGGTTTTTTTTATATTATATAATGGAATCTTCTGTAAAAAGAAAAATTGAAAATTATTGTGTATATCAGGAAAGATGTCATTATGAAGTAAAAAGGAAATTAAATAGTTTAGGAGTATTTGGAAAAGATCTTGATGAATACCTGTTTTATTTAATTGATGAAAACTTTTTATCTGAAACTAGATTCTCTGAGGCTTATGTAAGAGGTAAATTTAATAATAACAATTGGGGTAAAATTAAAATTATTAATGAGTTAAAGGCCAGAAATATTTCAGATTGGAATATCAAAAAGGCATTAGACCAGATTAGTGAGAAGGATTATAATGATAAGCTTAAAAACTTATGTGAAAAAAAAATTGATTCTAATGATAAGTCTTCGCCAAAATTAAAAGATAAAATAATTAGGAGTCTAACTTATAAAGGCTGGGAAATAGATAAAGTATTAAGATTAGTTAATCAACTAATAGGGTAACTTGATTATTATTCATCTCAACTGTTCCTGACTCAATTTTGAGTATTGTTTCTTTATCTGAAATTTTAAATTGATCTTTAACGCTAAAATCAAAATTTAATTTACCTATTATTTTAACTTCTCCTTTCTTTAAAGTAGATACGATAGGTGCGTGATTATTTAATACTTGGAAATCTCCTAATGAACCTGGAAGGTGAATAGAATCAACTTCACCTTTGAAAAGCGTTTGCTCTGGAGTAATTATTTCTAGATACATTTTTATTTTGTTTCGGCAAGCATTTTTTCTCCTGCCTCAATTGCTTCTTCAATAGTACCTTTAAGATTAAAAGCAGATTCAGGAATGTGATCAAGCTCACCATCCATTATCATATTGAAACCTTTAATTGTGTCCTTTATATCAACTAATGCTCCTGGGATTCCGGTAAATTGCTCTGCAACATGAAAAGGTTGCGATAAAAATCGTTGAACTCTTCTTGCTCTTGCAACAGCTAATTTATCCTCTTCGGATAACTCTTCCATACCAAGTATTGCAATTATATCTTGAAGCTCTTTGTATCGCTGAAGCAACTCTTTAACACGCTGAGCACAATCATAATGCTCATCTCCTAAAATTTCAGGAGTTAAAATTCTAGAGGTAGAGTCAAGTGGGTCTACTGCAGGATAAATACCAAGTTCTGCAATCTTTCTTGAAAGCACAGTTGTAGCATCCAAGTGAGCAAAGGTAGTTGCAGGTGCTGGATCAGTTAAATCATCCGCTGGAACATATACTGCTTGTACAGATGTAATTGATCCATTTTTAGTTGATGTAATTCTTTCCTGCATTGCACCCATCTCAGTAGCTAGTGTAGGCTGATAACCTACAGCTGAGGGCATTCTACCTAGAAGAGCTGAAACCTCAGAACCTGCCTGAGTAAACCTAAAAATATTATCAACAAAGAATAATACATCTTTTCCTTGTCCATCAGCCCCTCCATCTCTAAAGTATTCAGCAATAGTTAATCCAGATAATGCAACCCTGGCTCTGGCTCCAGGAGGTTCATTCATTTGCCCAAATACAAATGTAGCTTTGGATTCTAATAATGCTTTTTTATCAACTTTACTTAAATCCCATTCTCCTGCTTCCATAGATTTTTTAAATTCATCACCATAATTTATGATTCCTGATTCTATCATTTCTCTCAACAAGTCATTACCTTCTCTAGTTCGCTCCCCAACACCTGCAAATACAGATAAACCCCCATGACCCTTTGCGATGTTATTTATTAACTCCTGAATTAGTACTGTTTTACCTACTCCAGCTCCACCAAACAAACCAATCTTACCACCTTTTGCATATGGCTCAATAAGATCAATAACTTTTATTCCTGTAAATAAAACTTCAGTTGATGTAGACAACTGGTCAAAATCTGGTGCTTGTCTATGAATAGACATTCCATCATCATTGATTTTAGGTAATACTTCAAGACCATCAATTGGATCCCCAACAACATTAAAAAGTCTTCCATAAACTTCTTCACCAATTGGCATTTTTATTGGGTTACCTGTTGCAACAACTTCTGTACCTCTACTAAGTCCATCAGTTGAATCCATTGATATTGTTCTAACAATATTTTCACCTATGTGAGATTGAACCTCAAGAACTAAGATGGTACCATCTTCTCTTTTAATCTCAAGGGAGTCATATATCTCAGGTAATATGCCTTCTTTTGATGAGAATTCAACATCAACAACAGCTCCAATTACTTTTGAAACCTTACCTATATTTTTTGACATTATTTAAGTTTATAAAATTAAAGTGCAAATATATGTTGTATGATTATATTTTAAAAGCTAAAGTGCATTCAATTTTGACAAATCATTAAGAAAAATCACAACAATAAATTATATGTGTAATCAGAGTTCAATTTTCTGTTTTTCAATTGATTTTATTGCTAAAAATGAGTAAGCCTTTACAACAAGGTTAAGATGTTTAAAACGGGTATCCTTAGTAAAACCATTCTTATATCTATAGAATATTTGTTGAACTATTACAGCTATTTTAAATAATCCAAAAACAAAATAAAAGACAATATTTTCAATACTATTTCCAAATTTTTCAGAGTATAGACGAAGAATTGTATTTCTTGTTGGGTTATTGCTATCTAAAGTTATATTAAGACCAACTCCTTTTATAAATTCTGGATCGTTATATTGAATCCAATAAGCAAGAGAAGTCCCTAAGTCCATAAAAGGGTCACCAATAGTACACATTTCCCAATCGAGTATAGCTTTGATCGATAAATCATTCTCATCTAAGATTAAATTGTCATATTTAAAATCGTTATGTATCAATGAGATATATTTAGATTGAGATATATTAGACATTAACCAGTCCATTACTATTTCCATTTCCTTTAATTCCTCTGTTTTTGAATTGTTATATCTTTTACACCATCCATAAATTTGTCTTGAATTATAACCGTCAGGATTTCCAAAATCACTTAATCCAATTTTATTTATATCAAGTTTATGAAGTTCAACAAAGGAGTCTACAAACTGTTCTGCAATAAAATTAAATTGAGATTTATCTTTAATGATTTGACTATAATTGTTACTCCTTAAAATAACTCCTTTAACTCTCTCCATTAAATAAAAATCTGAGCCAATAATATCCTTATTAGAACAATAGTGAATTGGACCAGGGGTTTTATGATAGTGATCTTTAAGTGAGGAAAGAACTTTAAACTCTCTTGACATATCATGTCCAGATTTTATTTTTGCACCATGAGGTGGTTTTCTTAAAACGAATTCCTTTTCATTTGACTTAATTAGATAAGTGAGATTAGAGTACCCTGAGGGGAACTGAAGTATATCAAAACTTTCACTATCAAGATCTATAATTTCTGAAAGATATTCGAATAACCTGGAATTATTGAGCTTTTCATCATCTCTTATTTCTGTTGGACTATCAATTAATTTTTTTGACATTATTTAATTGAACTTTAAGATTTTTTTATTTTTTAAATGACTTAAGTATAAGTCTAGCTAACCTAGTTTTATGAACTTCATCTGCTCCATCATAAATTCTAGCTGCTCTTTCATGTCTATAAAATGATGATAGTATTATATCATCTGTGACTCCCAACGCACCATGGACTTGAATAGCATAATCAACAACTTTTTGAAGTACATTAGCACAATAAAATTTGATAATTGAAATCTCAGCTCTTGCATTGGAAGCTCCTAATGTGTCTATTTTCCTTGCAGTTTCTTTGACTAACAATCGAGCTGCATTAATTTCAGCCCTAGACTCTGCAATCCAGTTTTGTATTGTTTGCTTATCTGAAAGGTAAACTCCATCTTCTAATTCTCTTGATATTGCTCTTTCACACATAAGGGTAAATGCTCTTTCACACATACCGATCCATCTCATACAATGATGAATTCTTCCAGGTCCAAGTCTTTTTTGGGCAATAGCAAAACCATCTCCCTCATAACCCAGAATATTTGATTCTGGTACAATAACATTTTTAAATTTAATTTCTGCATGACTCTCCCAGCCTCCACCAGGATGCCCCATTATAGAAATATTTCTAACAAATTCAACTCCTTCAGAGTTAATAGGAACTATAATTTGACTTGCTCTTTTATAAGGGTTTTCCTCCTCAGGATCAGTTACTACCATTACTATTGCAAAGTCTGCTCCATCAAAGCTTGAAGTGAACCACTTGTGTCCATTTATGATATAGTTTCCATTTTCTTTTTTTGCTACTGTGCCCATTCTAACAGGATTTGATCCGGCATAACCAGGTTCAGTCATTGCAAAGCAACTTCTTGTTTTTCCCTCTAATAGAGGTTTTAAGTAATCTTTTTTCTGCTGAGAAGTCCCTACTTCAATTAAAATTTCCATATTACCAGCATCAGGTGCTTGACAATTAAATACATAGAAACCGTATGGACTTCCACCAAGGATTTCACTAATCTCACCATGCTCTTCAAGTGAAAGACCGATGCCTCCATAATCGGTTGATATTTGAGGTAACCAAAGTCCCATTTTTTTAACTTTTTGTCTGAGCTCATTAAGTTTAGGGAGTTTTTCACCCCATTCAGAGGTGTATATCCAGGGCTCTAATGAATAAAGTTCTTCTTTTACAAATTTTCCTATTTTATCTTTTAAATCTTGAAAGTCCATATTGTAGGTATCTTTAATTGCTCTAACTTGGCATTGAATATATTAGTGAAATTGTTTCAGCAACACATACAGGTTTTATCTCTCCCTTCACTTCAAAAATAATTTTAAAAGTATATTTTGCTCCACCCTCAACATCCTCTATATTAATTAGTGAGACCCTGCCTCTAAACTTTGAGTTTGCAGGAGTAGCATTAGGAAACCTCACCTTTTCTAAACCATAATTTACAGCAAGAGCAACATTTTTTAACTTTAGTGTTTGGAACACTACCTGAGATGCAAAAGACAGGACATGGAATCCATGAGCAATAGTTTTCTTATATGGAGAATAAAGTTTTGCCTTCTCCTGGTCAATATGAATCCACTGTTTATCTTGAGTTAATTCTGCAAATGAATTTACTTTGTCTTGAGTCATTTCAAACCAATCTGAAATTCCTATTTCTTTATTAAGATATCTATTTAGATCTTCTAAATTATCTATTTCAGTTGAATAAGATTTTTCCATATTATATTTTTTAATTTATCATATATCCGCCATCTATATTAAATGTCTCTCCAGTAGTATAGCTAGATGCATTTGATGCTAAATAAACTGCCATTCCTGATATTTCTTCAGGTTCTGCAGCTTTTCTAATTGGTAGATCTTTCAGCCAAACTTCTAACATCTCCTCATTTTGCCATAGAGCTGAGCTAAGTTTTGTTTTAATTAGTCCAGGACAAATTGCATTTGATCTAATCCCATATTTACCCCATTCCTTTGCTTGGGACTTTGTTAACATACTTATTGCAGCTTTACTAATTGAATATACTCCTAGGCCTTTATCTGGTTTATGTCCCTCAACTGATGAAATATTAATAATTGATCCTGAGTTATTTTCTTTCATATATTTCATCACCATATTTGAAAGCTTAAATGCAGCTTTAACATTAATATCAATAATTTTATCAAATAATTTATCATCTGCATTTTCAAGTCTATCAAAAACTGGATTAATCCCAGCATTATTGACTAAAATGTCAATTTTACCATATGTTTTTATGGTTGTTTCAACTAAATTTTTTAGATGGTCTTCATCACCAACATGACATTCAACGCCCTTTGCTTCATAACCATTTTTTTTAATATTTGAAGCAATTTTATCAACGCTCTCTTTAGTCCTGCTGCTTAAAATTACACTTGCTCCAAATTCGGCAAAAGCTTCAGCTATAGAGGCACCAATACCTCTACTTGAGCCAGTCACAATAGCAACTTTATTAGTTAAATCAAAAAGTTTTTTATACTTAACAGTCATTTCTATAATTTTATGCTTCTGTAATATACTAATTGATTTAATTTTCTTTATTAAATACTAAATAAAAGAGAGAAAAAGATATTTTTTAAATATTTTAATTGATATAGTATGTTTTTAAAGATGAAAATATTCTTATATATTTATTAACTGTGAGTTAATTTTTTTTAAAATTAACATCTAAAAACCAACAGATTATGAGTGCAAATCAAGAACTATTTGAGTTTAAGTTTTACAAATGGGAAGAAGAGTTAAGAAATAAACCATACCTAAGACAACCTTTTGGTGATGATTGGCAAGAATATACATGGGGAGAGGTTGGAGACATGGCAAGACGGCTGGCTTCAGGGCTAAGATCTTTAGGTCTTCGAGATGGTGCGCATATCGGAATTTACTCAAAAAACTGTAGAGAATGGATAATCTCTGACTTAGCAATTGTTATGGCAGGTTACGTGTCAGTTCCTTTTTTTCCTTCTCTTAATGGTAAAGAATTATCCTATATAATGGAGTATGGTGATGTTGATGCTCTTTTTTTAGGTAAAATTGAAACATGGGATGAAATTAAAAATGATTTACCAAACGATATGCCAATGATTACATTCCCTCATTACAAGGGTTGTTCTGAGGTAACAAAAGGTTTTAAGTGGCATGATTTTATTAATAGTCATGAACCAATTAAAAATCCCAATAAACCTAAATTATCAGATCTGTGGACAATAATTTTTACCTCAGGTACTACTGGAAATGCTAAAGGAGTAATGCTTACATACCAGGCAATCGATGGAATCAAGGTTGTGTTAGATGATCCTAATAATCCGTTAGGAATAAAACATGATGGAAATAACGATTTTATATCATACCTACCTTTGAATCACATTTTTGAGAGAGTTGTAATTGAGTGGACTTCTTTTAGATATGGAGGTATGATTTCATTCGTTGAATCAATTGATACTTTTGGAAAAAATTTAAAAGCTGTACAGCCTCATGTTTTCGCTGCTGCTCCAAGGGTGTGGACAAAATTGCAAGTTGGAATTCTATCTAAATTTTCTCAAAAAAAATTAGATGTTTTACTTAAAATCCCAATATTATCAGGAATATTAAAAAAACTTATTAAAAAAGGTCTTGGTTTTACTAGAACTAGAATTGCTGTTTCAGGGTCTGCACCTATGCCAGTTGAGTTAATTGAGTGGTTTAGAAAAGTTGGGGTATTTATAACTAATGGTTACGGAATGACAGAGAACTGTGCAATATGTAGCTCTGTTGATGGTAAAGACTTTAAAAAATTACATACCGTAGGTAAGCCACAAAAAGGAGTTGATTTAAAAATTGATGAAGAAACTGGTGAAATTTTAATGAAGGGACCTTTTGTAATGACTGGCTATTACAAAAATCAAGAACTTAGTGAAAAGACACTCAGGGGAGGCTGGCTCCATACTGGTGATAAAGGATTCTTAGATGAGGATAACTATCTACATATCACAGGTAGGGTTGCAGATAGTTTTAAAACATCTAAAGGGGAGTATATTGAGCCATTAACTCTAGAACAATATTTTGTAAATATAAATGAGATTGAGGAAGTCTGTGTTGTTGGTCTAGGTATTGCTCAGCCTATATGTCTTGTACAATTATCAGATATAGGTAAAAAATGTTCAAGTGAAGAAATTTCAGAAATGTTATTAAGTAGATTAGATGAAGTTAACAGTGAGCTTATTAATTATAAGAAGATCTCTACATTAATTATAGTTAAAGATGAATGGACACAAGAGAATGGAATAGTTGGACCAACTCAAAAACTAAAAAGAGGAAAAATTCAGGATAAATACTCAAGCAAATATCTAGAGTGGCATGAATCTGAAGAAAAAATCATCTTTGAATAACCCATTTTATAGAAAATAGATCAATTTAAAATATCATCTGAAATAATTTTTCTTTTGTCAGATGGAAAAAATTATATTAACTTCAAGTTTAAATCAGATTAAGTATAGTGAAGGGACATTTAAAAACCAATAACTCCCATCATTATTCTTGTCTATAAAACAAATAAACTAGTTAGACTTAAGAATTAACTTTAGTATAACAAAACCTAATTAATATGAAAAATATTTTAAATAAGTATTATTTAGCCTTTATGGCTGTAATTCTGTTTGGTAGTGTTTATTCTCAAACTCAAATATCTGGTTCAGTTGGTGACTCAGAAAATATGAGTGGTATACCAGGAGTAAATGTTGTCATTGATGGAACAAATATTGGGACTGTTACTGATTTTGATGGGAATTTCTCGTTAAACACAAGTCAGGATCTCCCATTTACAATTGTTATTAGTTACGTAGGTTATAGTGCGGAACGTGTTGAAGTAACTTCAGCAAATCAAGATATTAACGTGATGCTATCTGCGGGGCAAAACCTTGAAGAAGTAATAATTTCAGCTTCTAGACGTGCCCAAAAAGTAACTGATGCACCTGCTTCTGTTAGTGTAATTTCTACAAGGCAGATTGAAAACTCACCTCAGGTAGCAGAGCCAACTAGAGTTCTTGTGTCTGTTCCAGGTGTTCAAATACAACAACAA
>JAFMFH010000019.1 GCA_017856235.1 Flavobacteriaceae bacterium | reverse complement strand
AGTCACTGAAGAAGCAGGTTTAAGAACTTATGGATTGACTCTAAGTGCTACAGTAGGAGACCTTAATAATGATTCTTATCCGGATTTATATATTTCAAATGATTTTAGTTCTCCTGATTTTATGTATATAAACAATAAAGATGGAACATTTTCTGAGGTTATAAAAGAGTCTACAAATCATACTTCATTTTACGGAATGGGTGTTGATATTGCAGATATTAATAACGATAATCTTCTCGACTATATTCAGGTTGATATGGACGCAAAGGACAATAGAAGATCTAAAGCTAATATGGCTAGTATGAATCCTGATCTTTTTTGGAGTACTGTTGATTATGGCTTCCATTATCAATACATGCATAATACCTTACAATTAAATAGAACTATTAAAGATGACAAGCCATTTTTTAGTAATATATCTAGACTTTCAGGTATTTCCTCTACAGATTGGAGTTGGGGACCTTTACTTGTTGATCTTGACAATGATGGATGGAAAGATGTATTTATTTCAAATGGAACAAGAAGAGAAGTTAATAACAAAGATTTTTTCAATGAATTAAAGCTTAGACCTATGGATAGGGATAGTTTACTTTACTATACGGAGAAAATGCCATCAGAGCCTATTGCAAATTTTACTTTTAAAAATAATTCTGATCTAACTTTTACTGATGTTTCTGATGATTGGGGTTTAAATCAATTAAACTTCTCTAATGGAGCTACATATTCTGATTTAGACAACGATGGGGATTTTGATCTTATTCTAAACAATATAGATCAAGAAGCTCAGATTTACAGAAATAATTCAAAGAATAACTTCTTAAAGGTTAAGCTTATTGGAAGTGAAAAGAATCTTAATGGTATAGATAGTAGAGTCTATATTAAGACAGTGAATAATTCTCAAATGCAAGAATTGACTCTAACAAGAGGTTTCCAATCTTCCGTTTCTACTTATTTAAATTTTGGATTAGGTAATGAAAAGGTCATAGAATTAGCCAAAGTTGTTTGGCCTGATGGAAGATCTGAAGAAATAAAAAACATTGATGCTAACACGACAATAGTTTTTGATATAAATAACTCTTCGATGCAAGAATCAACTTCTGGCGAAAATATTTATAATCAATACTTTGAAAATCAAAGTATTCTAGAGCATAAGCATGTTGAGAATGATTATAATGACTATGTTAATGAGGTTTTATTGCCTCATGAAAACTCAAGATTAGGTCCTGGTGTTGCAACTGGCGATCTTAACGGAGACGGGTTAGAGGATTTCGTTATTGGAGGTGCAATAAATCAGCCAACATCTTTTTATTTTCAAAATTCAACTGCATCTTTTGATATAAAAACTTTTTCATTCTCAAAGTCTCATAGTAAATATGAAGACATGGATATGATTCTTGAAGATTTTGATAATGATGGAGATCTTGATTTATATGTTGTTTCTGGTGGAAATGAGTTCGAGCCAAATTCGATAGACCTAAAAGATAGAGTATATATTAATGATGGAAAGGGAGATTTTTCATACTCTGAAAATTCTCTACCTAATAACTATTCAAGCGGTATGAGAGTTTCTGCAGAAGATTTTGATAATGATGGAGATCTTGATCTTTTTGTTGGTGGAAGAGTTGTTCCAGGAACATACCCTAAGCCTGCTGACAGCTTTCTTCTTGTAAACCAATCTAGTGAAAAAGAAATTAAATTTGATAATGCACGTTATTCTGATTTTCCCTTCAGAGATATAGGTCTTGTGACATCATCTGTATGGTTAGATTACAATAATGATGGTTGGAAGGACTTAATCGTTGTTGGAGAGTGGACTCCTATTAAGTTTTTTAAAAATCAAAATGGAAAATTTAGTGAAGATAAATCTATGATTGATGAAGATTCCACAAGAGGTTGGTGGTATGATGTAATTGCTGAAGATTTTGATAATGATGGGGATATGGACCTTGTTGTTGGTAATCTTGGTAATAATTACAAATACCAAGCTAGTGAAGATGAAACATTTGATATCTATTATAATGATTTTGATAAAAATAATAAAGGTGATATTGTACTAAGTTATTTTAATGATGGTAAACAGTTTCCTCTAAGAGGTAGGCAATGTTCATCTGATCAAATACCTGCAATAAAGACAAAATTTAAAAATTATGATTCATTTTCTATTGCTACACTTGAAGATGTATATGGGGAAACAGATCTTGATAATTCTCTACATTATTTCACTAAAACCTTTTCATCTGTTTATTTAGAAAATAAAGGTAATTCATTTAAAATGAACAAGTTACCTACTTTAGTTCAGCTTTCTTCAGTAAATAAAATATTAAAGAAAGATATTGATAATGATGGGTATGTTGATATTATTGTTTCAGGAAATATGTTTAATTCTGAAGTTGAAACTCCAAGAAATGATGCAAGTGTTGGAGTATTCTTAAAGTTTAAACCTGAGATTGGGTTTCAGGCTATATCAACTAGGGAAAGTGGTTTGTTTTTAAATGGAGATGTCAAGGATATGGAATTTATTAATATTAATAATAATGAGTATATTATTACAGCTAAAAACAATAATCTAATTGAGTTTACAAAAATTAAATAATATTTTCTTTAGAGTATCTTTTTTAATCTCTTTTACATTTTCTCTTATATCCTGTAGTTCAGAAAGTGATAAGGTTAGTATTACCTATGAAATAAAAGAATATAGAGATGGTTCATTTGATGTAAATTTTACAATTAATAATACCTCTAATGTTGATTTTAACTCTCCTTGGTCTTTCCATTGGAACCAGCAAAGTTCAATTATAGATGAGAAATCAGTTCCTGAGAATGTAATTTATGATTATGTTGCTGGTCAGTCATATAACATTTTAACCTTTGGTAAGGAATTTATTCTACCCAAAGACTCTTTTTTTTCAATTGATCTAAGTCAAAGAGGAGAAGTTAGAAGACAATCAGATCTTCCGGTTGGTGGATTTATAGTTAGTAATAATGATATTTTAGACGTAGAGTTCAATTATATTTGGAAAAATGCCAAAGGAATAGAAAAGCTTAATGCTCCTAACTCAGTTGATAGGTATAATGAATACATCTCTAATAGCCTATTAGACAAATCAGATCTTGACTATATTATACCAACTCCAACTAATTTTATAATAAATGACGGAGAGAGTAATTTGCAAAATGATTATGCAATAGTTATAGATCCAAAGTTTAATTTAAGTGAACAACTCATTAATTCTGTTTTTGATGGAATAGTAAACATTAATTTTGACAATGAAGTTTTAAGCAGAATTACTATAAATAAAGATGAGACTTTAAATGCTGAATCATATAAACTAAGTATTTCTAATGAAGGAATTTTTATTAACTCAGCTGATAATGCTGGCGCCTTATATGCTTTACAATCATTAAAACAATTATTTCTAATCTCTAAATTAGAGAATACTCCACTAAAGTTTATTGAAATTAAAGATTCACCCAAATTTTCATATAGGGGTATGTTATTAGATATATCTCGAAATTTTTATGGTCCTGAGAAGATTAAGCAAATAATTGATTATCTATCTTTTTTTAAAATTAATCATCTAGATTTCCGTATTACTGATGACGAAGGATGGAGACTTGAAATTCCTGGACTTGATGAACTAGTTGAGGTTGGATCAAAAAGAGCTTACACTAAAGACGAGTTTGAAAATTTAATACCTATGTATGGTTCTGGCCCAGATACAAATTCAACAGGATCAGGATATCTTTCAAGATCTGATTACATTGATATTCTAAAATATGCTAGTGAAAGAAATATCACTGTTATTCCACAAATTAGTGTGCCTTCACACATGCGATCAGCAATAGTATCAATGAATGCCAGATATCAAAAATACATGGAAATGGGTAATCAAGTTGAAGCTGAAAAATATTTATTAATAGATCCAGACGATGAGAGTGAATACTATTCTGCTCAGGGTTTTACCGATAACATAATGAACGTGTGTAGGGAAAGCTCATTTACTTTTTACGAAAAAGTTATTGATGAAATTTATTTAATGTATAAGGAAGCAGGTATTGAGATGAGTAAATTTGGAGTTGCTGCAGACGAGTTACCATATGGAGCTTGGCAGAAATCGCCAATGTGTGATAGGTTTATGAGTGAAAATTCGATTTCAGGTGATTACAATGCGCTTTATGAGCTAATGCAGAGAAGGATTTATAATAAGATATCTTCATACGGTGCAACGATTACTGGATGGGATGATATATTACTAAAATTGACAGAGAAAAATCAATCCGAAACTCAAATTAAAGACTTTTTTGAGGATGATGATATATTACTGTTTGTATGGAAAAACGACTGGGGTCAAGGAAGGCAAGATATGATTTACAAGTATGCTAATCTTGGATACAAGACAATCATGAGTAATTCTAGTGCATTTTATTTTGATATGGTAGATGATAAAGATCTTGATAACATTGGTTTATCATGGAGTGGTTATGCTAATTATAAGGATATGTGGACAGTAGATGTGTTTGACGTCTTTAATGATTTATTTGGTGTAGAAAAAAATAATATTTCTAAAGAATACATTGATAATTCAGTAAAACTAGATCAAAATAAAAGGGATAATATAATAGGTGTTCAATCACAAATTTGGAGTGAAACTATTAGAAATGAAGGAATATTGGATTATATGTTCATGCCAAATATTATAGTTTTTTCTCAGAAGGCATGGTCTCATGATAATTCCTGGATGTATATTTCTGATAATGATATTAAGAGAGAAACAATTAATTTAGAGTGGAATAAATTTGCTAATAATATTGGTCAAAGAGTTCTTCCAATGGTTGACAATATTTTTGGTGGATTATCTTATGATCTACCAAAACCTGGAGGTAAAATTGTGAATGATACTCTTTATGCAAATACAGTATTTCCAGGTTTAAATATTAAGTATACACTTGATGGATCTATTCCAGAAGAGTCAAGTAAAACTTTTATATCCCCTATAAATATTAATAAGGAAGACATTGTGAACCTCAGACTTTTTGATAATACGGGTAGGGGGGGGAATAGTATAATTGTTGAGAATATAAATGAATAAAAGACTACTTTCAATTGACGTGTTAAGGGGAATGACATTAATCTTTATGATTATAGTTAATACACCTGGGTCCTGGAGTCATGTATATGCGCCCCTTCTTCATGCTGATTGGAATGGTTTAACTCCTACTGACTATATTTTCCCAAACTTTTTATTTATTGTTGGAGTTTCGATTGTACTTTCTCTAAATAATAGAAGCAATGATTTTAATAAAAGTAAAGCTATAAGAAAGATTATTTGGAGAGCATTAAAGATCTATCTTGTTGGAGTCTTTTTATGGTTATTTCCTGACTTTGACTTTGATAATATTAGATGGACCGGTGTTTTACAGAGAATATCTTTTGTATTCATGTTCTGTGGCTTTATATACTTGTTTATCGAAAAGAAATACTTTATCTATTTATCCTTTATAACACTTGTTCTATATTGGGCGATTATGTTATACCTGCCAGTACCAGGTATAGGTCAACCAGATTTAAGTGTTCCTGAACTTAATTTAGCTCATTATATTGATAATAAATATTTACCGGGAGTAATGTGGCAAGACACATGGGATCCTGAAGGTATTCTGACTACAATCCCATCAATTATTACTGGTGTATTTGGTCTAATTGCTGGTTCTATTCTTGTAAGTAAAAAAGATCTAAAGGATAAAATTATTAAGTTATTCTCAATTGGTCTTTTTTTAGTCTTTGTTGGAGACTTTTTTAGCTGGTCTTTTCCTGTTAATAAGAATCTTTGGAGCACATCCTATACATTTCTTATGGCTGGTATGTCTTTTATGTTGACAGCAGCTTTTACTTATCTTATTGATGTAAATGGTTATAATAAATTTAAAATGTCACAGGTATTTGGAACAAACTCAATTTTCACCTATGTTTTAGCAGGTGTGTTAACATCAATATTTTATAGTGATAGGGTTTTAGGTATTGAGTTGAATTCTCTATTTGTAGATACTCTAATTAATATTGGAATAGTTCCTAAACTAGCTTCACTAATTTATGCAATCATATATGTTTTGATTATATATATGCCTGCGAATTATCTATTTAAAAAGAAGATTTTTATAAAGCTTTAGTAATTACACTCACCAAGCTCTAAAAGCTCATCAAGATAAGACTCATCAGTTTTATAAAAAAAGAATGTATTACCTCCAGTTGATTTAGTTTTTTCAATAACAGTGTCATTAACTATTGTATATAACCAGTTAGACCCATTAAAGTCCTCAGATAAATTTATTTTGGTTTGGTATTTAAACTCTGAGTTTACTATAAAGTTATTCTCATAACTATAACAATTATACCCAGATATATAGACTTCTAAATATGCACCTTTTTCATTATCGTTGAACGTCCATACTGATTGGTTATTATTATTTGTCCAATATGTGCCGTCCAAGCATTCTAAAAATGTAGAGCAATTATTAGTTTTCTCATTATTAGAGCATCCAATTAAAATAAATGAGAAAATAAGAATTGAGATATAGTTTATTTTTTTCATTTTAATAGATATAGGGAACTTGATCAAGTGCAATTTTTATATTGGTCTCTGGCCTTTGACAAGTTTTGTTTTGACATACATAAATATAGGTTTCATCCTCAAAATACCTATCAACGAATAAAGGAATTTCACTTTCAATATTTGATTGAACTACTATAGTATTTGGAATAAAAGTATTTGTGATTTTATCTGTTACATCTTTTGCATTTGGACCAATTACAGCAATTTCATAGAATGACTCGACTCTATTTAAGATATTATTTGCCCAAACAGAATATGAATTTATATTTCCGTCAATAATATCTTTTACAGATGACACCATCTTATCAGATAAATCTAAATAATAATCATCGAAAATTACATGTCCAATATTATAAAGCTGCTCAGCTATTATTGAGTTAGGGGAGGGAATTACCCCATCATCAATTGAAATTACTTTAGAAAACAGCTCTTCATTATTACTGTAAAATAAAAGATCAGAATTATTGTCTTTGTATATTTCTAGCGCTTGATCTGTTATTTTTTTTGAAAAATCAAAATAAGACTCTAGACCTGTAGCTTGAAAAAGTTTCATTGAAGCTTTTGAAAGATATGCATAATCTTCAAGTACTCCTTCTTGATACTGATTCTCTTTATATGTATGAATTAGTTTGTTTTTTCTAAAAGAATTTTTTTCAAGCTCATTAAACATATTAATAGCAAGATTAAGAAAATCATCATTTTTAAAAGCTTCATAAGCGTCAATTAAACCAATTATAGCTAGAGAATTCCAGGAAATGATAATTTTATCATCAATTCTTGGTTTAGTTCTTTTTGATTTAATCTCTAAAATATTTTTAATCCAATCTGCCTTAAAATTTTCAAGCTCAGTTTTACTAATATTTTTTGAGTTCATCCAAACCTCTTCTAGTGAATATTCATTTGGAAGAAGCAAATATTTATCATCTTCCCAAGGACTATCTAGTTGAATGTTATAGTAACTAGTAAATAAATCAAAATCTGCATTACCTGAAATGGTTTCTAGTTCTTCTTTATTAAATGAATAGTACTTTCCTTCCTCTCCATCAGTATCAGCATCCATTGCAGCGAAAAACAGGTTGTTTTTAGTTGATAGTTTTGATTGAAGGAAAGAAATTGTCTTATAAACAACATCTTTGTATGATTCCTTTTTAAACACTTTATATGCTTTTGAATAAAGACTAATCATTTGTGCTTGATCATATAGCATTTTTTCAAAGTGTGGTATCTTCCATTGGTCCTCAACTGTATATCTGTAAAAGCCTCCCTCTACAAAATCGTTTAAACCACTGTATGCAATAATATCTAAGGTATTTTCAACATGGTTTAAAACACTCTTATCTTTATATACTCTACCATAATTAAGTAAAAATAAATATTTGGATGGTGAAACAAATTTCTGTTGCGCTATATCTCCACCATTTTTCAAGTCCCATTTTTCTTTCCAACTATTTAAATTTTTATCAAGATATTGACTATCAAATACTGAAACTTCTTCCTGTTTTTTTATTGTATTTATATCGGTGACTCCTTCTTTAACATTATTAGCAATCTCTTTAAGACCATTATAATTATCTTTCTTCAATCGTATTATCCTTTTTAAGATATTATCCCATTGAGCAGTAGTATGGTAAGTCCCTGCATATATTGGACTTCCATCAGGAAGTGTAATAACATTAAGAGGCCATCCACCCATTCCTGTCATAAGCTGAGATGCAGTCATGTAGACTTGATCGACATCTGGATTCTCTTCCCTGTCTACTTTAACATTAATAAAATTCTCATTCATTACTTTTGCAATTGAGTCATTTGCAAAAGTTTCTTCTTCCATTACATGACACCAGTGACAGCTTGAGTAGCCAATACTTATAACAAGAAGTTTATCTAAGTCTTTTGAGACCTCAAATATAGAGTTTGACCATCTTTGCCAATTTATAGGATTTTCAGAGTGTTGTTTTAAATAAAGACTTGTTTCTTTACCAAGTTGATTTTTATTTATGCTATCTGTTGTCACACCTGAATTACACGAATATATTAGACATAAAAATAAACTATATAATTTTAAATTAAAGAAACTATAAATTCTCAAATTCTTATTTTTTCTCATTCTGAAAAATAATTTGTCAAAAAAAATCATATTTTTTTTTTGATTTAATAAATCTTTAAAAATTAATATTCCCTTATTAAGAGTAATTTTTTTCTTCATGTAAATTTATATCAGAAATTAACAATTACAAGTTAATTAACCTAGTTTATGTTCGCTACTTATATGTAGTATCTGATTTGCAAACCTGCCTTTTTATGGTTTTTTAGGCAGGTTTTTTTATTTACAAACAATACTTGTCTCCAACTGCAACTGAATTATATGTTTCTTCATCGACCTTACCAGTTCCATATGGATCAGGAATGCTACTACTTAAAGTATTATCTGAAGTTTGATAATCCCTGTCATTATCAAGTAGAAAGTAAAATTCACCATTAATAATCTCTTTTCCCTCAATTTCATAACACCTTTCTTTTTTACTACATGAAATAAGGAAAAGTAATAAAATTGTTAAATAAAGTAATCTCAATTTATTCGTATCGTTTCCAAATAAAAGTTGAACCATCATTATTTACAGCAAGCACATCGAATTTTGCTCTTTCGTTGGAAACTTCCATTCCTGGAACATTAATTCCTGAAGGCATTCCAGGTACTGTAATACCCTTTATATCAGGTTTTTCATCTAATAGCTTAGTAATTGCATCGTGAGGAACATGACCTTCAATAAAATAACCTGAAATAAAACCAGTGTGACATGATGATAAACTCATATCAATACCAGCATTCACTTTAGTGTTGTACATGTCGTCTGTCTTTATGGCTTCTACATCAAAACCATTTTGCTCCATATTTGATACCCATCCTGAACAACATCCACATGTTGGAGATTGATATACTACAAGTTTTTCTTTTGTATCTTGGTTGCAAGCAAAAAGAAGAAGTGATAGTGTTAAAATTATTTTTTTCATAATACAAATATCGTTTTTTTTTGAATATGGAACTAAATCCTCAAACGTTAAAAAAAGCTTATACTTTTCTCTCTAAAGATGAACGCTTGAAGTTTCTTATTGATAAATTCTCTAATGAAATTGATATTACAGAAAGATATAATGATAGTTATCCTATGGCTTTAGCTTTTCTGATTATAGAGCAACAGGTTAGTTTTAGGGCAGCAATTACCATAAAAAAAAGATTTATTAATAAAGTTTCAAATCTATCAAATGATGAAATTATTAATTTAAGTGATGAAGATTTACAATCAATTGGAATATCCTACAGAAAAGTAGAATATATTAAAAATGTTTTTAAGTATTTTAAAAATTTTAAATATGATTTTGACAATGCTTCAAATGATGATGTGGTTAAAGAATTAATAAAAATAAAAGGTATTGGGATTTGGTCAGCTGAAATGTTTTTAATATTTGTGCTTTTTAGAATTAACATCTTTTCTAAAGGTGATCTTGCTCTTATGAATAGTGTAAAAATGAATTATAATATAGATAAAAAACAACCAGATATCCTTAATGAATTAATAAACTCGTGGTCACCATATAAGAGTGTAGCTTCACTGCTTTTGTGGAAATCTATAGAGGAAGATTTTTTTTACTAATAATGTATTAATTTTACCTCAATGGAAAAGCTGAAGGACTTACTTATTAATGCATATTATGATATAATGTCTAATCCATTATTATCAATTATCATTAGAATTATATTTGTATGTTTATTTCTAATATTTATTGCATATTTTCTTTTTTATGCAATAATCTTTGCAGTAATATTGATACCTATATATTATATTTGGAAATATCTAAATTTAAAATAGATTGGATAAATTAAATAAGACTCAGATTCAAGAAGAACTACTAAAACTGGATAACTGGTCTTTTAGCAATAATTTATTGTTTAAAGCATATAAGTTAAATTCTTTCATGGATGTCATGAGTTTTTCAAATCTGGTATCTGACAAATCAGAGCAAATTAATCATCATCCTAAAATGATAATTGATTATAATACAATAGAATTTGAGCTATCGACACATAGTCTGGGTGGTATTTCAATTTTAGATTTTGAATTAGCAAATTTTATAGAAGATACCTATGATGAATTGTTTCAATCTGATTAAATATAATCTTTATTCTGCTCTTAGTTTAATTCTAATCTCATGTAGCAGTTCTGATAAGCTTGATCTAACAAATATTGAATCTAACGTAATTACATTTAATGACAACGAGCAAGAAGAAAATAACTTTCCCAAAATGTTCATTTCAACAAATGGCCAAGAAATTTTTGATGAACCAAAGATTAATGCAGAGCTAACTGTTTCCGAGAATAAAACTGAGACTAATTATAAAATTGGTATTGAGATTAGAGGAAGTTCATCTCAAATGTTTCCAAAAAAATCATATGGATTTGAAACAAGAAGTTCGGATTGGCAAGATGATATCGATGTTAATCTTGGGGGGTTTCCTGCAGAAGAGGATTGGATATTATATGGACCTTACTCCGATAAGTCTCTAATTAGAAATAAGTTAACTTTTGATCTATCAAACTCAATTGGATTTAAAGCTAGTAAAGTGAAATTTTATGACCTATACATAAATAATGATTATAAAGGCTTATATGTATTGATGGAAAAAATTAAAAGAGATGAGAATAGAGTAAATATTACAAAGATTGAAGGAGATAATGTTAACGGAGGTTACATAATTAAAATAGATAAACCTACGGGCGAAGGAGGAGATTGCAATACATGTTATGATGATTCATTTTCATTTAGGTCAACCTATGATGAAAATGGAAATATATCTCAAGATTCACCAATATATTTTATATATCATTATCCAAAACCTAGTGATATTAATAACAATCAAAAGATTCATATCTCTACAATAATTAATGATTTTGAGTCAGTATTGTCATCTGATAATTTTGACGATCCTGATACTGGGTACCGCTCATTAATTGATCTTGATTCATTTATTGATTTTTTTATAATAAACGAAATCACAAAAAATATTGATGGATACAGGTTGAGTACATTTATAAACGTTGATATTGACAAAAAAATTAAGATGGGCCCTATATGGGATTTTAATTTAGCTTTTGCAAATGCCGATTATTGTGATGCTGCAAATATTCAAGGATGGCTATATAATTTTAATTCAATTTGTCCTGGAGATATTTGGCAAGTTCCTTTTTGGTGGACAAGACTTATGGAAAGTGATTATTTTAAAGAAAACTTAAAGGAAAGGTGGCAATTATTAAGATCAACAACATTAAGTAATGTATCTATTGAAAACCAAATTAATTCCTATGTTGAGTATCTTAATTTAAATAATGTAGTTAGTCAAAATTTTAATAAATGGCCAATTCTAGGAAAGTATATATGGCCAAATTACTTTATAGGAGCAACACATGATTCAGAAATTGATTTTCTTAAGGGATGGATATCACAAAGATTAAATTGGATGGATGGTCAAATAAACAACTTTTAAGGCAATCTTTTACCCATACTTGCTTCTAAAAGCTCAAACCAGTCAATTAATTCAATTTCAATATCTTCGACTTTAGACGATTTTACTATTCTATCTTTTTTTGTAGTTCCAATTACCGGGTAAATTTTTGATTCATGTTTAAGTATCCAACTTAACAAGATTTCGTCTTGACTACATGAATATTTTGAGCACATTTTTTTAACCTTCTCAGTCAATACCATATTATCTGATGAAAAAAAACTACCAAGAGGGCTATATGCCATGGGTTTTATATTATTTAATTGCATATAATCAAGAGTCCCATCAAACATAGCCTCATAATTAGTTAAAGAAAAATCAATTTGATTAAATGATACTTTTAAATATTTTTCGATGAGTGACATTTGAGAAACTGTGAAGTTAGATACTCCAAATGATTTTATCATTTTTTTATCCATAAGATAGTTTATAGTATCACTAATTTCATTAATATTCATTATTGGACTTGGTCTATGAAGTAATAGGGAATCAAGATAATCTGTATTTAGGTTACTTAGTGAGTTTTCTACAGAGTTAATTATATGGCTTTTGGAGTAATCATAGTGTTTTACATCAATTTGAAGTTTTTCGCACGGATACATAATACCACATTTTGAAATAAAAATGACTTTTTCACGTTCTATTCCAGATAATTTAAAAGCTTTTCCAAATGCTTCTTCAGTAGTATAGCCTCCGTAGATATCTGCATGGTCAAATGAATTAATTCCATTTTCATATGCGCATCTAATTAATTCTGAAATTTCGTTGGACGAGTAATTTGCTCCCCAAGATCCCCATTTCATAGTTCCTGAAATTATTCTTGAAAGATTCATATTTTGTAAGGGAGTGATGAATGGTGTAGAATAATTTTTATTTCATCACCATAGTCTTTATAGGCAAAAGAATATTCTACTTTAATGTTGCTTTCTTCATTTTTAAAAGTATAGTTTCCCATTGCAACTGCTATATCATCGTTGATAATAATGTTTGAGTTATCAAAAACTATTTCTGACCAGTTTGACAAAGCAAAACCGTTATCTTCTTCGCACAATCTATTATCACCTGCAATAAAGTATGAAAAAGCAGAATTTTTTGTGTTTCTAAATTGTTCATTGGCAGCTTTAGTAGGTTTAAAAAGTACCTGATTCTGAAAGTCATAAATTTTATCTAAAAAATCGCTAGTAAAAGACTCCAGAGCTTTTCTATCATTAGATAGTCTCCCCATTTTGATTATTCCTGAGGCCCATTCCTTTTGAATATTTATTATCTCTTGTTTTCTCATTTATACTTTATAAATGTTAAAAATAAAGTATTTAGATTATTGTTCAATTGAGATAGCAGAAAAATTTGTTATATCATTACCATCAGATTGATATTTTATCTCTATTGGATTACAACAAACCTCGCAATCTTCAATGTAGGAGTCTTCATAAAGTGATTTATCAAATATCATTGATATTTCTTCCCAGCAATAAGGGCATTGAAAAAAGAACTCCTCAGTCATTAGAATAAGCTTAGGAAAATAGAAAATAGCATCATAATAAATACTAAAATTAAAAATGGTCTAAAAAAACTCATAAATAATATAAATTCAACATCGACTTTATTATATTTAAACTTAATCAAAATAAAAATTAACTATGAAAAATTTTATTACAACTTTATTTTTAACTCTAGGATTGTTTCTAAATGCTCAGTATTATTCAATTACATATATTCAGGTTCCAGTTGATAAACAAGCTGAAGTGGCAAGATTGGAAACTCAATACTGGTCTAAGGTAGCTAAAGCTAATATTGATGAAGGTAAGCAATTGGCGTGGGGTTTATTTGCAAGAGTTGGAGGTTCATCTGAAACATGGACTCATGCTTTTGTTAACGTCTATGAAACAATAGATCAAATGATGGATCCTACAATCTGGAATCCCGAAAAAATTTTAGGTATATCAGCAAGTGAAATAGTAACAAATACTATGTATTCTGGATCTGCATTACATCATTGGAAAATACAAGATCAAATACCCGGAGAAAATACTGATTTTTCTATTTGGAATTATGGTAGACCTAATGATCTTGGAGGTTTTGTTCGCGATAACATAGAAAACTGGAAGCCTTATTTTGAAAAAAATGATACTGGTAGATTAAATTGGGGAATTGCAACAAAAATTTTACCAGCAAACCAAACTACTGCAACAGTTATGACTTGGGATGGTTTCGAGTCAGCTGCAGATGCAATTAAAGTTTTAGCTGGAGAATCTAATGAGGGTCCAGGTCCTTCAAACACTATGGTTGGAGAGTATATGCCAGATGGATTTATGAACAGAGTTGTTGTTCAAACTGTTATGTGGGTTAATTAAATAAAATTACATGTGATTATTTAAAGCCCTCTTTAGAGGGCTTTTTAATATAAAAATATTAAAGTAAAAGCCATTATTATCATTAAAGCATTTTCAATAAAAGTTGCTTCAGTCATCGGTAGGTTTAGTGTAGTTCCTAGACAGGCACATTTTATACTTCTTTTATTTATTAGCGTTTGAGTTACGCCAATAGTTGTAATACCTAAAACTATAACAGTAAGCATCAGGGCAATGTTTACCTCAAACCTGATTAAAAACATCATGCCTAATAATACTTCTATAAATGGATATATATAACCATAAATTGGAGCTTGTTTTGCAAGAGGATCATACATACTAAATGACATTGAGAATCCTTTAATATCAAGGATCTTAAAAAAACTAAAAATAACATAGAATAAACCCATAAAATCAAGCATTGCATTACTTGAATTCCAGTTTTCATAGTTTAATAATATGCTGGCAATGAATATATATCCAAGAATTATAAATAAAGGCTTAAGTTGCTTAATCTTACTTGCTTTTATAATTAAATCACCATTAGTATCTAGATTAAGATCTTCCTCGTTAATTAAGCTGTATTTTGCTGGTAAAATTTCTTTTACCAAAGAAAAGCTTACTGGATCCTTTGAATAAATTACTACTTCTCCTCTAGCTAGGTCTACCTGAACATCATCTACTCCATCTATTAAACCTAATTTATTCTCTACTGATGACTTACAGCCTTCACATGTCATTCCAGATATTTGCAGTATACTTTTCATTCTATAAAATTACCTAAATTTATATTTATATGTCAAGAATAAAATCAATACTTCTACTTACTGTGTTTTTTTAACAGTTGCTTGTAATGTGCATACTTTTACATTTGGCGAGGGACCATCAGAGGCTATTCTAAAGTTTTAAAACAACATAATTTTATTGGAGGATTTATTTCAAATAATACACCTGTAATAAATGAAATCAATAATGAAACTAACTACAATATTATTGTAAAACAATCCTTTATAGATGGAGTATTTACTCTGTTTTCATTTGGTTTATACACTCCTTCAACAATTATTGTAATTAAATAGTAAATATTTGATTTATAATTTATTATGAATTATACTTCAATTAAAGAATTATAATTATTTTTATTAGAATTTTTAAAATTAAAGTCAATTCTTCCTAAATAAACTCCACCTGAACCAACCTGATTAATAATCACATTATTACTCTTCTTATTTTTTTTAATAACTGGTTCTTTTAGAAATGTATGAGTATGCCCACCAATAATTAAATCTATGCCGCTTGTTAACTCGGCTAGCTTAGTATCACTTATTTTTTTTGAATTATATTCATGACCTAAATGTGAAACACAAATGATTAGATCACATTTTTTATCATATTTTAAAACTTTGACCATTTCCTCTGATATTTCAACTGGGTCATAATATTTAGTTTCTTTATAAAGATTTGGATTTACAAGCCCTTTAAGCTCAATACCAAGCCCAAATACACCTATTTTAATACCTTCTTTTCTATAAATTTTATATTGAGTTGTCATCCCATCTAATTCAGTATTTACAAAATCATAATTTGATATAATGAATTGGAAATTTGTTTTTAAAATATTCTTTTTTAGGGTATCTAAACCAGCATCAAATTCATGATTTCCAATCGTGGCAGCATTATAACCCATTTTTTTCATAAGCTTTAGTTCTAGTTCTCCTTGAAAGAAATTAAAATAAGGAGTTCCTTGAAAAATATCGCCCGCATCAAAAATTAAAGTATTAGGATTAACCGATCTAATTTCTTCAAATATACTTGCTCTTCTCGCGAATCCCCCTCTATCAGGGAATCTATTATGATTTACTGGAAAAGGTTCAATTTGACTATGAACATCATTAGAATGAAGAATTGTAATTTTTACATCTCTAAAAAGTTGACTACATGAGTTTAGACCTAAAACTGATAGAGATGCAATACTAGAGTTATATATAAATCTTCGTCTATTCATCTCTAATAAATCTATTATCAACTTTTGATTCTAATTTTTTTTTATTAATTGCATAATCAATGAATGCATCTCTTAAGGAGTATCCAAGCTGGAAAACGTTAGAGTTTTTTTCTAAAAAAAACATGTTATCACCACCAGACAATAGATAGTCATTTGTAGCTAGAAAAAACTTGTCGTTTAAATATCTCTCTTTATTAATAATAGCCTTATTATTTATTATTCGGAAACCAGATATAGGATGAGGAAACTTTTCATTGCTTAAAAATAAGACCATCTCATCGAATATTTCCTTTGAAATCTCTAATACAACTATTTCATTTTCAAATGGTAATATTTTATATGCATCAGTTAATTTTATATCACCTTCCAGTAATGAAGATCTAATACCTCCATGGTTTTGAAGGACAAAGTCAATATTATTTCCAAAACTTTTATAAAAAACTGAGTCTGCTTGCTTATAAATTATATCTGCAATTAGATTTCCTAAAGAAGAATTAAATTTAGTTTTAGAATAATCATCTTTAGTATATAACCCTTTTGAAAAACCAATGACATTATCAAGCTTAAGATCGATAGAATCTTTATAAACACTAATTATATCAGTTAATGTTGAGTCTTCTGGGCCAATTATATCAATTGTAGAATAATCTACATTATCGTAATTATAGTTTGAGGAACAACTAGTTATAAATAATAGTATACCAATAAATAATATCTGGTAAAATCTATTCAAGTAGATTAATTATTATCAGATTTTACTTCAATTTTGATTTCCTTTTTTGTGCCATCCTCTGATATTATTGTGTCAATCTTAATATCAATACCTTTTTGGCTAGCTCTTTGAATTCTTTTTTTAATATTTTCAGGAATATCATCCATATAATCAGAATCAATTGGTCCCTCACCAAATCCTTGTCTTACAATCATAACTTTTCGTATCTTCTTATTATCTTCATCTACCCATTCAATATCTCTGGATTCATTATCATCAAGTTTGATGATATGAACATTATTATTAGATTTCTTAATTGCGTCTGCAATACTTTTTGCAGCTCCTTCATCTAAGGTTAAACTAACTGAAAGACATGACACTAACGATATGCTAAATAATATTAAAAGTAGTTTTTTCATTTTTCTTTTTTTAAGTTTCATAAATTTAATAATTTTAAACTACTATGTTATGCATAGTACTTAAATATTTTAAAAAAAAATATAAAAAAGCCTTCTTTTACTTTATTCTATTTACTGAATTAGTAATATAGTCAATGATATTTGACAGCTTCAATGTTAAAAGTGATGATAGAAGATATCTAATAGCACTTGGTATATGCTTTTTGATTTTTTTTTTGTATTAGAATATTTAATAACTAAAATAAAGAGTTAGATAGTTTCTCTAACAAGAATTGCTATTATCATTAATACAAATACTATGAATCCAATAAAGAAAATTAAAGATTCCATATTATAAGTTAATCATATTTAACCAAATTTCATAGATTTATTGTCCAATTATAAATCTTAAAGATGAATGAAACAGAATTCTTAAGAATAATTTTTACAATTGCATTTATTGTTTTAGCATTAAGATTTATTTTAAAAAAAAGAAGATAACCTATATTTAATATAAATAATTATCCTATTTATTATATTAGATAATTAATCAAAATTCAATTAATATGAAATCAAAAATTACTTTATTGGTAGCAATACTTGTTACATCTCTTGGATTTTCTCAAAATAATCCTAACAATACTTACATGTCATCATTTGTATATAAAGCTAAAGATGGAATGGTAGATAAATTTGAAGCTGCTGCTGAGAAAAAAACAAAAATGTTTAATAAAACAGAAGGCAGTATAATATTTACATATAAAATTTTAACTGGAAATAATGCAGGAGCTTATGAAAGATATCTTGTGGGTCAATCTAACAAGAGTTACGATATTGATCGTTCTGAGGAACTTGAATATTGGGATAAAAATGTTGCACCATATGCTGATGCATTAGTCGGACAACAAAGATGGATGTGGGAAGAATGGGCTACAATTGGAAATCAACCTGAGCCACCAAGATATTTACATAAAACTATTTTAAGATATAAGCCAGGAATGGAAGAACATGTGTCTAGATTTATATATAGAACAGGTAAAGTTCTTGAAAAAAGAAATCCAGAAGCATTTAGAAGAGTATTTAGTCCTATATCTGGTGGTGACATGAATATGTTTGTAATCTTTACAGGTTTTAATGAGTATGGAAGAGAGTGGTCAAATACTGACAATACATGGGAAGAAGATTACAATAAAATGTTTGGTTGGGAACAATATTCAGATGATGTCAAAATGAGTGATAAAAGCTTAAGAGAGTGGAATGGAAGAACAAGGACTACATTAGAAAGAATGTATTTTTAAAACCCTGTTTTTATTAAATAAAGAAGGCTCCAATTGGAGCCTTTTTTTATGCAGTAAAGAAAGAGCTCATAAGAGCTCTTTCATCCAAACAAAATAATTACACTCAATTATTCTGGAAGTACTACATTATCAATTGCGTGTATAACTCCATTAGAAGTATCTACATCTGCAATTACAACTTTAGCTTTGTTACCATTAACATCTTTTACATATACATTACCTTCCCATAACTTAAGGGTTAGATTGTTACCTTGTAAAGTTTTGACATTAAACTCTCCACCGTTTTCATTGATAGCATTCACTACATCAGCAGCCATAAATTTTCCAGCAACAACGTGGTAGGTAAGAATTGATTGTAAAGTTTCTTTATTCTCAGGTTTTAATAAAGTCTCTAAAGTACCTTCAGGTAATTTATTGAAACCATCGTTAGTAGGGGCAAATACTGTAAATGGTCCTTCTGAAGAAAGAGCATCAACCAACTCACCGGCTTGAACTGCAGCAACAAGGGTTGAGAAATTATCATTAGAAACAGCAGTTTCAACAATATTCATCTCACTTAAGTTAGATGTTAGTGCAATGCTTATAAACGAATATTTTAAAAAATTAATTAACATATTTATATTTTATTTAGATTAAGCAGCAAAAGTTTAATTTTTTACTAGAAATCCAACATGTTAAATCTTCTTTAACGTTTATTTAATAAATCTTTTAACATAATTTTAATGTTATAAATTAAATGTGAATGAAAAATAGATCTATTCTCCTTATGATTATCTTTACAAAAAAAACCTATGGACTTTAAAGAGATCTTCACGGCCAGCATGATTCTATTTGCTATTATTGATATAATAGGTGCTACTCCTATAGTTATTTCATTAAGAGAAAAGGTTGGAAAGATAGAGTCAGAAAAAGCGACTTTAGTATCAATGATAATCATGATTGGATTTCTATTTCTTGGGGAAGAAATTCTAAACTTAATTGGAATTGATATAAATTCATTTGCAGTTGCCGGTTCGATCGTTATCTTTTTTATTGCACTTGAAATGGTCCTTGGTGTTACTATTTTTCAGGGAGATGAACCTGAAACTGCATCAATAGTTCCAATTGCATTTCCAATAATAGCAGGAGCTGGTACTTTAACAACGTTGTTGTCTCTTAGAGCAGAGTATGAACTAATTAATGTAATAATTGCAATTATAATAAACTCAATTTTTGTTTATTTAATACTAAAATCTTCAAATAAAATCGAAAGAATTTTAGGCAAAAACGGAATTGCAATTATTAGAAGAGTTTTTGGAATCATTTTACTTTCAATATCAGTAAAACTATTTTCAACAAATATTAGTCTAATAATATAATGCTAATTAGACACTTTAAGCTCCTAACAATTTATTTTATGTCAATGGCATATATATATGTTGGCTTAAGACATTTTATTGATCCTGATTTTTTTCTTGCAATAATGCCTAATTACTTAACATTTCATCTTGAGCTTGTGTATTTATCCGGTATTGCAGAAGTTTCTTTAGGATTGATGTTATTATCTAAGAAAACTAGAATAGCTGGTGCTATTGGACTTATAATTCTTTTAATACTTGTATTCCCAGCAAATATTCACTTAGTTCAAAGTGAATTGTCACAGTCTCTACTTGGTGTTACAAAAAGCCAATCAATATATAGACTGCCTTTTCAGGGTTTATTAATATCAATATCATATTGGCACTCAAAAAATAATTAAATTTAGTAATGAAAAAGCTTTTTAAGTGGCATGAAGAAATGATTGAAAAGGTAACCAAAGAATTTAACCTCACTAGATATCAACTCTTAATTCTGACTTGGCTTGAAGGTATTTTAATCGGAGTTCTTTTATGTAGATTTGTTTTCTAGATATCAATAATACCTTCAAAAACTAATTTAGCTGGGCCTGTTATATTTATTTCTGAAAACTTTTTGCCGGTCTTTAAAAACTTAACTTCTAGATCTCCACCTAAACATTTCATTTTAATTTTATTGCTTGTAGTTTTACCAGTGTAGTTCATGCAAATAGCTGATGCAGTCGATCCAGTTCCGCATGCTCTTGTTTCATCTTCAACTCCTCTCTCATAAGTTCTTATTTTAAATACTTCATCTGAAACTCGCTCAACAAAATTAACATTAACGCCTTCTTTTTTATAATAATCATTATATCTAATAGATCTTCCAGCATTTTTTACATCTAATTCATCTGTATTGGTTGTTTCAATAACAAGATGAGGTGATCCAGTATCCATCCAAATTCCATATTCATTTTCAATAATGCTAGAATTTAATTTCATTTGCATTGTAATTAACTCATCATTGATTATTTCTGCTTTATGAATTCCGTCAAAAGCTTCAAATACCGTTTTTTTATTAATTATATTATTAATGTATGCATATAAAATAGCACACCTGGATCCATTTCCGCAAAGAGACCCTAAATTCCCATCTGAAGTATAATGAAGAATTTCAAAATCTGTTTTAACTGATTTTTTTATTAATATCAAACCATCACCTCCAATACCAATGTTTCTATTACAAATTCTTTGGATTTGAGATTTAGACAAGTTGAGGTTACTGTCTCTATCATCTATAACAATAAAGTCATTGCCTGCGCCATTATACTTACTAAAGCTAATTTTCATTAAAGCGCAAATGTAAATAAAAATGAAACTTCAACATATGAAATTGACAATATATGTTGAAGTTTCATTGAATTATTGATCTTATATATTAATAAACTATTTTCCGTTTTGAATTGGATCAGAGTTTGGCATAATTTTATTTAGCACAAAATATACAGGACAAAATTTAGTAAATGGACTTATTATTTGAAGTAATCCTGTACCAATTACTATCCATAAAAAGTCAAAATTACCTGTTAAATAACTTAAACCAACACCCGATAAATATAGTAAACCTACTAATGCATCGTGAGCTCTTACCTTAGAAATATTTTTTTCCATTTTTTGAATTTAGGGTTAGAGATAAATTTAATAATTAATTTTATT
>JAFMFH010000004.1 GCA_017856235.1 Flavobacteriaceae bacterium | reverse complement strand
CTTTTAGGGGGCTTTTTTATTTCGTCTAATCTTTCTTGGATTTACCCACAACAAATATCCACTATATATCATAAAAACTAGGCTTAATGATATTATACTAATATATGTAATAGTTGAAATATTGTTTTCTGTAAAATAGAAATCAATTATAGAGCCATCATGTAATCTTTCAATAAAATTATCTGCTCTTTTTTCTACAGATAAAATTTCACCACTTTCTAGATCTAACTGAAGCTCTTGAAAATTATTCTTAAACAAAATCTTAGCAATTCCTTTATCTGGCCTTATGTCTATTCTGTCAATTTCAGAATCAATTTTAAGTTCACCACTTGCAAAGGTTCTAGCTATTGAATCTATACTATGTATTGAAATCCAGCTGCTTTGATTTAGAGAATTAGTCGATTGAGTTTCAGGCTTTAAACCTAGCTCATCTTTTAGACCAAGTAGAAAACCACTTACAGATATTAGTAGAAAAAAACCAATAAAAATAATCCCAACATTTCTGTGTAGCTTCCTATATAATCTAGTAAAAATCACTGTTTTGGAACTCATATTTTATTTTGTTCTTTTCCCTTTTTGTTTAATATTCTTTTTAGCCATTTTAATATGCTCAATATGATGATTAGTATGCCATGCATACATTCCAACATGCTCGTGAAGAATTATATTTTTATCTCTTGATGAGTGATAGTAAGTTTTTTTGAAATCATCTTCTGATAATGTTTTTAGAAGACTTACCCATTTAGCATGAATTCCTTCAATCACATTTAGACTATCTTTTACATCTAATACATTTGAGTCAGGAGTTGTTAAAAATTCAGCAACATCATACATTTTTACGCTTGGATTTTCCTCAAGTAAAGTATGTTTTGTCCTTAAGAACGCATATATGTGGGTATCACAAAAATGGTGTATAATTTGAGCAATATTCATTCCCCCATCTCTATAAGATTTTTTAAAATCTGTCTTGTCAAGACCTTTTACGGACTCTCTTAGGTCACTGGCAAATGACTCTAGTGTTTTTATATCTTTAACTGTTTTTGAGAAGTTAAAATCAAGTATGGCTTTATATTTTCCAATAGGAAACTTTAAATTATCTAGTTCATTTTCCATAGTAGGTTTAGTTTAAGTTTGAGTAATCATTTATAATTGTTTCAATTATTTTTTTGGATTCATCTTTGTATTTTATTTCTAACACTTTTGGGGACTCAATCCAATCAGAGATAATGTCTATATTTTTTTTTGAGAACCTATCAATTACTGTTACTCCTTCTTTCTTTAGTGCTGCAGCATTAAATTGCTGTTCTATTTGTCCTTCTACAGGAACTACAATCATAGGTTTACCTAAAAATATTGCTTCTGAGGTTGTAGTGAAACCACCAGCACAAATAATCCCATAACAAGAAGCAAATTTACTTAAAAATAAATCTTCAGAAAGAGGTTCAACATTTACACCAGATATTATTTCTTTTTTGTCAGCATCAAGAGAAAAAATAGTCCACTTTTTCTTATGAGTTAATTGATTGATAATTTCAATCAAATATGAAGCAGAGTAGGTCGGTAAGTAGACAATTATTTCATCACTAGTTGTTGCTTTCAGATTTCTAATTTTATTTCTAATTATTGGGAAAAAAATCCTGTCTGTATATTTTTTATAATGATATCCATATCCAAGTTTAGTAGGTATTATATAATTAATTGCCCATAATACAAGCCTATTATAATTTTTTGGTTTAGGAGTATCCTTAAGACTCATCGAATATTGATTGGTTAATTCAAAACACTTCACATTATTAAATTTTGCAGACCATGCAGAAACTGGTTCAAAATCATTTATTATTAAATCATATTTTTTTACGGGGAATGATAAAATCTCTTTTAATAATCTAAAATAATTATTTAGAAAAACAGTTTTCACCCAATTAACCGATCCATTATCGGTATAAAAAAAAGTAACACCTTTGAAATGTTTGATGGGTTTTTCTTCTAGTAAAAAATTATTTTCAGGGCCACTTGTAATAATTTCAAGTTCAGCTACTTCTTTTATTCTTGGAATAATAGTTTGGGCTCTTGCTAGATGTCCATTGCCAGTAGTCTGAATTGCATACAGAATTTTCATTTATCCTTAAGGATTTTAAACTCTTCAATCAAGTCATTGAATAGCTCCTTATTTGTCATTTCAACTCTAGACCCTTCATCATTACTGAAATCAGATTCGGTGCGTGTGTGATTATAGATAGACCATTTATTATCTTCATACTCTAGAGACGATAAACTCTCTAGCCAATCACCTGAATTCATGTAAATTATTTCGTCACCATTAACATCAAAGGATTTAATTTTTGGGGTATGAATATGCCCACAGACAACAAATTTATATCCATTTTTATGAGCTGTTTCAGCTGCTACTCTTTCAAAATTGCTAAAGTACTGGATAGCAGTTTTGACATTAGCTTTAATAGCTTTTGAGAAATTTAATCTCCTACCTCCAAGAGGCTTCATTATTTTTTTATTAAGCCAACTATTGAACATTATCATATAGTCATAAACAAATCCAGCAAATTTTGTTATCCATTGAGTCTGAATGGAAAAATCAAAAACATCGCCATGAAAAATCCACACTTTTCCCTCATTAGTATCTAGTACTACCTGATTAACAATTTGAAAGTTTTGAATTTTAAAATTTAAAAACTTTCTCAATAGTTCATCATGGTTGCCAACTACATAATGGATTTCTTTACCCTGAGATATTAGATCTAGAAAGTATTTTATAACTTTCATGTGAGAGTTAGGCCAATACTTTTTATTGAATAATAAAATATCTACAAAGTCTCCATTAATTACAATTTTTCTTGCATCAATTGTTTTTAAATATGACAAAACTTCATCAGCTTCAGACCCATAGGTCCCAAGGTGTAAATCTGAGATAACTAGTATGTCTATATTACGTTTCACTAGTTTACAAATTTACTTCAAGATTATAATTTGAGATAATTAATACTAAAGATTATCGACGTATTCTTTGAATGAAATACCATGTATGCGTGTGAAATTTCTTTCAAATTCAAGTTTTGATCTAAAACCACACAACTCCCAAATCTTATTAATAGATGTTGAGTCTTTAGAAGCTATGGATTTAGCCAAAGTGACTGCGTAATTTACTTTGGATCTGTTGATCTTTAGGTTAATTTTTTCGATAACTGGTTAATTAGTCAAATAAATGTATAAAAAAAATTAAATCAGTTAACAAAATTTTAAAAAATTTACATAAAAGCCTGAAGTTTCATTGCAAGTCCTTGATCACCTTTAATTTTAAGTTTTCCACTCATAACTGCCATCATAGGATTCACTTTACCATTTTTGAGATCCTCCATTAAAGAACCTGCCATAGTAATAGTACAATCAGCCTCCATATCTTCTAGCAAAATTTTATTTTCAGATCCGGTCCCATCGATACAGATAGAGTTACCATCAATCTCAAACTTAATTATACCTCCTATTGGAGCTGCATTTTTTGCTTTAGATTGAAAGTTTGAAAGTATGTTTTCTTTGTCCATAGTTATATGTTTATGTTGTAAAGTTAGTAATTAAAATAATTTATTTAGATTAGCAAATATTATTAAAAAATGAATTTTAAAGTTAAAAAAGCCGCTGTTCTTGGTTCTGGTGTAATGGGTTCAGGAATTGCTTGTCATCTTGCAAATGTTGGGATAGATGTTTTAATGCTCGATATCCAGCCTAAAGACAAATCAATAAAAAATAGGAATATAATTGCCGATGATGCATTAAATAACGCAATTAAGTCCAAGCCCAATCCACTATACAAAAAAGAATATGCATCAAGAATAACCACAGGTAATTTTGATGATGATTTTGAAAAAATCAAAGATGCAGATTGGATTATTGAAGTCGTTGTTGAAAATTTAGAAATTAAAAAAACGATTTTTGAAAAGGTTGAGAAATATAAGTCTGATGGTGCTTTTGTAACTTCTAATACTTCTAGTATCCCAATATCTCTTTTGTGCGAGGGAAGATCAGATAGCTTTAAATCGTTATTTTGTGGAACACATTTTTTTAATCCTCCTAGATATTTAAGACTATTTGAAGTTATTCCTCAAACAAAAACTGATCCTAAATTAGTTTCATTTTTGATGGAGTTTGGAGATGTTATTCTTGGAAAGCAAACAGTACTATGTAAAGATACTCCAGGTTTCATTGGTAATAGAATTGGTGTGATGTGTGGCATCAAATCATCTCAGTTAACAGATAAATACAATTTTAAAATTGAAGAAATAGATTTGATGACAGGTAGTGTTATAGGTCTTCCAAATTCCGGAACATTTAGATTACAAGATTTGGTTGGGCTAGATACGAGTGACAACGTAACTAACTTTTTAATAAACAATGTTAATGATGACACATTTTACAGCAAACTAAAAGATCAACCTGAGAATAAATCTTTCAAATTTTTAATTAAAAATAAGTTTTTCGGAAATAAATCTGGTAAAGGGTATTATGAAAAAACTAATGAAAAAGATGAAAATGGTAGGTCAGTCATTAATGCTCTTGATCTTGAAACTAATGAATACAGAAAATCAATTAAACCTAATTTACTTGAAATTAAAGAAGCAAAATCTATAGAGCTGTTTGATAGAAGATTAAAGTTTTTGGTAGAGGGTGATTCAAAAGTTAATAAATTCTATAAAGAATATTTTTCATGTATTCTGTCATATTCTGCTATGAGTATTCCAGAGATTGCAGATGACTATTATCAAATAGATGACGCAATAAGAACTGGATATGCATGGAGCTATGGTCCATTTGAAATATGGGATAATATTGGAATTCAAACTGGAATTGAAATGATAAAAAGCTGTGGTGAAGAAGTTCCTAATTGGATCATCGACATGTCTGCTTCTGGAGCAGAATCATTCTACAAATTTGAAGATGGAAAAAAGAAATTTTATGATGTTAATTCTAAGAAATATATAAATGTTCCAAGTGCTGAAAATCACTATATTCTTGATGCGTTTAGAGAAAATAAAAAGATTTTAAGGAACCCAGAGTGTACTGTGCATGATATTGGAGATGGTGTTATGTGTATTGAATTTCAAACAAAAGGAAACTCTATAGGGGAAGGAATAGCTAAAGGAATAAATGAGGCAATTGATATTGCTGAAAGAGATGGATGGAATGGGATTGTAATTGGTAATAATGATAAACAGTTCTCTGTTGGAGCTAATCTGATGAATATCGGAATGATGGCTATGCAGAAGAATTTTGATGAAATAGAAAAGTTTCTAGTAGGATTTCAAAAGATACTTATGAGGATGAGGACATGTAATGTTCCTGTTGTTTCTGCAACTCATGGATTTGTTATGGGCGGAGGGCTTGAAGTTTCAATACACTGTGATGCTGGTATTCACGCTTCAGAGTCATATATTGGTCTTGTTGAGGCTGGAGTTGGACTTATACCTGGAGGTGGTGGAACAAAAGAAATGGCAATGAGGGTATCTGATTCATTTAATTCAGGAGATGTAAAAATACCTTCATTAATTGATCATTTTAAATCAATTGCTATGGGATCTGTATCCATGTCAGCACAAGAGGCATATGATCTTCACTATCTTCTTCCACATAGAGATTTTATTTGTATGAATCGTATGAGAAATATTAGTATGGCGAAAGAAAAAGTTTTAACCCTAAAAACAGGTTATATCCCTCCTTCATCAAGACAAGACATTGAAGTTTTAGGAAGATCAGGATTATCAACATTATACTCTGCTATAAATGAATTCAGACTTGGCAATTACATGTCTGACTATGACGTAGAAGTATCCAGAAAAATAGCATATGTTATGTGTGGAGGAGATTTAACATATTCTCAGAATGTAAGTGAAGAATATCTTCTTGATCTTGAAAGAGAAAACTTTATGAGTTTGCTTGGAAATCAAAAAACATTAGATAGAATTCAGCATATGCTGATGACAAAAAAACCATTAAGAAATTAATTATGGAAGCATATATTGTAGCTGGTTATAGATCAGCAGTTGGAAAAGCAAAAAGAGGTGGCTTTAAAAATTATAGAAGCGATGATCTTGCTGTAGATGTTATAAAACATCTTGCATCTCAAGTTCCAGAACTTGATACTACAAAAGTTGATGATGTTATAGTAGGATGTGCTAATCCTGAGGGTGAGCAGGGTCTTCAAGTAGCAAGATTAATATCAGCTAGAGCTCTTGGCAAAGAGGTGCCAGGTGTTACAATTAATAGGTATTGTGCTTCGGGGCTTGAAGCTATTTCTATGGCTGTTAGTAAGGTAAGAGCTGGATTTGGTCATATTTTTGTTGCTGGAGGTATTGAAAGTATGAGTCTTATTCCAATGACTGGATATAAATTATCTCCCAGTTACAAGGCAAATCTAGAGAATATGAATTATCATATTGGTATGGGGCATACAGCTGAAGCTGTTGCTGAAAAATATAAAATATCTAGAGAAGCTTCAGATCAATTTTCATACGAGTCTCACCAAAAGGCAGCTAATGCAATTGAAAAAGGATTATTTAAAGATGAAATTGTTCCAGTTACTGTTGAAGAAGTCTTTGTTCAAAATGGAAAGAAAGTGGCTAAATCTTACACGGTTGATATGGATGAGGGAGTTAGAAGGGAAACAACAGTTGAAGCTCTAGCTAAACTAAGACCTGCATTTAAACTTGGAGGAATAGTTACTGCTGGTAGTTCATCTCAAATGTCTGATGGTGCTGCTTTTGTATTAGTTATGTCTGAAGAGATGGTTAAACAGCTAGGAGTTAAACCAATTGCTAGGATGGTAACCTGTACCTCAGGAGGTGTAGATCCTTTATACATGGGAATAGGACCTGTTGAAGCAATCCCAAAAGCTTTAAGTCAGGCTGGATTAAAATTATCAGATATAGAACAGACAGAATTAAATGAAGCTTTCGCTTGCCAAGCTCTTGCTGTAATTCAGGAGAGTGGTTTAAATCCTGATACTGTAAATGTTAATGGTGGAGCAATTGCTCTTGGTCATCCTTTAGGTTGTACTGGCGCAAAACTTTCAATACAACTGCTTAATGAGATGAAAAGAAGAAATCAAAAGTATGGAATGGTTACTGCTTGTGTTGGAGGAGGTCAAGGAATTGCAGGTATTTACGAGAGACTCTAAATTTTTTTAATAACGTAAGTTACTATTCCCCATACTATAAACTCATTTTCTTCTGTAACCTTTATTGGCTCATACTTATCATTTTCAGGCACCAAGTATATATGATCCTTATTAATCTTTACTCTTTTCACCGTGAATTCTCCATTAAGATAGCAGACAGCAATTTTATTATTTTTTAATTCTTCACTTCTATCAATTATAAGAATATCTCCATCATCAAGCCCTGCATTTTTCATTGATTCACCTGAAACTTTAGCATAAAAAGTTGACTCTTTATTTTTTACTACAATTTTTTCAATACTAATTCTTGACTCCTCGAAATCACTAGCAGGTGATGGAAATCCAGCTGAAATACCATCTTTAATAAATATATTTTTAATGGACTCTTTATCAGTAGGTTTAAATATTCTAATATTATTCTCTTTATTCATTCTACTTTACAATTAATATTTCGTCAATTTCAGTAGTATAGTTTCTAGAAAGCTTTTGCCTTTTCATTTTCCAAATTCTTTTTTGATCTTGACTTGCAAGTCTTACCTTATACAGTCCATATTTGGCATCAATTGTATCGATGCTTTTCATGAGCTTTTTCTGTTTTTCAATATCTCTATCAAATAAACTAAACTGATGATTTGATTCTGGAGATAAACCCATCAAAATTATACCTGCTTTTTTATATGATTTGTTTTTAGAGTAAATCTTTTTTAGAAGCTTTACTGCAAATCTACTAATCTCAATACTTGAGCTAGTAGAAAATGGTAATGATCCTGTTAGGCTATAATGATATCTTTCATTACTATTTTTAAATGGATTACTCCTAATAAAAACACAAATCATATTACATTCACTCTTTTGATTTCTTAATTTTTTAGAAGCAACAACTGAATATGTTGTGATTCTTTCAACTAAATCTTCAAGCGATGAAATATCAGACTCAAAGCTTCTAGTTGTTGCAATAGATTTTTTATCACTTTTTGTTTCTTCAATATCAAGTGTAGGATAACCCTCAAGTTCCTTTTTTAGTTTTAGGCCGATTATACTCATGTTTTTTTTTACCCATTGATCAGGGAGATTTATAAAATCAATTCCAGACTTAACATTTATATTTGATAGCTTTTTTTCATTTTGTAATCCAATACCCCAAATATCACCAGTAGATATTTTCTCCAAGGCTTCTAGACGTTTATTATTATTATTGATTGAATAAAACCCCTTGGTAATATTAGGATTTTTTTTTGCAATTCTGTTTGCAATTTTAGCAAGCGATTTAGTAGGAGCTAATCCGATCGAGACAGGAATGCCAGTCCATCTCCAAACAGTACTTATGATCTCTTTACATTTTTTATCAGCCTGATCCTCAGTAAAGCCGTTGAATTTTAGAAATGCTTCATCAATGCTATAAATCTCTACATCCGGAACAAAGCGGGACACTATAGACATAACCCTATTGCTCATATCCCCATACAGAGTAAAATTTGATGAGAATATCTCAACTTTGTTTTTTTGAAAGACTTCTTTAAATTTAAATGCAGGTGCTCCCATAGGAATCCCAAGAGCTTTAGCCTCATTACTTCTAGCTATTACACAACCATCATTATTTGAAAGAATAACGATTGGTTTTTTATTTAAGTGTGGTTGAAAAACTCTTTCACATGAAGCATAAAAATTATTACAATCTATTAGAGCAAACATGATACAAAAATCTAAAAATTATTAAGAAACATAAAAAACAAGTTGTAATTTTATTAACTATATAAAACTTGATGGACAAATTTTCATTCCTTAATTCAGCTCACACAAGTTTATTTGCAGAAATGTATGATCAGTACTTGCAATCACCAGATACTCTGGAGCCAAGTTGGAAAGCTTTTTTTCAAGGTTTTGATTTTGGAATGGAGAGTGCAAATATTACAGTTGAGGAGAGAAAATTTGAAGTTCCAGAAAATATTAAAAAGGAGTTTCAAGTAATTAGTCTAATAGATGCCTATAGAAAAAGAGGGCATCTCTTTACAATTACAAATCCAGTTAGGGAGAGAAGAAAATACCTACCAAATCTAGATATTGAAAACTTTGGTCTTGAAGCTGCAGATCTCGAGCTAGTTTTTAGTGCAGGTGAAGTTGTTGGAATAGGACCTGATAAATTAAAAAATATAATTGATCATTTAAAGAGAATCTATTGTGCTTCAATAGGTATTGAGTACATGTATATTAGAGATCCTAATAAAGTTAAATGGATTCAAAACCATATTAATGTAAATGGTAATCATCCTAATTTCTCAAAAGACGAAAAATTAAAAATATTAGACAACTTGAATAAAGCTTTTACTTTTGAAAATTTTCTTCAAAAAAAATATGTAGGACAAAAAAGATTTTCCCTTGAAGGTGGAGAATCTTTAATTCCAGCTATAGATTTTCTAATAAATATAGCCGCTGATAAAGGAGTTGAGGAGGTTGTTATGGGGATGTCTCACAGAGGAAGATTAAATACACTTGTAAATATTTTTGATAAGTCCAGTAAGGATATTTTTGGAGAATTTGATGGAAAAGATTACGAAGAGGATATTTTTGATGGTGATGTTAAATATCACCTGGGTTGGACAAAAGATAGAGTTACCAAATCAGGAAATAAAATTACCTTGAATTTAGCTCCAAATCCATCTCACCTTGAGTCAGTTGATCCAGTTGTTCAAGGAATAGCAAGAGCTAAACTGGAAAACAAACTAAATAATAAGACAAATAAAATTTTACCCATTTTAGTTCATGGAGACGCTGCAATTGCAGGGCAAGGAGTTGTCTATGAAGTAATTCAAATGTCTAGGCTTAAAGGATACAGCACAGGTGGGACTATTCATCTTATAGTAAATAATCAAGTTGGATTTACAACGAACTATTTAGATGCAAGATCTAGTACTTATTGTTCAGATGTTGCTAAAGTAACTCTTTCACCAGTTTTACATGTAAACTCTGATGATGTTGAGGCTGTTATTCATGCAGTTACTTTTGCTTTTGAATTTAGAAATCAGTTTAATAGAGATGTTTTTATTGACTTACTTGGTTATAGAAAATATGGACACAATGAAGGAGATGAGCCAAGATTTACTCAACCTAAGCTTTATAAGTTTATTTCTTCACACCCAAATCCAAGAGATATATATGCAGATAAATTAATTGAACAAGGAATAATTAATTACGACTATGTTTCTAAAATTGAATCAGATTATTTTAAATCTTTAGAAGAAGAGCTGGATGACTCAAAGAAAAAGGATAAAACAAAGATTACTCCTTTTATGCAAGAAGTTTGGAAAGGATTTAAAAGCGTTGATGAGAATAAAATGCTTAATGAATATGACACAAATTCTAATGAAAAAGATATTCTAACTGTAGGAAATTCTATTACAAAACTTCCAAATAAACAATTTTTAAGAAAAGTAATTAAACTGTTTGATGCTAGAAAAAAAATGCTTTTTGAATCAAAAAAAGTTGACTGGGCATTAGCTGAACAACTAGCTTATGGTACATTAATGCTTGAAGGGTTTAATGTAAGATTATCTGGTCAAGATGTAGAAAGGGGTACATTCTCTCACCGTCATGCAGTTTTAAAGTCCGAAGATTTTGAAGAGGAATATTTGCCTCTTAACAGTATTGATTCTAATAAAAAAGGAGTATTAAAAATTTACAACTCTCTTCTTTCAGAATATGGTGTACTGGGTTTTGACTATGGATATGCATTAGCAAGTCCTAACTGTCTAACAATTTGGGAAGCTCAATTTGGAGATTTTTCTAATGGAGCTCAAATAATAATTGATCAGTATATATCATCTGCCGAGGATAAATGGAAACTACAAAATGGTATTGTGCTTTACCTACCTCATGGATATGAAGGACAAGGAGCAGAGCACTCTTCAGCTAGAATGGAAAGATATCTTCAATTATGTGCAAAGGATAATATGTATGCTGCAAATTGTACAACTCCAGCAAATCTTTTTCATCTTCTAAGAAGGCAAATGATTACAAACTTTAGGAAACCATTAATATTATTTACACCCAAAAGTCTCTTAAGACATCCTAAGGTTATCTCAGATATTCAGGAATTAACTTCATCTAAGTTTATGCCTGTAATTTCTGATAATGAAATCGATCCAGATAAAGCCAAGTCATTAGTCTTTTGTTCTGGAAAATTCTATTTTGATTTAATTGATTACAGAGAAAAGAATAATATTAATAATGTTGCAATTGTAAGAATAGAACAGCTTTTTCCTCTTCCTGTTAAATTGATTATTTCTGAAATTAAAAAATTCTCAAATGCAAAGGATATAGTTTGGGCCCAAGAAGAACCTAGAAATATGGGAGCTTGGAATCATATTCAAACATATCATCCAATTGCTAAGAATATGAGGCCTGCTACAAGAAGGTTCTATGGGTCAACTGCCTCTGGAAGTTATGCTAGATTTGAAAGAAGACATAATCAAGTTATTGAATATGTTTTTGATAAGACTAAAAATAATTTTAAGAAATAATTTCTATATTAAATCTTTTATTTGAGCTATGAAAGATATGTTAGTTAAGCTTTATAATCTTCCAAAAAATTGTAAAGAAGTCGAGGAACTTTCAAAATCGATCTCATTTAGACGTCCACTTGCTGCTGAAAAGTCTGTAGTTAACAATTGGGTTAAAAATGAATTTGGTGATGGTTGGGAAAGTGAAGTAGATGTCTCATTCTCTAGAAAACCTATAACAACTTTCATAGCAATCCAAAATGATCAGATACTTGGTTTTGCCACCTATGACGCAGCTTATTTAAATTTTCTTGGTCCTATGGGAGTCAAAAAAAGTAATAGAAAAAAGGGACTTGGAAAAGCATTACTTTTTTTAGCTTTAAACTCCATGAAAGAAATGGGTTATGCCTATGCAATAATTGGTGGTGTTGGACCTGCTGAATTCTATGAAAAAACATTTGATGCAAAAATAATAGAGGGATCTGACCCAGGAATTTATAAAGGAATATTAAGTCATGTCCCAGTCTAAGGTTGATAAGGATTCTAAACTTCTCGCAAAATTTGGATATAAGCAAGATCTAAATAGGTCGATGAAAGGTTTTTCATCTTTTGCAATATCATTTTCTTTAATATCTATTTTAACAGGAATCTTTGCAAACTTTCATTTTGGATATTCTGAAGTTGGTCCGTGGATATCATTATCATGGTTAATAGTTTTTGTGGGACAATTTTTTGTAGCCTTGATTATGGCTGAACTATCAGTTAGATTTCCGATTTCTGGCTATGGGTATCAATGGTCATCAAGGCTTGTAAATTCTAGATTAGGATTTGCAACGGGTTGGTTGTTATTAATGCAGTTTCTTACTGGATTTCCTGGAATTTGTAAAACTCTAGGTATAGTTTTAAGTGATTTTTTATCTCAAGTATTTTCTCTTGAGGTAAATGATATTGTCATTTCAATAATTATAATTTGGATAATTACTCTTATCCATAAAAATGGAATTAAAATGGTTTCATATATCAATAATATAGGAGTTGTAACAGAAATTATAGGAGTAATTCTTTTGATATTGGCACTTGGTTTCTTTGTAACTAATGGGATTGAGGATTTTTCAATTTCAAAAATGACCAATGATTTTAAAATTTCTGATATAGGATTTGAATCTTTTGCCTTGTCAATTTTATTAGGAGCATGGTGTTTAACTGGTTTTGAGGCAGCTGCAGATATGTCTGAAGAAACTAAAAACCCAACAAAGATTGTTCCTAAGTCAATAATTAATTCTCTGTTAACATCTGGTTTTTTCGGAATAGTTATAATAATATTTTCTATCATTTTATTACAAAAAGATATTTACATGACCGGTTCTGAAAATTTTTTAACAGATTTACTGAGAAATGAATTTGGGGTGTTGCTATACTCCGTAATTCTTTTATTTGTAATAGCTGCAATTTTTGCATGTGGAGTTGCTTGTATGGCTACTGCTTCAAGGCTAATTTTCTCAATGTCTAGAGATTCTGTTCTTCCAAATTCAACTTGGCTCAAGTCAATTGATAAAAATAAATCTCCTGGGAATTCACTAATTCTTATCGGAGTATTAGCAACACTTTTTATAATCATCTTTAATAAAATTGAGGTAATAACAAGTGTATCTGCAATTGCTGGTTATATTGGATATTGTGGAATTATCTTTTCATCATTTTATCTTAATTATGATAACAAAGATGGAATTAGAACCCCCAAATATGTTAAGTTTTTTACACTACTTTGGTGTGTATTTGTCGTATTATGCTTAATTATACCAGGACAATCTATTGATGGCTTCGATACTGAATATATTCCTGCTATTTCGACTGGAATATTTATAATCTTAGGACTAATAATCTTTATAATTAAAAACAAGAATAAAAATGCAATACTTTAGTTTAAATACAAATGTCAAACAATTAAGGATTGGGAGAGGTGTCGCCAAGGGAATAGGGAAAGAACTTGGAAAATATGTTGTTGCTACAATGGAGATTCCATGGAATATTATTAAAAATGAAATGGGCAAATCACCTGAAAAAGTTATTGATGTAACTTCTGTAGAGAAAAAATGGATTGAAGATCAGATCAAAAATCTTCCTGAATTTGATACAATTGTTGGCATTGGTGGTGGAATGGCTATTGATGTAGCTAAATACATTTCATGGAAATTAGATAAGAATTTAGTCTCAATTCCAACAATACTTAGTGTAGATGCTTTCACTACTCCTGCTGCTGGTGTTAGAGTAAATCATGATGTGGAATATCTTGGAATTGCATCTCCAAATCCGCTAATAATTGATTATGATCTATTAAGATCTGCTCCGAAAGAACTTAACATTGCCGGTGTTGGAGATTTATTCTCAATTCACACTGCATCATTTGATTGGCAATATGCACATTCAAAAGGAAAATCTGAGTATCCATTTAGTCAAGATGCCATTGATAATGGAAAAAAAATCCTTGATTTTATTTATAATAACATAGGTAATATTAAAGCAAATAATGACAATGGTTTAAGGTCTATTGTTGAGGCATATATCTCATTAAACACAATCTGTCTTCCTATTGACCATTTTAGAATTGAAGAAGGATCAGAACACTATCTTTTTTATGAACTAGAAGAAAGGCTTAAACGTCCATTTATCCATGGAAATATAATCGGTCTTGGAATATACTTGTTGAGTAGACTTCAAGAAAACGATTCTAAATTCATTACTGAAATGATGGATGAATCAGGCCTAATTTATCATCCAAATTCTATGAACATTAAAAGAGATGATTTAAAAGACTCTCTACTTGCATTAAAAAACTATGTTAAATCTAAAGATAAACTTTGGTATACAGTAATAGATGATAGCGACATTAATGAGGATTGGATAAATGAAAATTTAGTTGATTTAAAGTTCTAATTTATCTCCAACATTTAGTTTGCATAATATTTAAATAGTAATTTTTTATCATTAATTTTGATTGATAAACTAGCTATATATTTGAGATGGTCTTAGAAATGAAAATTCCTTCCCCGGGTGAGTCAATTACTGAAGTAGAGATTTCCCAATGGCTTGTAAAAGATGGAGATGTTGTCAGAAAAGACCAGACTATTGCTGAGTTGGACTCTGATAAAGCTACACTTGATCTTCCAGCGGAAGCATCTGGAAAAATTACCCTAAAAGCACAGGAGGGAGACTCAATGTCTGTAGGTGATGTGGTTTGTTTAATTGATACATCAGAGTCTGTCACAGAAATAGAAACCGATGAAACTCAATCAAATATAGAGCCTATTGAAGAACATAAGACTCAAATAACTCAAAGTAAAAATATAAGTGTTACTCCACTTGCTAGAAATATTGCCTCTGAGAAGGGTATAGATCTTAATGAGATTAAAACTGAGGGTCATAAAATTACAAAAGATGATGTTCTTAAGGCAGTACCTGAGGCAGTACCTGCAATGGGTTCATCCAGTGATAATTCAAGAACTGAAACAAGAGAAAAACTTTCTATGCTTAGAAGAAAGGTTTCGGAGAGACTGGTTTCAGTAAAAAACGAAACTGCAATGTTAACTACATTTAATGAAGCAGACCTTTCAAATATATTTGAAATTAGAAAAAAATTTAAAGAAGCTTTTTTACAAAGACATGGAGTTAGCCTTGGATTTATGAGCTTTTTTACTCTTGCCGTTACAAGAGCATTGAAGCTTTTCCCTGATGTTAATTCTATGATAGATGGTGACGAAAAAATATCATATAATTATAGCGATATAAGTGTAGCAGTCTCAGGACCAAAGGGACTAATGACCCCTGTACTTAGAAATGCACAAAAATTATCATTTTCGTCTGTAGAACAGGAAATAAAAAGACTAGCTGATAGTGTAAGAAATAAAACTATAACAGTTGATGATTTAACAGGCGGAACATTTACTATTTCAAACGGTGGTGTATTTGGTTCAATGCTTTCAACACCTATTATAAATCCCCCTCAATCTGGAATCCTTGGTATGCATAATATAATTCAAAGACCTGTTGCTGTAGATGGTAAAATTGAAATAAGACCGATGATGTATTTAGCTTTATCATATGATCATAGAATTATTGACGGCAATCAATCTGTTGGTTTTTTAATAGCTGTTAAGGAAGGGGTTGAAGATCCTGAAAATATTCTTATGGGTGGTAAAATAGAAAAATCACTAGGACTTACTTAATTTGATTGATACTCATACCCATTTATACTTAGAACAGTTCAGTGAAGATATCTCTGATGTGGTTAATAGAGCGCAAGCAGAAGGTGTAAGTAGATGTTACCTACCTTCAATTAGCTCAAAACATAATCATAATATGCTTGAATTAGAAAAAAAATTTCCAGGTTTTTTTTACTCAATGATTGGACTACATCCATGTTATGTAAATGAAAATTATGATTCTGAATTAAAATTTGTAAAAGACAATATTCTAGAACATGATTATAAAGCTATAGGGGAAATCGGTATTGATCTTTTTCATGAAAAAAAATATTTTGAGCAGCAAGTGTATGTTTTTGAAGAACAAATAAAACTAGCTCTAGAAAATAATCTTCCAATTGTAATTCATTCAAGAGATTCTTTTGATGAAATCTATGAAGTTTTGAAAAAATTTAAATCTGAAAAATTAAGAGGAATTTTTCATTGTTTTACTGGAGATAAACAACAAGCAAAAAAAATTATTGATCTTAATTTTTATCTTGGTATTGGAGGTGTGGTAACTTTTAAAAATGGAAAAATTTCCGAATTTTTAAATTCTATTCCAATTGAGAGAATTGTATTAGAGACTGACTCACCATATTTAGCTCCTTCTCCATATAGAGGAAAAAGAAATGAGAGTTCTTACATAAAAATAATTGCTGAGAAAATTGCAGATTTATACAATATTAATTTAGCAGAGGTTTCAAAGATTACACAAAAAAATTCTTTAGACATTTTTGGAAATTAATTATTTAAATAAATTTATGAAATAGAGAGGTGGCCGAGCGGTTTAAGGCGCACGCTTGGAAAGCGTGTATTCTAGAAATGGAATCGTGGGTTCGAATCCCATCCTCTCTGCAAAAAAATAAGTATATTAACAAAAACCAAACTATGTATAATTCAAGAATTTCAGGTCTAGGAATGTATGTTCCGGAAAACGTTGTTACAAATGATGATCTTTCTAAAATTATGGATACTTCCAATGAATGGATAATTGAAAGAACAGGAATCAAAGAAAGGAGACATATAAAAAAAGGTGATGGTAATTCTACCGTTGTTATGGGAGTCAAAGCTGGTAAGATTGCTATAGATAGAGCGGGCATTGAAAAAGATGATATTGACTTAATACTATTTGCTACTTTAAGTCCAGACTATTATTTCCCTGGAAGTGGAGTTCTTGCTCAAGAAATGCTTGATATTCCTACTTGCCCTGCAATGGATATAAGAAATCAATGTTCAGGATTCATATATGCTATTTCAACTGCTGATCAATTTATCAAATCAGGGATGTATAATAATATTCTTGTAATTGGTTCAGAAAATCATTCGGGAGGATTAGATTTTACAACTAGAGGAAGAGGTGTAAGTGTAATTTTTGGAGATGGGGCAGGCGCTGCTGTTGTTACTAGGGAAGAAGATCTTTCAAAAGGGATTCTTTCATCTCACTTACATTCAGAGGGAAAACATGCAGAAGAACTCTCATTAATAGGACCTAGCACAAATAGATGGGTTCCAGAAATTTTAGAAGCAAATGATCCTGATGATATATCTTACTTCCCATATATGAACGGTCAGTTAGTATTCAAAAATGCAGTGGTCAGATTTTCAGAGGTTATAATGGAGGGATTAAATCATAATGGTCTTAAACCTGATCAAATTGATTTGCTAATTCCTCATCAAGCAAACCTAAGAATATCTCAATTTGTTCAACAAAAGTTTGGTTTATCAGACGATCAAGTTTATAATAATATTCAAAAATATGGTAATACTACCGCTGGATCAATCCCTATCGCATTAACAGAGGCATGGCAGGAAGGAAAAATAAAATCAGGAGATATAGTTGTTCTTGCAGCTTTTGGAAGTGGTTTCACATGGGGAAGTACAATTATTAAATGGTAGAAAATTTAAATTTTAAAAAATGTCATTAAAAAAAATATTTATTTTCTTTGCACTAGCAGCAATTTACTTCACACTCAATTATGCATTTTTATCTAACGAGGGTTATAAGTCTATTGAGGATTATATTGACTCAACTAAAGATGAGTTTAGCTATGAAATTGAGGAGATAATATACGAGGATGAATGGACTGGATACCATATTAAAATGATATCTGGTGAGTGGTTAAATTCAAAAAAAGTTGATCAAGTTGAGTGGTGGCATTATGTCGATATCATAATTCCTAAAAATACTCAAACTTCTACTGGTATTATGTTTATAGATGGAGGTGTTAAAGAAGAAGACTTTTTTAGATTAGATTCTAAATCAGCTGAATACGCAATAGAAACTAAGTCAGTAATTATAAATGTTAGCAATATACCTTTCCAACCTACTAATTTCTTAGATTCAGAACAAGAGTCTTTTTATGAAGATGATCTTATAGCCTATGCATGGAAAGAATTTTTACAATCAGGAGCTAAGCAAAAATATACTGAGTGGTTACCGAGGTTCCCAATGACTAGGGCAGTAGTTAGGTCTATGGATCTAGCTCAGGAAATTACTTTACAAAATGATCTTAACATAAAAGATTTTGTTGTTTCTGGAGCTTCTAAAAGAGGTTGGACAGCCTGGACAACTGCTGCTGTTGATGAAAGAATCATTGCAGTTGTACCTATGGTAATTGACCTTCTTAATGTTGTTCCTTCTTTTGAAAACCACTACAGGAGCTATGGTGAATTTTCTCCTGCAGTTTCATCATATACTAAATACAATATTCAGGATTGGATGGAAACTGACGAATATAAAAAACTAATGAGTTACGTTGAACCGTATTCCTTTTTAGAAAGATTTACTATGCCTAAATATATTATAAATGCAGGTTCAGATGAGTTCTTCTCTACAGACTCCTGGAGATTCTATTATGATGAATTGCCTGGAAATAAAATTTTAAGATATGTTCCAAATGCTAATCACTCCCTAAATGGAAGATACCTTAATGATGATCTAGTAGGTTATTTTTATAGAATTGTAAATAATATTGAGATTCCTTCGTTAAAATGGAGATTAGATTTAGATAAAAATTTAATAGAAGCAGTATTAGATTATAGTGGTGACTATGATGTCTCAGTTTGGACTGCTAGAAACGAAAAACAAAGAGATTTTAGATTATGGGAAGAAGGAAAGTTATGGATCCAATCTAAAATTCAAAGATCGGAAAACAATAGATATAATATTGATATAGGCCAAGAAACTTCTGGCTATAAAGCAATAATGTTAGAGTTTGTAATTGATCCAGATTCTAATTTTCCACTTACGATTTCATCTGGACCATATGTTCTACCCGATACTTATCCATATGAAAAATATCAAGTTAAATATTAGATAATTTTATAGTTAAAAAAAGAAAATTATCAACTCACAAAAAAATTTGAATCGTATAATAATTTTTATATCTTTCGATTCTCAATTATTGAAAATATTATAAAAATGAAAAAAATATTATTTGCATTAATCCTGTCTGTTTTTGTTGGTTCTACGTTCACAAATAACCTGAATGCAACAACAATAGTTAATAGTGTTATTACTATTCAGGATTCTCAAGACGAACCTATGATGGAAGCTTCATCAGATCAAGCTTCAGCTGGTTTTACTCAAGAATTAAAAAAGCGTTTTATTGAAGGTGGTCCAAGCTTTATGGGTATTGTCCTTATATGTCTTATTCTTGGTTTAGCTATATCAATTGAAAGAATAATTTATCTTAATCTATCAACTACTAACACAGAAAAGTTAACAGGTGATGTTGAAGATGCTCTAAAATCTGGTGGTGTCGAAGCTGCTAAAGAAGTTTGTAGAAATACTAAAGGACCTGTTGCATCAATCTTTTATCAAGGTTTAGATAGAGCAAAAGATGGAGTTGATTCTGCTGAGAAAGCTGTAATTTCTTACGGTGGTGTTCAGATGGGGCAGCTTGAAAAAAATGTCTCATGGATATCTTTATTTATTGCACTTGCACCTATGCTTGGGTTTATGGGGACAGTAATTGGTATGATTACTGCATTTGACAGAATTGAAGCTGCTGGTGATATGCAACCATCATTAGTTGCAGGTGGTATTAAAGTTGCACTTTTAACGACTGTATTTGGTCTTATTGTTGCAATTATACTTCAGGTATTCTATAACTATATAGTTGCTAAAATTGATTCAATTGTAAATGATATGGAAGATGCATCAATTACTTTAATTGATATTCTTTCATCTCAAAAAAAATAAGTTAATATGAATCTTCAAAAAATTACAAAATTAGGGTGTATAACTCTAGGTGTTTTAGGTATAATATTTCTTTTTCTAGTTTTTGGAACAGGAGATGATGCTATTAAAATGTCTGCAGCTTCAGGAAACTTTGGAGTGATTACCCCGATAATACTTTTAAGTCAGTTAATACTTTTTATTGCTGTTATTGTAACTCTTACTTTTTCTTTAAGAGGTTTGGCGAAAGATAAGGCTAAAATGAAAAGTGCTTTGACTTCTGCTGGATTATTTCTAGGTGTAATAGTTATTGCATTTATTCTTTCAAGTGGTGTTGAAACTCCTATGAGAGACGGTAAAGTTTTATCAGCTATCGGTTCAAGACTTGTTGGTACAGGTATTAGAGTATTCTATATTTTAGCAATTGTTGCAGTTGGACTGATGATATTTTCTGGAGGTAAAAAATTTATTAAAAAGTAAATTATGGCTAGAAGAAAGTCACCAGAAGTTAATGCAGGATCAATGGCAGATATTGCCTTTCTGCTTTTGATTTTCTTTCTTGTTACTACAACAATTGAGACTGATAGTGGTATTAATCGAAAATTGCCTCCTATGGAGGATCAAATTGATCCACCAATAATTAGACAAAAAAATATTTTCACAGTTGTAGTAAATAAAAATAATCAGTTATTAGTTGAAGAAGAACTTACCGAAATTAAAGATTTAAGAAATCTTGCTATTGAATTTCTTGATAATGGTGGTGGCTCTGGAGAAGAAGCATGTAACTATTGTCAAGGCAATAGAGACCCAAGATCATCTGATAACCCAGATAAAGCTATTATATCTTTAAAAAATGATAGAGAGACTGAATATAAGGTTTATATAGCAGTTCAAAATGAATTAGTTGCAGCCTATAATGTTCTTAGAAACAGAGAATTTGCTAGATTATATCCTAACGAGACTCTAACTTATGTTGAGGCTGATCTTAGGTATACTGACCCTAGAACTTCTGCTGATGAAAAATCAAGTCTAAAGGAAAAACTAGATGTTGTACAAGCATTATACCCTCAGAAGTTATCTGAGGCTGAACCAAGTAAAGTAAATTAAATATGCCAAAATTTAAAAAAAATAAAAGTGGAGATCTACCTGCAATATCTACTGCATCTCTTCCAGATATAGTATTTATGTTGTTATTCTTTTTTATGGTTGCAACTGTAATGAGGGATAGTACGCTTATGGTACAAAATACATTACCTGCTGCTGATCAAGTTCAGAAGCTTGATAAAAAGGATAGAGTTATTTATATCTATGCTGGTAAACCTTCTAGTAGATATATTGATACTTATGGTACCTCTGCTAAAATTCAACTTAATGACAAGTTCGGAACTGTAGAAGAAGTTGGCGCTTTTGTTCTTGCTGAAAGAGCTGCAAAACGTCAAGAGCTTCAAAATGTTCTTACAACTGCATTAAAAGTTGATAGTGATACTAAAATGGGAATCATAAGTGATATAAAGCAGGAGTTGCGAAAAGTAAACGCTCTTAAGCTAAACTATACAACTAGAGTTGGAGATTACACTCAAAATTTCAACTAAAAAGAAGTTAATCACATTATTTTGTTTTTTAGGCTTAGGCTTACATTCTCAGAATAATATTGAATCAAATTCATATAGAGAGGATCAATTCTATTTTGCATCAACCTATTTTATTCAGACCGAATCAATCAAAGATTTTAAACAAAATGGTTTCTCTGGTAATTTTCAGATAGGATTTATTAGGGATATTCCATTAAATAAAGATTCAACAAGAGCATTAGGTATTGGACTTGGATATGAAAGAAACTATTTTACATCTAATATTCAGCCAATTGAGCAAGATGATCAAATTGATTATAGAATAGTTATAAGTAGATTTCTTGAGTCAAAAAATAAAATTTCATTTTCATCAATTTCTTTTCCATTTGAATATAGGTGGAGAAAATCCTCCCTTAAAGAATATAAATTCTGGAGAATTTATTCAGGCTTCAAGATTAAAAAGAACTTTTCATTGTATTCTAATCCTTCTTATGGATCTGAATTAGTAATTGAAGAAATTCAAGACTGGATTTCCTCAATATACTTTAATGCTGGATATAACACTTGGAATATTTCGCTTGAATATGATTTAAATCCGATAATAAAAAATAAAAAAACAATAGATGGAGATAATTTAAATTTAAGTTTTTTTAGACTTGGACTTATTTTTTATTTTTTATAGTTCTTTTCTTAATCTTGCTACTGGTATGTCTAACTGTTCTCTATATTTTGATATAGTTCTTCTTGCTACCTTGAATCCATTATCAGATAATTTTTTAGATAAATCAATATCTGACAATGGCTTGGCTTTATCTTCAGATTCAATAATTTCTTTTAATACTCTTTTAATTTCAATTGTAGATATATCATCTCCTTCATTATTTTTCATTCCCTCTGAGAAATAACTTTTAAGAAGTTTTATACCGTATGGGGTGTCAATATACTTACTATTTGCAACTCTAGAAACTGTAGAAATATCCATATTTATCATTTCGGCTATATCCTTTAGTATCATAGGTTTGAGATCACTTTCTTCTCCAGATAAGAAATAGTTTTTTTGAAAGTTAACAATTGCATTAACTGTTTGAAAAAGAGTTTGATGTCTTTGTTCTATTGCTTCAATAAACCATTTTGCAGAATCAAGTTTTTGTTTTAAAAATTGAATTGCTTGATTTTGTGATTTTGTTTTATTTGGATCTTTTTTATATCCCTCTAAAATATTTTTATAAGAGTTAGAAAGTCTTAAGTCTGGAGAGTTCCTTTTATTTAATTCTACGATTAAATTTCCGTCCTCAATTGTTAAGATAAAGTCTGGAGTAATAGTATTATTTGCAAAATCACTGGTTATTGAACCTCCTGGTTTGGGATTTAGTTTTGAAATTTCCTCTATAGCTTCTTTTAATTTTTGCTCGGATAAGTTTAGTCTATCTGATAATTTAGAGAATTTTTTATTAGAAAAAGAATCAAAATCATTTTCAATGATTTTAATGGAATTTTCAATTGACTCTTTCAAGTTTTTTCTTCTCAATTGAAGTAATAGGCATTCTTTCAAAGATCTTGCACCAACTCCTGGAGGATCTAATTCTTGAATTTTCTCTAATACTGATAATATTTCTTCTTTTGAACTTATTATGTTCTGTGTAAATGCTAAATCATCAATAATATCCTCTATCTCTCTTCTTAAATAACCACTTTCATCGATACTTCCAATTAAAAATTCACATATAGGCTTGTGTTTTTCATTGAGAATCAAATTTTTAGATTGATCATCTAAATATTGATGAAAGCTAAATGTAGCTTTTGTTTGAAAATTAGTGTTTTCTTCTTCACCTGAATAATAATTTTGACTGTTGTCATAATCATCAGAGATATCAGTTATATAATCATCTACATCTACACCATCATTTATATCAAATTCAAAATCATCTTTATCAGTTTCTGATTTCTCTTTACCTGTTTCTAATGCAGGGTTCTCCTCAATTTCATTTTTAATTTTTTGTTCTAATTCTGCTGTAGTAAGCTGAATTAGTTTCATCAACTGAATCTGTTGTGGAGATAGTTTCTGAGTAAGCTTTAACTGTAATTTTTGATTAAGCATATTTAGTGAGACTTAAGCAAAATTAAGAAAAGAATTAATTTCAATCAGAAAGATGCATTTTTTGGTGTTCTTGGGAAAGGAATAACGTCTCTAATATTTGACATACCAGTACAAAACATTACAATTCTTTCAAAACCTAGTCCAAATCCACTGTGAGGAACACTTCCATATTTTCTAAGATCTAAATACCACCATAATTCTTTTTCATCAACACCCATTTCATTCATTCTTTTTATGAGTATATCTAGTCTCTCTTCTCTTTGAGAACCCCCAATTATTTCACCAATACCTGGGAATAGCACATCCATTGCTCTGACTGTTTTATTATCATCATTTAACCTCATATAAAATGCTTTAATTGTTGAGGGATAATCATAAATAATTACAGGGCATTTAAAATGTTTTTCAACTAAAAATCTCTCATGTTCACTTTGAAGATCGGAACCCCAATTATCTAATAAATATTTAAACTTTTTCTTTTTGTTATAATTGCAGTTTTTTAATATTTTAAATGCCTCAGTATATGATATACGAGTAAATTGATTATTTACAGTAAATTTTATTTTCTCAATTAGGCTCAAATCACTCCTATCATTTTGTGGCTTTTGACTCTCCTCTTTTAAAAGTCTCTCCTCAAGAAATTTTAAATCTTCTTCACAATTATTTAAAATATAATTAAGAATATGCTTTACAAATGATTCTGCTAAATCCATATTATCATTAAGCTCATAAAAAGCCATTTCTGGCTCAATCATCCAGAATTCTGAGGCATGTCTTGAAGTATTTGAATTTTCTGCTCTAAAAGTTGGACCAAATGTATAAACATTACCTAATCCAAGGGCATAGGTTTCCGCTTCTAACTGACCTGAGACAGTAAGGCTAGTTTTTTTGCCGAAAAAATCATCTGAAAAGTCAATATCTTTATTAGACAGGTCCTCTCTTCCTAATGTAGTTACCTTAAACATTTCTCCTGCTCCCTCAGCATCACTTGATGTAATAATTGGAGTATGAATATAATTGAATCCATTTTTGTTAAAATAATCATGAATACTAAAAGCTAGTTTTGATCTAATTCTCATTACAGAACTAAATGTTGAAGTTCGTATTCTAAGATGAGCTTGTTCCCTTAAAAACTCAAAGCTGTGTTTCTTAGGTTGAATAGGATATTTTTCTGGATCTGATTCACCTATTACCTTAATATCTAAAACATTTATCTCAAAACTCTGACCTTTTCCAATGCTATTAACTAGTAAACCAGTAATAATCAATGAACATCCAACATTAATTCTCTTAATAATATCTTCATCAACTACACCATCATCAATTACACATTGAATATTTTTGATTGTAGATCCATCATTTAATTCGATAAATTTATTAGCTCTAAAAGCCCTCACCCATCCACCTAGATTAACCTCGCTATTGATCAATGGAGAGTTATAAATTTCCTTGACCTTTGATAGATTCTTCATTAGACAGTTAGAATATCTTTCTCTTTTAATGCAAACATTTCCTCTACCTTATTAATGTATTTATTAGTAAGATCTTGAGTATCTACTTCTAGATTGGATTTTAAGTCATCAGAAATTTCTAGAGCTTTAATCTTATTATTTGCATCTTTTCTTATATTTCGAATACTTACTTTTGCAGATTCAGATTCAGACTTTGCAAATTTTGTTAATTCAATTCTTCTTTCTTCTGTTAGAGGAGGAATATTAATTAGAATAGACTCCCCATTATTAACAGGGTTAAATCCAAGATTAGAATTAATTATACTTTTTTCAATTTCATCAATTATTGACTTTTCCCAAGGCTGAATACTTATAGTTTGAGCATTAGGTGTGCTTACAGAAGCAACCTGATTTAAAGGAGTTAAATTACCATAGTAATCAACTGAAATACCTTTCAACATTATGGGATTTGCCTTACCGGCTCTAATTTTTGCAAGCTCTGACTCTAAATGACTAATAGCTGCTATCATATTAAATTCTGCATTTTCTATTATTTCTTTGTTATCTTCCATATTACATTATTTAACTTGAAACTTTTGTTCCAATTTTTTCCCCCATAATAATTTTAGTTAAATTACCTTTCGTATTAATATCAAAAACTATTATTGGAAGTTTATTCTCTTTACTTAATGTGAAAGCAGTTGTGTCCATAATTTTTAAACCTTTACGAATTGTTTCTTCAAAAGAAATATCATCAAATTTAACAGCTTCTTTGTTCTTTTCAGGATCTTCATTATAAATACCATCTACTCTAGTACCCTTTAATATAACATCAGCATTAATTTCAATTGCTCTAAGAACTGCAGCAGAATCAGTTGTAAAATATGGATTACCAGTTCCAGATGCAAAAATTACAACTCTACCTTTTTCTAGATGTCTAGTTGCTTTTCTTTTAATAAAAGGTTCTGCTATTGACTCCATTTTTATTGCTGACTGAAGTCTTGTTGGAATTTCAATGTTTTCTAGAGCATTCTGAAGAGCTAATCCATTAATAACTGTAGCTAGCATACCCATGTAATCTGCTTGAACTCTATCAATTCCATCTTTTGAACCACTCAATCCTCTGAAAATATTACCACCACCAATAACAATTGCAATCTCGACTCCTTGCTTATGAATCTCTTTGATTTCTTCAGCATAAATAACAAGCCTGTCATTATCTATTCCATAAGAATTTTTTCCTAGCAGTGCTTCACCACTTAATTTTAGTAAAATTCGATTATACTTCATCTCTTAGGGATTATGCAAATATAATTATAATGTTTCAAATCTATTCAAATCTTAAAGCATCACTAATCGAAAAATCCCCAATACTAACTCTCTTCAATTCATAAAGATGAGATCCTGAATTAAGTTTTTTTCCATAATCACTAGCAACAGACCTAATATAGGTGCCTTTAGAACATTTAATAATGAATTCAATATACGGTAAAGAGAAATTTAATATTTGAAAATCATAAATTTCAATATCCCTTGGTTCAATAAGAATTTTAATTTTTTCTCTAGCATACTTGTACATTCTTTTTCCATCTTTTTTTAAAGCAGAATATATTGGAGGTAATTGTTTTTGTCTCCCAATAAATTTTTTTGAAATTTTTAAAACTTTTTCTTCATCAATATGATCATAATCGTAAGTTTCATTTATTTCTGTTTCCCTGTCATATGAAGGAGTTGTTTCACCTAATTTAATTATACCAGTATATTTTTTTGATAAATCTTGATATTTAGAAATATTTTTTGTCTCTTTTCCAATACATATAATCAAAAGACCAGTAGCAAGAGGATCAAGTGTACCAGCATGTCCAACCTTAATTTTTTTAACCTTTAGTCTTGTTTGTAAACTCTTGCGAATATATTTAACAACATCGAATGAAGTCCATTCAATTGGTTTATCAATTAAAATCATCTTACCATTTGAAATATCATCAAGTGTTACAGACTCTAGAAAGTTATTTAACATTATAACTTAATTTTTAGGTTTTTTAAGAATTGTAAAAATGCAAAAAGTAAAACCTAAAATTACAATAAGAGGTGCAAGTCTAATCCTTCTAAAATTATAAATTCTATCATTAAATACTTCAGGGTCATCTGATGCTCCTCCTGACATCAGTAAAAATCCAATACTAATAATTAAAAGTGATACAATTAGAAGTCTATATCTATTCTTATCAAATAAAAAATCATTCTTTTTCATCAATATTATCTTGATATTTTTAATTTTAAATATTTCTGAGTCATAAAATGAGAACTAATATATGATGTAAATATTCCAAATAAAATTATGAATGAAACTAAAATCATAATATCGTTAGTATTTGAAAAAAAATCAATTTCATCTAATTCAAAACTAACTTGAAATAATAAAGTAAATATTAATATTAGAGAGGTAATGGATGAGTAAAACCCTATCTTAACATAACTTGCAATAAAAGGTCTTCTTATAAAACTTTTTGTAGCCCCAACAAGTTGCATTGTTTTTATAATATCTTTCTTAGAATATATTGAAATCTTAATAGAATTATTAATTAAAATAAAGCTTGTAATAAAAAATAGAACACTAACGAGAACAATCAATATTCCAATTCTCTCAAAATTATATACTAAAGATTCAACTAACGGCCTATCATATTCAATTTCTTCAATAAATTCAAAATTATCAAGACTTTCTATAAAATCTTCAATATTATAAATATCAATTTTTTCTCCATAAAGCCTTACTGAAACTAGATCTAATAATGGATTATAACCTAAAAAGCCAACAAATTCTTCACCTATTTCGTTTGCAAATAATTCTGCTGCATCTTCTTTTGATATAAACTCAATAGATTTCACAGTTTCATTTAAATTCAAAAACTTATTAAGTTGCTTAACATTACTATCTACAGATGAATTTTTTAGATAAATATTAACTGTTACATTCTCCTTGAAATAATTTTCTATTGAAGATGATTTTAAGTAGGTAAATAAAGCTATGGATAGAAAAAATAATACAATAGTATTTATTACAAATAAAGATATTTGGTTATTTATTGCTTTTTTTCTTTGATAAGAGTTTTTAAAATCCATTTTAAGTATTATAAAAGTACTAAACAATTAATAAATTAATTTTTATGTTATTTAAATAAGTTCTTCCTTTGTAAAAATTTATTTTCAGTGAAATACAATTTTCTAGAAATAGAAAAAAAATGGCAGGAATACTGGCGAGATAATAAAACTTTCGAAGTAAATATTTCTGAAAAACCAAAATATTATATTTTAGACATGTTCCCTTATCCATCAGGTGCTGGCCTTCATGTAGGTCATCCTCTTGGTTATATTGCTAGTGATATTTTTTCAAGATATAAGAGACATAAAGGTTTTAATGTTCTTCATCCCCAAGGCTATGACTCATTTGGTTTGCCGGCAGAACAATATGCAATAAAAACAGGGCAGCATCCCAAAAAAACAACTCAAGAAAATATTGAAATGTATAGAAGGCAATTAGATAGAATTGGTTTCACATTTGATTGGTCAAGAGAAATAAGAACCTCTGAGCCTGGTTACTATAAATGGACACAATGGATTTTTACTTTAATGTTTAATTCCTTCTATTGCAAAATTGAAAATAAGGCAAAGCATATTAGCGAGTTAACTAGTTCATTTGAAAAAAATGGTGATGATTTATATAAAAATGAGTTAGAAAATCTAGGCTATTCATTTACAAATGAGGAATGGAAAAACTTCAATGATAAAATTAAATCAGATATTTTATTGAAATTTAGATTAGCCTATATTACTGATGGAGAAGTTAATTGGTGTGAGGAGTTGGGAACTGTTTTGGCTAATGATGAGATTGTTAATGGAGTAAGTGAAAGGGGTGGATACCCAGTAACAAAAAGAAAAGTTAAACATTGGTGCCTAAGAATAAGTAAATACTCAGATAGACTTTTAAAAGGCTTAGACAAAATTGATTGGCCAGAGCCTTTAAAAGAAATGCAAAGAAATTGGATTGGAAAATCCAAAGGAGTTTCATTAAAATTTGAAGTTGAAAACTCAGATAAAAAAATTGAAGTTTTTACAACTAGACCCGATACTATCTTTGGAGTTTCATTTTTAACTGTCGCACCTGAATATGGAGACTTATATGATATCTCTACATCAAAAAATAGAAAAGAAATTGACGATTATATAAAAGAAGTATCAGTTAAGTCTGAAAGAGATAGATTATCAGATGTTAAAACTGTATCTGGGGTATTTACTGGATCTTATGCACTCCATCCATTTTCTGGTAAGAAAATTCCAATATGGATTTCGGATTATGTTATAGGAAGCTATGGAACTGGTGCAGTAATGGGAGTTCCTGCTGGTGATGATAGAGATTTTGAGTTTGCAAAAAAGTTTAAGCTAGATATTCCAAATATTTTTGATCAGATTGATATTTCAAAATCAGCTTTTACTGAAAAAACAGGATTTAAACTAATTAATTCAGATTTTCTTAATGGTCATGACTATGAATCCTCTTTAGATATAATAATTAGTAAAATAGAAAATAAAAAAATTGGGAAATCAAAAATACAATATAAACTAAGAGATGCTATTTTTAGTAGGCAAAGATATTGGGGTGAGCCAATTCCAATATACTATAAAAATGATATACCAAAAATTATTGAAGAAATCTATCTTCCATTAAAACTCCCTGAAGTAGATAATTTTTTACCCACAAAAAATGGTGATTCTCCATTAGGAAATTCCAGTGAGTGGGCGTGGGATGAAAAAAACAAAAAAGTAACTAATAACAGTAACATTGATAATGTTAATGTCTTTCCAATCGAACTCAATACAATGCCTGGTTGGGCTGGAAGCTCTTGGTATTTTTACAGATATATGGATCCCCAAAATGATAATGAATTTATTTCTAAAGATTCTCAATCTTATTGGTCTGATGTCGATGTTTACTTTGGAGGGAGTGAACATGCTACTGGTCATTTACTTTATTCAAGATTTTATCAAAAATTTTTATTTGATTTAGGCTTTTTAGAAAAAGATGAGTATGCTAAGAAACTTGTTAATCAAGGAATGATTCTTGGTAACTCTGCATTTATTTATCGTAAGTCAGGTACTTTAGAATATTTTTCCAAGAATTTAATAAAAAATATTAAAGTTGATAAAATTAGAATAGATATAAAATATGTAAATGGTGAAAACAATGTTGATGTCAATAGTTTAAAAAAAGAAGACAAAGATTTTAATAATGCATCTTTTAATTTTGATAATGAAAAATTTGAGTGTATAAGAGAGCAAGAAAAAATGTCTAAATCAAAATTTAATGTAGTTAATCCTGATGAAATATGTGATCAATATGGAGCAGATACTTTAAGGATGTATGAAATGTTTCTAGGGCCAATTGAACAGTCCAAACCCTGGGATACTAGAGGTATCTCTGGAGTTTTTTCTTTTTTGAAAAAGTTTTGGAATCTTTTTTTTGAAGATGAAAAATTAATCTTAACTGAAGACAAGCCATCTGAAGAATCTCTAAAATCACTTCATAAAACAATTAAAAAGGTTACTGAAGACATTGAAAAACTTAGTCTAAATACATGTATAAGCTCATTTATGATTTGTGTAAATGAACTTAGTTCATTAAAATGTAACAATAGATTAATTCTTGAGCAATTACTTGTTCTAATCTCTCCATTTGCTCCTCATATTGCTGAGGAACTTTGGAGTCAAATTGGAAATACAAAATCAATAATAGATGAAAAATACCCTGAATTTGATAAAAAATACCTAATTGAATCTGAAAAGAATTACCCAGTATCTTTTAATGGCAAAACAAAATTTACCTTAAACCTATCATTGGATCTTGATGCTAATGAAATTGAAAAAATTATCTTATCTAATGAGAAAACAATATCAATCTTGAATAACAATAAACCAAAGAAAGTCATAGTAGTTCCTGGTAAAATAATTAATATAGTAACATGATAGACCCATCATATGAAATAATTGGTATAATAGCTGCGATTCTTACAACTTCTGGATTTATTCCTCAAGTATATAAAATTTATAAAGAAAAAAATGCTAAAGGTGTTTCCCTTACAATGTATTTAATTCTAATTATTGGTGTCTTACTCTGGCTTGTCTATGGTATTCTTATCGGAAGTTTATCAATAATAATTGCCAATAGTGTAACAGCTCTTCTTCAACTCTGTGTAATTATTTTTAAGTTAAAAAATTGATATTTTTTTTTTCTATTAAACTCTTTATATAATTTTACAAAAAAAAATATGGAATACTTGTTTTATTTTGACTCTGCATACTTGTTTATATTTATACCAATATTTTTACTTAGTTTTTTTATTCAAAATAAACTAAAGTCAAAATTTAAAAAATTCTCACAACAGACTTTAACAGCTAACTTATCTGGAAAAGAAATTGCTGAAAAAATGTTAAATGACCATGGTATATATGATGTTAAAGTTATTTCTGTTAGAGGTCAATTAACGGATCATTATAATCCTCAAAAAAAGACTGTTAACCTTAGTCAAGGTGTATATAATGAGAGAAATGCAGCTGCAGCAGCAGTTGCTGCTCACGAGTGTGGTCATGCTGTTCAGCATGCAAAAGGTTATGAATGGTTGCAGATGAGATCAATTTTAGTTCCTATGGTTGGAGTAACTTCAAATTTTGGTCTCTGGGTTTTAATTGCAGGTTCTATTCTGTCTCAGACATCTCCAGCTTTAGGTGGTAATCTTGTTAGTTTAGGAATTTTGGGCTTTGCTTTTGGAACTTTATTTAGTTTAGTAACACTTCCTGTTGAATTTGATGCTAGTAAAAGAGCAATTTATTGGTTAGAAAGAAAAAGAATAGTAAATCAAAGAGAACTAGTTCAATCAAAAGAAGCCCTTAACTGGGCAGCTGGTACATACGTTGTAGCTGCTTTGGCATCAATTGCTAACTTAGTATATCTTTGGATGAGATTTGGTAAAAGAAATTAATCTTTTATATATTTTTCAATTGCCATTGCCATTGAAGGAGTTACTTCATTGGGCGCCTTAATATCAACTCTAAGATCTTTTTCTACAGCTGCCTCTTCAGTTGTGTTTCCATAAACAGCAATAATAGTTTTATTTTGTTTAAAGTCAGGAAAATTTTCAAATAGTGACTCAATACCTAGCGGACTAAAGAAAACTAGTATGTCATAGTATACGTCACTTAAGTCAGATAAATCTGAAACCACAGTTTTAAAAAGCTGTGCTCGATCCCATGAAATTTCAAATGAATTAAGTGTATTTACTATATCTGGATTAAGGCTACCGGAAGTTGGAACTATAAATTCTTCTCTATGAAATTTTAAAAAGGTTGCCTTAAGATCTTTAAAACTATTATTTCCTACATATATCTTACGTTTTCTATAAACTACATATTTTTGCAGATAGTAAGCTACTGCTTCAGATTGACAAAAATATTTTGTCTGATTCGGAACTTTAAATCTCATTTCTTCAGCAATTCTAAAAAAGTGATCTACTGCATTTCGACTAGTGAGAACAATATTCTGATATCTTGAAAAATCAACTTTTTGAGCTCTAACTTCCTTTGCTGTTAAACCTTCAACATGAATAAAAGGTCTATAATCAACTTTAATCTTATATTTCCTTGTAAGCTTAGAATATGGAGAATTACCATTAGTTGGTTCAGGTTGAGAAATAAGAACGCTTTTAATACTCATATCTAATTAGTTTTTATAAAAAAAAGAATACAACCATATCCAAGGGGCTAGTTTGAACGCACAAAGATACAAAATAAAATACATTAATTCTTTCACCTCTAGTTTTACAAAATAACTCAAGTAGTTCTTTGTTTGTAGGATCATAAATAATAAAATCAAAACTATTAAACTGATTTTTAGTGAATTAAAATCATAAAAATCATTATATGTGTATATAAAAAAATTAAATATCATCAATAGTGAGATTATGGTACTTATTATAAAGTTTTTATAAAAAACTAACTTCAGCATATCACCAATGAATATGTTTAGGATATACTCAATGATTAAAAACCTGATTACTATAATAATAGCAGAAATTGAAATAATAAAAAGTATAGTGTTAAATTGATATAACTGCAATTCATCAGAACTTCCATTTAATATAAAAGAACTTGAATAGCATCCAATAACAACATTAATAATTAAAAAAAAGAATCCATTGAAATAATTAATATAACTTATTTTGGATATAGAGAGATCATCTGCATTGTATGGAAAAAACAGATTAGAAAAATGATATTGTAAACTTCTAAATAAATAAATTAATTTTACCTTTTGATAGATATTAAAAAGGTAAAAAACTAAGATTAAGATTAATACAAAAACATCAATAATATCTCTAGTTATAATCATTAATACAGGTCTAGTAAACTACAAAATTATGAATAAGTAAATATCTAAATGATAAATAAAAGTATAATTATTATTCCAACTTTTAATGAATCAGAAAATATTGAATTAATAATAAATAAGATTATTAGTATTGATGACTCTAATGATGTACTTGTTGTAGATGATAATTCTCCTGATGGAACTTCTGAAATAGTTAAAAATCAAATCAATATTCATGATAACAGAGTTTTTCTTATAAAAAGAGATAAAAAATCTGGTCTAGGTTCTGCATATAAGGCTGGATTTAAATGGGCACTAGAAAACAACTACTCTTATATTTTTGAGATGGACGCTGATATGTCACATGACCCATACGAAATTAAGAACTTTAAAATTCAATTAACTCAAAATAAATATGATGTTGTAGTTGGATCTAGATATATTGATGGTGTAAGTGTTGTTAATTGGCCTTTGTCCAGAATATTTCTTTCATATTTTGCAAACTTATATGTTAGGATAATTACTAGTATGCCAATAAAAGATGCAACATCTGGTTTTATTGGTTATACTAAAAATGCACTAAGTTCAATTGAATTAAGTGAAATAAAATTTAATGGATATGCATTTCAAATTGAAATGAAATTTAAACTTTGGAAAAAAAATTTTAAATTAAAAGAGCATCAAATAATTTTTGTCAATAGAAAATTAGGGAAATCAAAAATGAATCATAAGATAATTTTTGAGGCAATTTTTGGAGTTATTAAATTAAAAATAAATTCTTTTTTTAAGTAGAATGGAAAAACTATTAATAAAAAATGCAACCATAATTAACGAAGGAAACAGATTAAAAGAAGATATACTAATCGAAGGTGAAATAATATCCTCAATATCAAAAAAGATAAAAATAGATTCAGTAACTAAAGTAATAGATGCTGATGGATTAATTCTAATTCCTGGAATGATTGATGATCAAGTACATTTTAGAGAACCTGGACTTACTCATAAAGGAAATATTTCATCTGAATCAAAAGCTGCAATTGCAGGTGGTGTAACTTCATATATAGAAATGCCAAATACTATTCCTAATACTACGACAATTGAAGATTTTAACAAAAAAATAAGTATTGCATCAACTAATTCTTTCTCTAATTTCTCTTTTATGTTTGGAGGTACAAATGACAATCTAGATGAAATTAAAAAAATAGATCCTACTCAAGTTGCTGGTATAAAACTTTTTCTTGGCTCATCAACAGGAAAAATGTTAATAGATGATTTAAATTCTATAGAAAAAATTTTTTCATCTACATCTATACCAATATCTGCTCATTGTGAAGATGAACAAATAATTAAGAATAACTCCAAAAAATTTAAAGAAATCTATGGTGAAAATGTTCCAATGGAATATCATCCTGCGATTAGAAGCGAAGAGGCATGTTATAAAAGTTCAAAATATGCTACTGATTTAGCAAAAATAACCGGAGCAAGGCTAAATGTATTCCATATTTCTACTCAAAAAGAACTTGACCTATTTGAAAATAAACTTCCTGTTGAGCAAAAGAAATTAACGGCTGAGGTTTGTGCTCATCATCTATGGTTTACAGACAAAGACTATAAAAAATTGGGATCAAAAATTAAATGGAATCCTGCTATTAAATCACAAAGTGATAAAGATGCACTTTGGAGTGCTATTAAAGACGATAAAATAGATATAATAGCCTCAGATCATGCACCTCATACAGAAACTGAAAAAGAAAACAGTTATTTTAATTGTCCATCTGGTGGACCTATGGTTCAACACACTATTTTATCTTTACTTGAGGAGTCACCAAAACATGGAGTAAACATTGAAAAAATTGTAGAAAAAATTGCGCACAACCCTTCAAAAGTTTTTAATATTAGTAAAAGAGGCTTTGTAAAAGAGGGTTACTTTGCAGACATCGTTCTTATTGATCCTAATTCTCCAACTCTAGTTTCAAAAAAATCACTACTTTATAAATGCGGATGGTCACCTTTCGAAGGAGTAACTTTTAGTTCATCTATTCATTCAACAATTTTAAATGGAAGAGTTGTGTATTCTAATGGAAAGGTAAATGAAACTCCATATGGCAAAAAACTAGTTTTTGATAGATGAAAAAATATTTATTAATTATATTTTTATTTATAGGATGCACTGATAATGTTCCAGATAATCTTATTAGCAAAGAAAAAATGGAAAAAATTATTTTTGATATAATGATATTGAATGCTTCTAGTGGATTTGACCTTAAAATAGATAATAACTTATTAAGCGATGAATTGATTTATAAAAAACATAATATTGATAGTTTACAGTTTTTTGAAAGTGAGCTTTATTATTCAAAAAATCCAAGAGAACATTATGAAATTTATGCAAAAGTCAAAATTAGAATATTGAAGTCTATTGATAGTTTAAAAAATATTAATTAATGAAAGATTTTATAGAAGAATTGAAATGGAGAGGAATGCTACATGATATAATTCCTGGTACTGAAGAATATTTAGGAAAAAATAAAACAATTGGTTACATTGGATTTGATCCAACATCTGACTCTCTTCATATTGGGAGTTTAGTTCCAATTTTTATTCTAAAACACTTTCAGAATTCAGGTCACACTCCAATAGTTTTATTAGGAGGAGCAACAGGAATGATTGGTGATCCCTCTGGTAAATCTGATGAAAGAAATTTACTTGATAAAAAGGTCTTAGATTACAATGAAAAAAAACTAACTAAACAATTTGAAAAATTTTTAGATTTCAAATCTAAAAAATCCAACAATGCCATATTAGTTAATAATTATAAGTGGATGAAAAATTTCTCTATTATAGATTTTTCTAGAGATATTGGGAAACATATAACTGTCAATTACATGATGGCTAAAGAGTCAGTTAAAAAAAGAATTTCAAAGGATACAACTCAAGGAATGTCATTTACCGAATTTACATATCAACTTATTCAAGGTTATGATTTTCTTCATTTATTTAAAGAAATGAATTGTATGCTTCAAATGGGAGGAAGTGATCAATGGGGAAATATAACTACAGGAACTGAGTTAATAAGAAGAAAAGAAAATAAAAAGGTTTTTGCTATAACATGTCCATTAGTTAAAAAATCAGATGGGTCAAAATTTGGTAAGTCAGAAGGGGGAAATATTTGGCTTGATAAAGAAAAAACATCTGTTTATAAGTTTTATCAATATTGGTTAAACATTTCTGATGAAGATGCAGTTAATTATATTAAAATTTTCACTTTTCTTAATAAACAAGAAGTTGAAGATTTAGTCAATGAACATCAAAAAGATAAATCAAAAAGAATACTTCAAAACAAGATTGCAGACTCAATAACATCAATGGTTCATAGTGAAGAAGATTTGGTCAATGCAATCAAAGCATCTAAAGTCATTTTTGGCATGTCAAGTAAAGAAGATTTAGAATCATTAGATGAGAATACGTTTAATGAAATTTTTGATGGTGTACCTAATTCAATAATAAGTTCTAAAGAACTTAATAAAGGAATAAATATCGATTTTTTATTGGCTAAGAATACTGGTTTTTTGAAATCAATAGGTGAGGCAAGAAGATCGTTAAAAGAAAATTCTATTTCAGTAAATAAAATTAAAGCATCTGAAAACACTATAGTTTCAGTTAAAGATTTAATTAATAATAAATATCTACTTCTTCAAAGGGGACGAAAAAACTATTATTTAGTTATTGTTAAGTAATCATTTAATAAAAATTAATTTTTTTTATAAAGTAAATTTAAATTGATTAAAACACTAATTTAACATTAAAATGAAAAAATCTGATATAAAAATACTTTGCGTTGATGATGAGCCAGATATTTTAGAAATTTTAAAATATAATTTATCAAACGAAGGATATGATGTTTCTACCGCATCTGATGGAAGGTCTGCAATTGAAAAAGCTAACAAAATTATTCCAAACTTAATAATTTTGGATGTAATGATGCCCAATATTGATGGTATTGCAGCATGCGAAAAAATTAGATTAGATGAAAAATTTAATGATACAATAATAATGTTTCTAACCGCACGAGGAGAAGAATACTCTCATGTAGCAGCTTATGAAGCAGGAGCTGATGATTATGTTACTAAACCAGTAAAACCTAAAGTACTTGTTTCTAAAGTTAAAGGTCTACTAAGAAGATTAAAAAAAGTTTTTCCTAAAGATATTAATGAGATAGTTTTTGACGAAATTAGAATAGATAGGGAAAAGTATAAAGTTTTTATATCTGACAATGTCTTGAATCTTCCAAGAAAGGAATTTGAACTTATGTATCTTCTCGCCTCTAAACCTGATAAGGTTTTTAAAAGAGAAAAAATAATGGAGTTAGTCTGGGGAAGTGAAGTTGTAGTTGGAGATAGAACAATTGATGTTCATATAAGAAAGTTAAGGGAAAAGATAGGTGATAAATATTTTAAAACTATTAAAGGTGTAGGATATAAGTTTGTAGCCGAATAATGCCTTCTTTCTTTAAGTTATCATATAATCCCCAAGCTTTTAGAGCCTCTCTAATTTTAACTTTATTTTCATTTTTCTTAGATTTTTTATTCTTTCAATTAATTGTACCATCTCATATTGAAGGAATCAACCAGTTATTTATCTCTAGTATATACTATTTAATCCTTTTTTTTATAATACGTTTTACTCTTGAAATATATATAAGACTATATATTGAAAGAGTAGTTAAAAAAGTTTTAGATGAGTTAAATGAAGAAATTTTAAAAGATACTTATGATGATAAAAATCTTGAAAAATTAACTCTTGATTTAATTCAGAAAGCTAAAGATAGAACCTCTGAAATAAATGTTTTAAAGGATAAAGATAATTATAGAAAAGAGTTCCTTGGAAATATTTCTCATGAACTAAAAACCCCTCTATTCACTATTCAAGGTTATATTCTTACTCTTATTGAAGGGGCCGTTAAGGATAGAAAAGTTAGAGATAAATATCTAAAAAGAGCTGCAAAAGGAGTTGAAAGAATAATTGCAATTGTAAAAGATTTAGACCTTATTACACAATTTGAATCAGGTATTAAAACTGTTGACAAATCAGACTTTAATATTTTTGATTTAATTGATAATGTATTTGAATTAATGGAATTTGAATCTGAAAGAACTACAATTACCCTGGAATATGATAAAGATTACTTGAATCCTATTTTTGTTAATGCTGATCAAGAAAGAATACTTCAAGTTCTAACTAACCTTGTTGTTAATTCATTTAAATACGGAAAAAAAAATGGTTCTACTAAAATTTCTGTTGAAAATTTTAATAAAGATAAAATTTTAGTTAAAGTCTCAGATAATGGTGAAGGGATTGATCAAAAACATCTTCCTAGACTCTTTGAAAGATTCTACAGAATTGATAAAAATCGTTCTAGAAAAAAAGGTGGATCTGGTTTAGGTCTTTCAATTGTTAAGCATATAATTGAAGCTCATCAAGAACAAATATTTGTTAAAAGTAATGTTGGTATAGGTACTGAATTTTCTTTTACAATCCAAAAATCAAATACTTAACTACTAGGTTTATAGTAAATGAAAAAAGATGATTTTTTTCAAAGGGTTTATCAAGTAGTGAAAAGAATACCTTATGGAAGAGTTACAACCTATGGTTTAATTGCAAAATATTTAGGATCTTCTTCAAGTGCACGAACAGTTGGTTGGGCATTAAACGCTAGTCATAGTGATTCTTCAATACCTGCCCATAGAGTTGTTAATAGAAATGGACTCTTAACAGGTAAAAACCATTTTAAAGGTTTTGAATTAATGCGACAATTATTAGAGAGTGAAGGAATAGTAATAGAAGATGATAAAGTATTAGAATTTGAACAAAAGATTTGGGTTCCTAAATAATTAGTATTTTCTTGGGTTTTTTAAGTTATTACTTACTAGTATATTTGTACTAAGTTTTATGGAGCTATCAAAAAAAAATATTTCAAAAACTCTTGAAAAAATTAATATATCGGGTTCAGATGATAACATAGTTTCATCTGGAGTTATAAAAAATATTCAAGTTTTTGGTGATCAAGTTGATATTGATCTCTCATTAAGTAATCCAACTCTTCAGGCAAGAAAAAAGCTTGAAGTAGATATAATGAAAATTATTCATAATGAGATTTATGAAAAAGCTAAGATAAATATCAACACTAAAATTGAAAAGGTACCAGCTAAAATCTCATCACAATCAAAAAAAATTCCTGGTGTTGACTCAATTATTGCAGTTTCATCTGCAAAAGGTGGGGTAGGTAAATCTACTTTAACAATTAATCTTGCTGCCTCTCTTGCCAAAAAAGGATGTAAAGTAGGAATATTAGATGCAGATATTTATGGTCCTTCAGTCCCAACAATGATGGATGTTGAAGGGTATGTTCCTAAGTCGATAAAAGTTAATGATGAGTCAAAGATCGAACCAATTGAAAGTTATGGTGTAAAAATTATGTCAATTGGTTTTTTTACTAAACTTGACCAGGCTGTCGTATGGCGAGGCCCTATGGCTTCCAAAGCTCTAAACCAAATGATTTTTGATACTAATTGGGGTGACCTTGATTTTCTATTTTTAGATCTTCCTCCAGGAACTGGTGATATTCATCTAAGCCTTGTGCAATCACTTCCAATTACGGGATCTATTATTGTTAGTACTCCACAGAATGTAGCTCTTGCAGATGCTAGAAGAGGAATAAAAATGTTCCAGCAAGATAGCATATCAGTTCCGATTCTTGGCTTGGTTGAAAATATGGCATATTTTAAAACTGAAGGCTCAGAAGAGAAGCATTATATTTTTGGAGAAGCAGGAGTTAAATACCTTTCAAAGGATTTAAATATCAATTTTCTAGGAGAGATACCCTTAATTAAAAGTTTAAGAGAAGCCTCTGATTTTGGAAGGCCTGCATCATTGCAAGAATCAACTGAAGCCTCAAAAATCTTTGATGATATTTCTAAAAATGTAGTTGAACAATTATTAATAAGAAATAAAGAATTACCTCCAACAAAGATTGTTGAAATAACTAATTTAGTTGGATGTTCTGCAATTAAAAAATAATGACAAAACTTGAAGAAAAAATATTAGCAGCATTAGATGAAATTAGACCATTTCTAGTTCAAGATGGTGGTGATATCTCACTTGAATCAATTAATAAATCAACTGTTAATATTAAACTACATGGTGCATGTGCTAGTTGTAAGGTAAACCAAATGACCCTTAAGATAGGTGTTGAAACAACAATTAAAAAATATGCTCCTGAGATTAAAGAAGTTAAATCTGTCTTACCTCTCTCTAAATGATTAAAACAGATATATTAATTATTGGTGCTGGTCCTACAGGATTATTTGCAGTATTTGAAGCTGGTCTTTTAAAAATGAAATGCCATATTCTTGACTCTCTAACACAGCCAGGTGGTCAGCTTACTGAATTATATCCAAAAAAACCTATCTATGATATTCCAGGATATCCAGAGATAATTGCAGGTGACTTAATTGAAAATCTTATAGAACAGATTAAGCCTTTCTCTCCCTCATACACTCTTGGTGAGACTGCTCAAGGAATTGAAAAGATTGATGATGGGTCATTTATTGTTTCAACTGACAAGAAAACTAAAATAAATGCTAGTGTCATAGCAATAGCTGGAGGCCTTGGAACCTTTACTCCTCGAAAACCTAATATTTCTAATATATCTGATTATGAAGAAAATGGTGTTCTCTACATGATCAAGAATCCAGATGATTTGCATGATAAAAATGTTTTAATTGCAGGTGGTGGTGACTCTGCTCTTGATTGGACAATACACTTATCTGATATTGCTAAAAAAGTAACTTTAGTTCATAGAAGAAATGAATTTAGAGGAGCTGATGAATCTGTATCAAAGGTTCAAGAATTAAAAAATTCTGGAAAAATTGATGTGATAACTCCTGGCCATGTTACTCAACTTCATGGAGACAAATCTTTAGACTCTGTTTCTATTGACATTGATGGAAATATTGAAACTTTTAATTTTGACTATTTTATTCCTTTATTTGGTCTTGTCCCTAGGCTTGGCCCAATTAAAGACTGGGGACTAAATATTGAAAACAATGCAATAAAAGTTAATAATAGTTTGGATTATCAGACTAATATTGATGGCATTTATGCTATTGGAGATGTTAATACATACCCAGGAAAACTCAAATTAATACTTTCTGGTTTTCATGAAGCAGCAGTAATGTGTCATAGTGCTTATTCTAAGTTAAATCCTGGAAAGAAGAACATTCTCAAATACACAACTGTAAGTGGTGTGGAAGGATTTGATGGATCAAAAAAAGAAGCCAAAAAGTCCCAAATTAAAAAGATTGATTAGATCTTATTGATAAAGTTATTAAACGGGTCCTTAAATTCAACTCCGTTGTTAGTCCTCATTATACTCAACTTATTAAAACTCTCAAGTCCCCATAATAAGAATTCAATAAAGAAAAGTTTATCTTTTTTATCAATGTCTGGCATAAATCTTTTTAGTAGTGAATCTGCATCTTTAACTTTATTAAGAATTGATTCATAATCCTTATTACTTAGATCATCTCTAAGAATTACTTGATTGACTGTAAACCATTCTAGGATAGAATCATAAACTGATACCTCATCTGGCTTTGTGAGTTTCTCAATTTTTGGAAAATATTTTATAAATAATGTCTTTACGGCATCTGATATTAAATTATAAGAAACCTGCTCAGCACCTTCTTCCTCACCTTCATAAACAAGCTCAACTTTACCATTTATTGAAGAGATAACTGAGTTAAAATCAGACATTCTAATTGATGTTATTTCTTCTTTATTGATTAACATCCTTCTTTCTGCAGAGCTAAATAAATTTTGTAAACTAGTAATACTCATTCTAGCACTTACTCCACTTTTTTTGTCCACTAATTCACTTTCTCTCGCTTCAAAAGATACTTGTTCAATAATATCTCTAGCAATCTCTGGTATATGAATCTTTGAAATAGTTTCAGAATTCAATTTTGACTCTTGACTTGTAATTTTTTTTGCAATATCTACTGACTCAGGATAATGTGTTAAAATCTGAGAACCAATTCTATCTTTTAATGGTGTTACTATACTTCCTCTATTTGTATAATCCTCAGGGTTAGAGGTAAAAATAAATTGAATATCAAGGGGAAGCCTAACCTTAAATCCTCTTATTTGAATTTCTTTTTCCTCAAGGATTGAAAATAAAGATACTTGAATTCTAGGTTGAAGGTCAGGTAACTCATTTAAAACAAAAATACATCTGTGAGCTCTAGGTATCAAACCAAAATGAATTACCTCTTCATCAGAATAGGATAACTTGAGATTAGTAGCTTTGATTGGATCTATATCACCTATTAGGTCAGATACAGTTACGTCAGGTGTTGCAAGTTTTTCGTAAAACCTTTCGCTCTTATGAATCCAGTCAATCTCTGTATAATCTCCATTTAATTTAATTTTTTCTAAAGAACTTTTGAAGATGGGATTCAAAGGATCATCATTTGTGTCAGAATCTTTTACAATAGGAATCCAATCGTCTAAAAGTTCTATACAAGTTCTAGCAAGTTTTGTTTTTGCTTGACCTCTTAGACCAAGAAGATTGATGCTATGATTTGATAAAAATGCCCTTTCTACACTTGGTATAACTGTTTCCTCATACCCAATTAATTCAGAAAAAACATTTTTGCCATCAAGCAAGTTTGACCTTAGATTATCAGTTATTTCTTGGTTCAAAGTTTTTGAATTGTAACCACTCTTTTTTAATTCTCCTATTGTTTTGTATTTAGGTTTTTTCATTATCTCAATTTTTGTCTTCTATTTTTATCATAATCTTCAAAAATCATTTCACTCAAACCATCAAGACCTGTGTAAAATGCTTTACCGTTATTAACTTCAGAGAATTTTTTTACAAATGTCTGAAGATATGGATCACTAGCAATCATAAAAGTAGTTATTGGAATATTATTCTTTTTTGCTTGCCTAGCCCTATTATAACATTGATCCAATATGAAGTTGTCAAGTCCAGCACTATTCTTGTAAAAGCCATCTTTAGTAAACATACAGCTTGGTTTTCCATCAGTTATCATAAATATCTGTTTATTATTATTTTTTCTCTTTCTAAGAATATCAAAAGCTAGGTCAAGACCAGCAACTGTATTAGTATGATATGGACCTACTTTTAAATACGGAAGATCTCTTATACTTATTGGTCTTGCTTCATCTCCAAATGATAAAATATCAATAGTATCTTTTGGAAATTTAGTTCTAATATATTCAACTAATGCCATAGCAACCTTTTTTGCTGGTGTGATCCTATCTTCACCATAAAGAATCATGCTGTGACTTATATCAATCATAAGGACTGTACTCATCTGTGAATTATGTTTTGAATCCCAAACAACCAGGTCATCCTTCTTTAGACTTAAATCATTTTCACCTGAAGATATTATAGCGTTTTTTAGACTTTCAGTTAACAAAATTCTATCAAGCGGGTCACCAAATTCGAAATCTTTAATATTTAGGTTTTCATCACTTCCAGAAGATGAATATTTTGTCTTATGATTACCTTTTTTAGTTTTTTTTAAGTTTCCAAATAAGTGTTTAAGAACATGCTTTCTGAGAAGTCTCTCTGTTTTGGAGCTAATCTTAATACTATCTCCATTTGATGAAATCTCTTTTCTTATATACCCTTTTTTTAAAAGATCATTAACAAAATCATCAATAGTATAATTTTCATCGGTCAGTTTATATTCTTTATCAAGTTCTCTGAGCCATTCAATAGCTTCATCAAAATCACCAGATGTATGAATGATTAGCTCTTTAAAGATATTAAATAGCTTTTCAAATGGTGATAAGGTTGGTTCTTGAAAAGAACTGAATTTAAAAGCTGACTTTTTCAATTTAATTTACTTTTAGGAAATCCAAATTAAACAAATAATATTCATCCTGGAGTTTATCTTTCTTATATTTAAAGGATTTTTAACAATATTTATATGGTTGAGCAGGATTTTATTTGTTCTGATAGTTTTGAGTCTAGTGGAATAGTTGAATGGAATTCTCCAAGTAATATTGCTCTTGTTAAGTATTGGGGTAAAAAACAAAATCAAATACCTCAAAACCCATCTATTAGTTTTACTTTATCTAAGTGCTATACGAATACTGTAGTTGAATTTAAACCAAAAAAAAATACTCAAAATGAAATCCATTTTAGATTTAATGGAAAGGAAAATCAAAATTTTGAAAAAAAAGTAGAAACTTATATTAAAAGTATTGACAATTATTTTGGATTTCTAAAAAATCATGATTTATACATAAACTCAAAAAATAATTTTCCTCATAGTAGTGGAATAGCATCTTCTGCATCTTCTATGTCAGCTTTGGCATCATGTTTAGTAGATATTGAATCTCAGTTTACTAATTATGATAATAATTTTAATCTTAGAAAGAAATCATTTATATCTAGACTTGGATCAGGAAGTGCATCTAGGAGTATTGAAGGTCCGGTAATACTTTGGGGAAAAACAGATGCTTTCAAAGAAAGTTCAGATTTATATGCTGTGAATATTTCAAGTGAAGTTGATCAAGTATTTCATGATTATAATAATACTATATTAATAATTGATCCTGGTCAGAAAGTTATTTCAAGTTCTTTAGGACATGAGTTAATGAATAAGAACCCTTTTTCTAATAAAAGATTTGAAATTGCAAAAAATAATATTGAAAGACTAAAAGATATTTTAAAATCAGGTGAGCTTGATGACTTCATTACTATTTCTGAATCAGAAGCATTAATGATTCACTCTTTAATGTTATCATCTGATCCATACTATATACTTATGAAACCAAATACTTTAGAGGCAATTTACAAAGTATTGGAATTCCGGAAAGAGACTAAACTTCATTTAAGCTTTACATTAGATGCAGGTTCGAATGTCCATTTATTATACCCTAAATCTGAGAGTGAATTAATAACAAAATTCATAGACAATGAACTTCTAATGTTATGTAAGTCTAACTCTTGTATTCATGATCATCTAGGTAATGGTGCTACAAAAATCAGATAATGGATAATAAAAAATTTTATTCAAAAATTTTACTATTTGGCGAATATGGAGTTATATCAAACTCTAATGCATTATCCATTCCTTTTGAAAAATTCTACGGTTATTTAAATAAATCAGATTTTTTAAATAATGAAGAAAAGATTTCTAATTCTAATATTCTTGAGTTGTATGAATTTATTACTGATACAGAAATTAAGGAAATTATTGATTTAAATTTTTTAAAAAATGATCTGGATAAAGGGTTACATTTTGTTAGTAGTATACCTATTGGTTCAGGTCTAGGAAGCAGTGGCGCTCTTGTTGCATCAGTTTTTGATTCGTATTATAAAAAAGATATTGTTAATTTAAATCTAGAAGAGATAAAAAATCTATTGTCAATTATCGAATCCAAATTTCATGGAAACTCTTCTGGTCTTGACCCATCTGTTTCGCTATTTAATAGTCCAATATTTTATTCTAATAAGCAAATTAAATTGATAGATAAAATTCATCATAAAAACTTTAAGGTTTATATAATGGATAGTAAAGTAAACTCTTCAACAAAGAAAATGATCGAGGTATTTCATAATAAAATGAATGAAAGTGAATTTAGAAATTTCTTTGACAATAAATACATTACTAATACCAATAAATGTATTGAACACCTTCTTAATAGTTCAGATTTATTTAGAGGCTCCTTAAAAAAATTATCAGTAAATACATTTAATAATTTTAAAGAAATGATTCCAAATCAACTAATAGATATTTGGGAAGATGGATTTAAAAGTGATTCATATTATATGAAACTTTGTGGATCAGGGGGTGGGGGTTTCTTCTTGGTATTTGATTTTAATGATCAAATAAACTCTAGTTTTTCTGACTTTAAATTATTTCAGATTTAATAATTACCTAAAACTTAATTAGCTTATTACTTTGACGCTATATAAATTGTAGAAGCACCATAAAGTTTTTTTCTTGTTTCAACCTTTTTAAAACCTATTTTTTTAAGTATTTCAAGAAATTTTTTTCTAGGAGGGAAGTTCTTCGTAGAATCTAATAAATAAAGGTATGCTTTTGTTTTTCTAGAAAAGATAAAAGCAATTACAGGAATATATATGGTGGTAATTAGTGAATAAATTAATTTAATTATTGGATTTTCTGGAATTGAAGTTTCAAGAATTATAAGCCTTCCATTTTTTTTTAAAACTCTGAAACTCTCACTTAACCCTTTATCAAGATTACTAAAGTTTCTAACTCCATATCCTATTGATATGATGTCAAAGTGATTATCATCAAAAATCAGATTCTCAGCTTCGCATGTTTTTAAACTAATATTATTAATATTTAGCTTGTCAATTTTACTGTGAGCAATTTTAAGCATATTATCTGATACGTCAACTGCATCTATAATTGACCCTTTTATTTTACTAAGTTTTATTGCAATATCTCCTGTACCTGTTGCAATGTCAAGAATTTTTTTTGGAGATGAATCTATTGCAATTTCAACAATTTCTTCTTTCCATTTAGAATGATTTTTAAAACTCATCAAATCATTCATAAAATCATATTCATTAGAAATTGATTCAAAAATATTTTTGATGTATAAGAAATTGGACTTTTCTTTATTTTTCATTTTATCTAATTGAACCTATGTATGAAGGAATTGAATCAATTCCATGCTCATATAGATTTTTTATAAATGCAGATCCAATTATCGCTCCCTTAGAATATTTTACGACAGAATTAAATGTCTTTTTGTTTCCAACTCCAAAACCAATTATTCTAGGAGTTTTTAGATTCATTTTTTCAATTCTTTCAAAATAATTTATTTGATCAGGGCTAAAGGAATTTTTTGATCCAGTTATACTAGAAGAGCTTACCATATATATAAAACCATTAGATATAGAGTCAATCTTTCTTATTCTTTCATCTGAAGTTTGTGGAGCTATTAAAAACATATTATAAAGATGATTTTCTTCAAATATTGATTTATAATTTGCTTCATAATAGTCAATTGGTAAGTCAGGAATGATTAATCCATCAATTCCAATTTCATTACATTTTTTACAAAAGTCTTCTACACCATACTGAAGGATAGGGTTAAAATATCCCATTATTATTAAAGGAATTGAAACTTTATCCCTAATCCCTTTTAGTTGATCAAATAGGACATTAGTGTTCATTCCATTTTTAATTGCTTTTGTAGAGCTATCTTGAATTGTAGGACCATCAGCAAGTGGATCACTAAAAGGTAGTCCTATCTCTATCATATCAACACCAGATTCCTGAAGCTTAAAAATAATATCAACTGTATCATCTAAACTAGGATATCCTGCTGTAAAATATATTGACAACAGTTTGCCTTCTTCTTTTAATTTTTTGTCAATTCTATTCATTATAATTTAAAATAATCAATGTAAGTATTTAAGTCTTTATCTCCTCTTCCAGAGAAGTTAACAACAATTATATCATTTGGTTTAAAATTCAAATACTTAAATGCAGCAAATGCATGAGCAGTTTCTATTGCAGGAATAATCCCTTCTAGTTTAGAGACTTCTAATCCTGCTAGCATAGCATCACTATCTGTTATCGACATAAACTCTGCTCTTTTGCTTTCTAATAAATGTGCATGAAGTGGACCAACGCCTGGATAATCTAAACCAGCTGATATGGAGTAAGGCTCGACTATTTGACCATCCTTAGTTTGCATTAAAAGAGTTTTACTTCCATGAATAATTCCAGTTTTACCAAGAACTGATGTAGCAGCACTTTTTCCAGACTCAATACCTTCACCAGCTGCTTCAACTGAAATAATTTTTACTTTCTCGTCTTCTAAATAATGATAATATAATCCAGCAGCATTACTTCCACCTCCAATATTAGCTATTAGATAATCTGGACTATCAGTTCCTTCTTTTTCAATTAACTGAGACTTTATCTCTTTAGAAACTATTGATTGAAATTTAGCAACCATATCAGGATAAGGATGAGGACCAACAACTGATCCAATAATGTAGTGCGTTGTAATAGGATTATTTATCCAATCTCTAATAGCTTCATTAGTAGCATCCTTAAGAGTTTTGCTCCCAGATTCAGCTGCAATTACACTTGCTCCTAGCATTTTCATTCTAGCAACATTAGGAGCTTGTCTTTTGATATCAATAGCTCCCATATATATTACACATTCAATTCCAGCTAAAGCACAAACAGTTGCAGTGGCAACTCCATGTTGACCAGCACCGGTTTCAGCAATGATTCTTTTCTTTCCTAATCTTTTTGCTAGTAAAATTTGACCAACGGTGTTATTTATTTTATGAGCTCCTGTATGACACAAGTCTTCTCTTTTAAAATATATTTTACATTTATATTTACCTGACATTCTTTCAGCAAAATATAGCGGAGTTGGTCTTCCTACGTAGTCCTTTAAAAGGTTATTATAATCATTTTGGAAATCAGTATCATTTATAATCTTGATATAGTTTTTTTCTAATTCGTCAAGGTTTGGAAATAGCATTTCAGGTACAAACGCACCTCCATAGTTACCATAAAACCCTTTTTTGTCAACTGTATATTTCATTTTTAATTGTTTCTATAAAAGTTTTTAATTCATCAATTTTTTTTAAATAGTTGTCGTCCTCAAATTTACTATTGATGTCTATACCATAAATAGGAAGACCCATTTTTAAAAGATCAAATAGTGAATCAATAGAGTGAAGCCCTATACCACCACTGATAAAAAAACCCTTTTTTAAATTATATTTTTTTAAATTCTCCCAGTTAAATGATATGCCAGTTCCTCCAGGAAGTTCTGATTTTGAATCAAATAAAAACATGTCACAATAGTCTTCATAATTTTTTAAAACACCAAAATCAAATTTATCATCAATTCTAAATGACTTGATAACTTGAATCCCGCTATCTAATATTTTTTTACAAAATTCTGGTGACTCATCTCCATGTAATTGAACACAAGCTAAATTATGTTTTGATACTTTGTCATTTATAACATCAAAATTTGAGTTAAAAAAAACACCAGTTTTTTTTATTTCAGATTTAAAGTTTGGAGTTTTAGTCTTTACATACCTTACAGATTTTTCCCAAAAAATATGACCGATGTAATCAGGATTTAATTCAGCTACTTGTTGAATATTTTTATAATCAAATAATCCACAAATTTTAAATTTCATTTTCAACCTCTTTTATAAATTTGTAAGCCTCCTCCATTGGATCATTACTTTTCATAAAATTCTCACCAATTAAAAATCCTTGATAGCCAGCTTCTCTAAGTTTAAGAATTGATTCAACCTTATCAATACCACTTTCAGATATCTTTAGAAATTCATCAGGAATCTCTTTATACATCTCAATACTTATGTTTAAATCGATCTTTAAGGTGTCAAGATTTCTATTATTAACACCAATTATATCAATATCATTTCCTGATATTTTTTTCAATTCTTCATAGGAGTGTACCTCAATTAATACTTCAAGACCTAGACTCTTGGCTAAGGAACTAAAATTCAAAATATCCTCTGAATTAAGAATTGATGCAATTAATAATATTGCGTCAGCCCCAATTGATTTAGCTTCAAATATTTGATATTCGCTAATTATAAATTCTTTTCGTAAAATAGGAATTTCTACAAAATTTCTTATTTCAATGATATCCTCAATATTTCCATCAAAATATTTCTTATTTGTAAGGATTGATAATCCAGCAGCTCCAGCCTCTTGATATCCTCTAACAACTTCTGAAATAGTTGATTTGTAATTTATATTAGCATTGGAGGGAGATCTTCTTTTAAATTCACATATTATTCCACTGGAACTTTTTAATATAGACTCTTTTAGAGAAATACATTTTCGAGAAAATAGAATATTATCTTGCAAAACAGATATTGGTATTTTTGAAGATAAATTATCTATCTCATTTTTTTTATCAGCAACAATCTTATCTAAAATTTTCATTTCATTAATTCAATAAGTTTTTCAAAACATCTTAATGCACTCTTACTCTTAATAGATTCCTTAGCAATTTCAAAAGCCTCAATTATTGAAACATTTTTTGACAGAGAAATAGCCATCGAAGCATTTGCACAAACAACATTTTCTTGTTCATTGGATCCACTACCATTAAGAACACTCATAAAAATCTTAGATGATGATTCGACATCCTTCCCCCCTTTAATTAAATCTGCATCTATATCGTCTAAATTAAAATCCTTAGATTGTAATATAAACTCATTTGATCTAGAATATACTTTTGTATTTCCTGTCAGAGAAATCTCATCATATCCATCTAATGCATGAATTATATTATATTCAATATTAGTATTCTGATAGAGGTAGTTATAAATTCTTGCAAGTTCTAAATTATATACACCAACCATCTGTTTTTTTGGCATTGATGGATTAACCATTGGACCTAGCATATTAAAAAATGTTTTTAATCTTAGTTCTTTTCTAACTGGAGCTACGTTTTTCATTGCAGGATGAAATAATGGAGCATGAAGAAAACAAATGTTTGCTTTATCAACAGCATTTTTAATTTTATCATAATCATTCGTAAAATTGATACCTAAATGTTCCAGTACATTACTGGATCCACAACTAGATGAAACACCATAATTTCCATGTTTTGCAACTTTTACTCCACTTCCAGCAGTAACAAACGATGCTAAAGTTGATATATTGAATGTATCTTTTTCATCTCCTCCAGTCCCACATAGGTCTATAGTGTCAAATTCATTAAGGTCAATTTTTAATGATAAGTCAATTAGAGCTTTTCTAAATCCACTTAATTCTTCAATAGTTATATTTCTAATCATAAAGATTGTCAGAAATGAAGATATTTCACTTGTATTTAGTTTGCCCTCTGAAATTTGAATAATAATATCAGTAGCTTCCTTTTCAGTTAAGGTCTCATAATTTGTAAGTCTATTTAAAATTTCTTTCATATACTTTTTACCCAATTTTTTATCATCTTTTTGCCCTTTGGTGTTAAAACAGATTCAGGATGGAATTGAACACCTCTTACATTATATTCTCTATGTTTTAATGACATTATTTCACCATTTTTATCTAAAGATGTTATAATTAAATTTTCAGGAATTGGTTTGTCAACAATCCAAGAGTGGTATCTACCAACTTTAATTTTACCCTTAATTCCGTCAAAAATTATATCATCTTCTACTACGTTGATTTTACTTGCAATTCCATGATAAACTCTCTCTAAATTTCTAAGTTTTCCTCCAAATGCCTCTGCAATTGCTTGCTGTCCAAGACAAACACCTAAAATATTTTTACTTTTTGAATAATACTTCAAAACCTCTAAAGTTTTTCCAGATTCTGATGGTATTCCAGGTCCAGGTGAAATTAAGATTGCATCAAAATTTTTTATATCCTCAACCTCGAATAAATCATTTCTTTTTACTGTTACTTCACAACCTAATTCCTCTAAATAAAATAGAAGATTATAAGTGAATGAATCATAATTATCTATTAAAAAAATTTTTTTCATTTTATCAACTCAGCTTCAATTAAAGCTTTATCTAACGCTCCTAATTTATTTTGAACTTCTTCTAATTCTTTTTCTGGATCTGAATCAATAACTATTCCTGCACCAGCTTGATAATTTAAAATATTGTTTTTACTAAAGAATGATCTAATAATAATTGCATGATTAAAGTTTCCACTAAAATCAATAAAGCCAATAGCCCCACCGTAGAAGTTCCTATTAACTTTTTCATATTTTTCAATTAGTTCTAATGCTTTATGTTTTGGTGCACCAGAAAGTGTTCCAGCTGGGAAAGTATCTTCTACAACCTGATAAGACTTTATACCTTCTTTTAATTCTGCAGTTACCTTTGACACTAAATGGATTACATGTGAATAAAACTGAATCTCTCTATTTTTTTCAACTTTAACATTATTCCCACTTCTACTAAGATCATTTCTTGCAAGATCTACAAGCATTATGTGTTCGGAATTTTCTTTTGGATCTTTTGCTAACTCCTTTGCAGTGATTTGATCTTTTTCATCATCTCCAGTCCTTTTGAATGTTCCTGCGATTGGATGTATTTCTGCCTTTCTGTTGTTAATTACTATTTGGGCCTCAGGTGAGCTTCCAAAAATCTTATAATCACCATAATCAAAAAAGAATAAATATGGAGAAGGATTTATAGATCTTAAAGCTCTGTATACGTTGAATTCATCACCCTTAAACTTTTGAGTATACCTTCTTGATAAAACAAGTTGAAAGACGTCACCTCTTTTACAATGGTCTTTTGCCTTATTGACGTACTCGATATATTCCTCATCAGTAATTTCAGATTCCGATTTACCAATTTTTTTAAAATTAAATACTGAGAAACTTTTGTTATTTAATATACCTTCAATAGTATCAATATTTGATGGCTTATCAACTGAATTACAAAAAAGATGAGCTTCATGGTTATATTGACTTATAGCTATAATATTTTGATATAGCCCATAATAAATGTCAGGTATATCAAAATCTTTTTTGTTTTCTATTTCTACACTATCAAAATATTTAATTGATTCATGACTCATAAAGCCAAACATTCCATTATTAAGAAATTTAAATTTTGAATTGTCTATCTCAAATTTTTCTATGTAATTATGAATTAAACTTGAAACTTTTTCGCCCTTTATTAGTTTTTTAAACTCATAATCCCCTCCAGGGAATTTACATTCAACTTCATAATCTTTTATTTTAATATGACCAATCTGGTTAAAGCATATGTATGAGTAATTATTATTTGCTAGCATATAATCACTGTTTTCAAGAAGAAGGCTATTAGGAAAGATATCTCGAATTTTTAGGTATACTTCTACAGGAGTAATTGTATCTGCAAAAATTTTTTTGTGATATGTGTTAATTTTTATTTTCATAGCAAAAAAAAAGCCTGTCGTGAGACAAGCTATAATATAATAGTTTTATTCACGAATTCTAAAGTTCATGTATCCACCACCAGTATGTGTTAACTTTAATCATTTAGGCAAATATAAAATAAAAACAAAATAATCCTAAAGAAACAAACCCAATAATAATTAATATAGCTGTTGATATAAGCTTTAAATGTTTTCTTGCACCTTCAGCCATATCAACTGATTGAAGCTGAGGTTCATTGACATCCTTAAGCTCATTTATAGATAAAAATGTAGCTGCAACAACTGCGCCAGTACATACTAGTCCCATGATAAAAATGAATGTATCCCCCATTTATTTATTCAACATTTGTTTAAAATAACATCCAAAAGAAAGAATTGATGGAACCCAAAGTCCAACAAATAAACCTTCGTCTTTATAGCCATAAAACCATAATGATACAGACAAAACAAAAGAAACAAATGCTGCACCTATTAAAAATAAATCAGATTTTTGAATAAATTTCATATGTAAAATATTTTATCCAAAATACATAAATAGTATTGAATAAAAAAAAACTAATCATTAAGTTTTTTTAATATACTATTGTATTTACTTATTTTTAAGTAAAAAATATGATTGATTTAAATTCACAACAACTTATTGATAAGCTAAAAAATGATGAGAAAGGATGTTTACTTGATGTAAGATCTGAGGAAGAATTTGAAGAATCACATATCCCCACTGCTAAACTTTTGAGCATTAGAAATCCTCAATTATTTATTGATGGTCTTAAAAAAATGGATAAATCTTTAAATTATTATGTTTATTGCCATTCTGGTGTAAGAAGTGTACAGGCATGTCAAATAATGAAAACATTTGGATACGAAAATTTATTTAACTTATTAGGTGGAATATCTGAGTGGACAGGTGAAAAAAATAACTCTTAAAAAAGTTATTTCAGAATTTATATAATAATTTTTCTAATCTCATACTATTTATTTTATATTTGGAGCTCATCCAAATTAATTTGGCATTAAATCATTTAGAAATACAATACATTAATAATTATGGTTACACAAGAAAAATTAGGGATTGATGAAAGAATAAATGAAGCTTTTCAGCCGATTTCAAACTTTTGGGAGGGATTAATTCTTCATGAGTTTTTTGGAACAGGCATTCCAACAATCATTTTTTTACTAGTAGGTGGTGCAGCATTCTTTACATTATATTTTGGATTCATTAATATTAGAGGTTTTGGATTGTCTTTGAGAACTGTAATGGGTAAATATGACGTCCTTGATAAGAAGAGAAAAGATAGCGGTGAGGTAAGTCATTTTCAAGCATTAGCAACAGCCGTTTCAGGAACTGTTGGTAATGGAAATATTGCAGGTGTTGCTATGGCGATTGCTATTGGAGGACCCGGAGCTACATTCTGGATGATTTTGTGTGGATTACTTGGCATGTCATCAAAGTTCGTTGAATGTACACTTGGTGTAAAATATAGAGATGTTGGTTCAGATGGAACTGTTTACGGTGGGCCAATGTATTATCTTTCGAAAGGTTTAAAAGAACGTGGCTTTGATAAGTTAGGTAAAATCCTTGCAGTAATTTTTGCTATTCTATGTATTGGTGCATCATTTGGAGGTGGAAATGCCGCTCAGTCTAATCAAGCTGCACTTCAAATGGTAAGCTTGTTTGGTTTAAGTGGAGGATCAGCTAGAACAATTGTTGGAATTATAATGATGATTGTCGTTGGAATTATAATTATTGGAGGTATCAAAAGAATTGCTTCAGTTACTGAAAAAATAGTTCCATTTATGGCAGGTATGTATGTAATAGCATGTTTATATATTATTTTTACAAATCTATCATTTGTAGATGATGCCTTTGCTATGATTGTTAATCAAGCTTTTGCACCTACGGCAGCTGTTGGTGGTTTTATAGGCGTTCTAGTACAAGGATTTAGAAGAGGTGCTTTTTCAAATGAGGCTGGAGCTGGATCTGCATCAATAGCTCACTCAGCTGTTATTACAAGTTATCCTGCTTCTGAGGGGTTAGTTGCACTTCTTGAACCATTTATTGATACTGTTGTTATTTGTACCATGACTGCTCTGGTAATAATTATCTTTAATGGTGATAACAGCGTATTTACATACGGAAACCTAGTTGAAGGATCATCAGCTGTAATGGTAAGAGGACAAGAGCTTGAGGGAGCTGGTCTAACTTCAGCTGCATTTGCTGAATATATTTCTTTTTCTGGTCCCTTTCTTGCAATTGCAGTAGTTCTTTTTGCGTTATCAACTATGATATCATGGTCATACTATGGTTTACAGTCCTGGATGTATGTTTTTGGTAAAGGAAAAATATCAGATCTTACTTATAAAATATTATTCCTTGTATTTATTGTAATTGGTGCGGCAGGAGATATGTCATCTGTATGGGCTTTTTCTGATGCTATGATTCTTGCTCTGGTTTTTCCAAATATGATAGGGCTTTTTATACTATTTCCAAAAGTTAAAGAGGAGCTTACTAGGTATGTTGAAGCAATAAATGGTAAAAATTAATAAGCTTATTTAATACAATTAGTTATATTTGCCTCCGAAATTAATCTTATATGTTAATTATACCTATTAAAGACGGCGAAAACATTGATAAAGCTCTAAAGAGATTCAAACGTAAGTTTGATAAAACAGGTGTTATGAGATCTCTTAGAGATAGAAAGCAATTTGTTAAGCCATCAGTTGAGCATAGAAGCAAAATTCTCAAAGCTCGTCATATACAAAAACTTAAAGATCAAGAAAATCTCTAAATTTTTTAATATTTTATTTACACATCGTAATTTAGATGTATAATGCTTATTAAAAAGTTTGTTGAATACCTTAGAGTAGAAAAAAACTACTCAATCCATACAATTAATGCTTACAATACTGACTTGAATAATTTCAATGACTTCTTAATTCAATCAGGTAATAACACTAAAATTGAAAACATCGATTATAAAGTTATTAGACTTTGGATTGTTAAAATGGTAAATGATAATATATCTAATCGTTCAATAAACAGAAAGGTGTCTAGTTTAAAATCATTCTTTAAATTTCTAATAAAAACAGATACTATTAAGTCTTCGCCTTTGGTTGCTCATTCCCCTCTTAAACAATCAAAAAAGATTCAGGTGCCATTCTCAAAAGAAGAAATAAATAGTTTACTTGATAGTAATTATTTTAATAAAGATTACAGTGGAACTCTTAAAAAGACAATAATTTTATTCTTTTATTTTACCGGTGTAAGAAGAATTGAGCTTATTTCGCTAAAATCATCTAATGTTAACCTTGAATCATCTACCCTAAAAATAATAGGAAAAAGAAATAAAGAAAGGATAATTCCTATTCTTCCTAAGCTAAATCAATCAATTAATGAGTATATGGAGTTAAAATCCAAGAGTTTTAAAAACTTAGATCTTGATCTTCTTTTTATATCAAAGGATGGAAAGCAACTATCAGAGAAATTTGTTTATAGGACAGTAAACGAATATTTCAATCTTGTTTCACCTAAAGTTAAAAAAGCTCCTCATGTTCTAAGGCATAGTTTTGCAACTCATTTAATCAATGAAGGTGCAGATATTAATTCTGTAAAAGAGCTCCTGGGTCATGCAAGTTTATCTGCTACACAAATCTATAGTCACACTAGCATGGAGCGGATAAAAGAGGTGTTCCAAAATTCACATCCTAGAGCTAAATAATATTTTAAAAATTATTTCTTTTTACTTTGTTGTAGGCAAAAAAAGCATTTATTTTGCAACTGTTTTAATATAAGCCGATATAGCTCAGCTGGCTAGAGCAGCTGATTTGTAATCAGCAGGTCGTGGGTTCGAGTC
>JAFMFH010000018.1 GCA_017856235.1 Flavobacteriaceae bacterium | reverse complement strand
AGGCATCGAGGTCCTGACTGGAGCGGAGTATATTCCAACGATAATGCTATTTTAGCACATGAGAGACTTGCAATTGTTGATCCAACATCAGGTAAGCAGCCAATAATCTCTCAGGATGGTAAGAAGATTATTGCTGTTAATGGAGAAATTTATAATCATCAAATACTAAGAGAAAGCTTTTTAAATAGTTACGATTTCAAAACAAAATCAGATTGTGAAGTTCTAATTCCTTTATATCAGTCAAAAGGTGTTAATTTCCTTAACGATTTAAATGGTATTTTTGCTTTTGCACTTTATGATTCATCCAAAGACAGTTATTTTATAGCCAGAGATCATATAGGTATTATACCTCTTTATATGGGGTGGGATGAAAGAAATATTTTTTATGTTTCTTCAGAGCTTAAATCTTTGGAAGGGTTTTGTGACAAAATTGAGCTTTTTCCTCCAGGTCACTATCTAGAAAGCCATGACATGGAACTTAAAGAATGGTATAAGCCAAAGTGGACTTCTTTTGATTCAGTTAAAAATTCAAAGACTTCTATACTTTCAATTCATGATTCCCTCTCAGCTGCAGTAAAAAGACAGCTTATGAGTGACGTCCCTTATGGTGTTTTGCTCTCAGGTGGACTTGATTCTTCTATTACCTCTGCTTTAGCTAAAAAATTTGCATCTAAAAGAATAGAATCTGGTGATAAGTTAGATGCTTGGTGGCCTCAACTTCATTCATTTTCTGTTGGCCTTAAAGGTGCTCCTGATCTTAAAGCTGCTAAGATTGTAGCTGATCATATTGGCACTGTACATCATGAAATAAATTTTACTATACAAGAAGGTATAGATGCTATTAGAGATGTGATCTATCATCTTGAGACATACGATGTAACAACTATTAGAGCTTCAACTCCAATGTATTTAATGGCAAGAGCAATCAAGTCCTTAGGTATTAAAATGGTTTTATCGGGTGAGGGAGCTGATGAATTGTTTGGTGGATACCTTTATTTTCATAAAGCTCCAAATTCAAAAGAATTTCATGAAGAAACTGTAAGAAAACTTAAAAAACTTCATCAATATGATTGTTTGAGAGCAAATAAATCTCTTGCTGCATGGGGAATTGAAGGTAGGGTCCCTTTTTTAGATAAAGAATTTATTGAAACAGCAATGAATATTAATCCAGAGGATAAAATGATTAAAAACGGTAGAATTGAAAAATGGGTTCTTAGAGAGGCTTTCAAGGATTATCTTCCAGAAAGTATTTTATGGAGACAAAAAGAACAATTTTCTGATGGCGTAGGATATTCTTGGATTGACAGTCTTAAAGAATTAGTCTCTAAAGAAGTATCAAATAAAGATCTAGAAAATGCTTCAGAAATATATTCTCTAAATACTCCACTCAGTAAAGAAGAGTTCTATTACAGGACTATTTTTCAAGAACATTTCTCTAGTGATGCAGCTGCAAAATCAGTGCCTTCAGTTCCATCTGTAGCATGTAGTACTCCTCAAGCTTTGGAGTGGGATGAATCTTTCAAAAATCTTAATGATCCTAGTGGTAGATCTGTATCAAATATTCATAAAAAATCTTATGAATAAAATGTTGATAAGTTCCTATTAATACTGAATGTTTCAAGATATTTAACGCTTCCATTTTTAGTATATTTATGGTTATATGTTTATAACCTAAAAAATGTCAAAAAACAATTCGAAAAATCAATATTCTGCAGATAGTATTCAGGCCCTTGAGGGTATGGAGCATGTTAGAAAAAGACCCTCTATGTATATTGGAGATGTTGGTTCAAGAGGTCTTCACCATTTAGTTTATGAGGTTGTAGATAATTCAATTGATGAGGCTATGGCTGGCTATTGTTCATCAATCAAAATTGAAATAAACAAAGACTCTAGTTTATCTGTTGAGGATAATGGAAGAGGGATCCCTGTAGGAATTCATAAAAAGGAAGGTGTTTCTGCTTTGGAAGTTGTTATGACAAAGATTGGAGCAGGAGGTAAGTTTGATAAAGACTCGTACAAAGTGTCAGGTGGGCTTCATGGCGTTGGTGTTTCATGTGTTAATGCGTTATCTGAATCGTTGACTGCTATAGTTTATAGAGATGGAAAAGAATATGAACAAACATATAGCAAAGGTAAACCTGTTTCTGCTGTTAAAGAGATTGGAAACTCTAATAAAAGAGGAACTTTAGTAACTTTTACTCCTGATAAAGAAATATTTAAAGAAGTTACCGAATTTGACTACGATATTTTATCAAATAGGATGAGGGAACTATCTTTCTTGAATAAAGGAATTACAATCTCTATTAAAGATAATAGAAAAATAGGCAAGGATGGTAACCCTTTGTATGAAACCTTTCATTCAAAAGAGGGTTTAAGTGAGTTTATAAAATACCTGGATGAGTCAAGAGAGCCTATTATTAATAGTATAATTAAGATGGAGGGTGAGAAGAATGATATACCAGTTGAGGTTGCAATGATTTATAATTCTTCTTTCTCTGAAAATCTTTACTCATATGTTAATAATATAAATACTCATGAAGGTGGAACCCATCTATCTGGATTCAGAAGAGGTTTAACTAACACTTTAAAAAAATATGCCGATTCTTCTGGACTTACTGATAAACTTAAATTTGATATTTCAGGAGATGATTTTAGAGAAGGCTTAACTGCCGTAATTTCTGTTAAAGTAGCTGAACCTCAATTTGAGGGACAAACAAAAACTAAACTGGGTAATAGAGAAGTAAGTGCTGCTGTTTCTCAAGCGGTATCTGAAATGCTTGAAAATTATCTGGAAGAGAACCCAAATGATTCTAAAATAATTGTCCAAAAAGTAATACTTGCTGCTCAAGCAAGGAACGCTGCAAGACAGGCAAGAGAAATGATTCAAAGAAAAACTGTTATGACTGGAGGTGGTTTACCAGGAAAATTATCTGATTGTTCTGAAACTGATCCACTTAAGTGCGAGGTTTTTCTTGTTGAAGGTGACTCGGCAGGTGGTACTGCAAAGCAGGGTAGAGATAGAGTTTTTCAAGCGATTCTTCCTCTAAGGGGAAAGATTCTAAATGTTGAAAAAGCTCAACAACACAGAGTTTTTGAAAATGAGGAAATAAGAAATATATACACTGCTCTTGGAGTTTCAATTGGTACTGAAGAGGATAGCAAAGCTTTAAATCTTGAAAAATTAAGATATAATAAAATTATAATCATGTGTGATGCTGATGTAGATGGGAGCCATATTTCAACGCTAATTTTAACTTTTTTCTTTAGGTATATGAGAGAACTTGTTGAAGGTGGTAATGTATATATTGCTACTCCACCATTGTATTTAGTTAAAAAAGGAAATAAAAAAGTATATGCATGGAATGATAAAGAAAGAGATAATCTTGCAAAAGAATTTGGTTCAAGTGGTGTATCTATTCAAAGATATAAAGGTCTTGGTGAAATGAACGCTGATCAATTATGGGATACAACTATGAATCCTGAAACTAGAACCCTTAGACAAATTTCTTTAAACTTTGATAATTCCCAAGAAGCTGAAAGGTGGTTTTCTACTTTAATGGGTGATGATGTCCCCCCAAGAAGAAAATTTATAGAAGAAAATGCTGTTTACGCAAAAATTGATGCCTAATTATGAAAGTAACAATTGTTGGAGCAGGTAATGTTGGTGCATCCTGCGCAGAATATATTCTAATTAAACAAATTGCCAAAGAGGTAATTCTTTTAGATATTAAAGATGGTTTTGCAGAAGGTAAAGCTTTAGACTTAACTCAGACTAATAGTACACTAGGTTTTAAATCTAAGGTTATTGGTGTTACAAATGACTATCAGAAAACAGCTCTTAGTGATATAGTTGTAATTACTTCAGGAATACCTAGAAAACCTGGAATGACTAGAGAGGAACTTATAGGAATTAATGCAGAAATTGTTAAATCTGTATCCGAAAATCTTCTTAAATTTTCTCCAGATGCTGTTATAATTGTTGTATCAAATCCTATGGATACTATGACATATCTTGTCAACAAATCTTTTGATATTCCAAAAAATAGAATAATTGGTATGGGAGGTATTTTAGATAGTTCAAGATTTAAAACATATATATCATTATCAACAGGCTATCCTCAAGATCAAATTGAAGCAATGGTCATTGGAGGCCATGGTGATACAACAATGATACCGCTAACATCAAAAGCTAAGTGTAACAACCAGTTATTGACTAATATTTTATCAGAAGATGAAATTTTAAAAATTGCATCTGATACAATGGTGGGTGGTGCAACTTTGACTAAGCTTCTTGGAACTTCAGCTTGGTATGCTCCTGGAGCTTCAGTATCATATTTAGTTAACGCAATACTAAATGATACTAAAGAAGTTCTTCCATGTTCAGTTCTATTAGAGGGAGATTATGATACTAAAAATGTTTGTATTGGAGTGCCCGTAAAAATAGGGAAAAATGGATTTGAAGAGGTTGTACAATTAGATTTGAATAACAAAGAGTTAGAAATGTTTCATAATAGTGTGAGTGCTGTCAAAAAAACAAACTCAGCACTAAATGGTTTAATATAGATAAAGTTGTCTGATTAATATTCAAATGTTATATTTGCAAGCGTTAAAATTGTGCTATGCAAGGAAATTCATTAATTAAAACTTTTGCGATATTATTTAGTTTAGTTAGCATCTATCAGCTTTCGTTTACTTTTATATCATCAACTCTTGAAAATAAAGCTAAAAATGCTGCAATTCAAAAAATTTCAGAAGATGAAATTTCATTTGCTGAAAAAAGAGCTAGTGAAGAAGTAAGATTTCTTGATTCAATTGGTGATTTTCCAGTCTTAATGTATTCATCTTATAATGATGCTAAACAAAAAGAATTAAATCAAGGTCTTGATTTGAAAGGTGGTATAAATGTTATTTTACAAATTTCAATCAAAGATCTACTAAAAGGGCTTGCAGAAAACTCTTCTAATCCTAAGTTTTTAAAAGCCCTTGATGATGCTGATGAACTTCAAAAACAATCTGATCAAACTTATTTAGAATCTTTCTTTGAAGCATTTGACTCTAGTAATGATCAAACTAAATTAACATCTCCAGAAATTTTTGGAAATAGAACCTTAAGTTCAGAAGTTTCATTCGATACATCTGATGATGATATGAGATCAATTTTAAATTCAAAAATTGATGAATCAATAGTTTCTGCATTTGAAGTTTTAAGAAAGCGTATTGATAAGTTTGGAGTTACTCAGCCTAATATTCAACGATTAGGTACATCTGGTAGAATTCTGATTGAACTTCCAGGTGCCAAAGACATAGATAGAATACAGAATCTTTTACAAAGCACAGCACAACTAGAGTTTTGGGAAACATATAAAAATGATGATTTCTCAGAATTTTTAGTTTCTGCTAACGAGTATTTATCATCTTCAGAAACTATTAATAATCAATCAGAATCTAGTCAATCTGATATAGATGATCTTTTATCTGAGGTTGAACAGACTTCAGATTCTATCCAAAATACTTCAAATCCTTTACTAGGTCTTGTAAAAGCATTTAGTTTCCAAGGAAGTCCAATTTTAGCAAGGTTCTTACCAAGAGATCAAGACATAGTTAACTCATATCTTTCTTTACCTGAAGTTAGAAAGTTATTACCCAGAGATTATAGATTTACTAAATTTTTATGGGGTAAGGTTGACCAGGATGGTTTAACAAGCTTATATGCTATTAAATCTAATAGAGAAGATCTTGCACCTCTCAGTGGAGGAGTAGTTGTTGATGCATCACAAAGTTATGATGCTGTTGGTAATCCTGCTGTCTCAATGCAAATGAATGCTCAAGGTGCAAGAATTTGGGAGAACCTTACAGATTTTGCTTATAAACAAAACTCAAATATTGCGATTGTTCTTGATGATATTGTATATTCTGCTCCAGGTGTTACTCGAGGTGCAATTAGTGGAGGAAGATCTGAAATCACAGGAGATTTTGATTTAAATGAGGCAATTGACTTAGCAAACGTACTAAGAGCAGGTAAATTACCTGCATCTGCATCAATTATTCAATCTGAAGTAGTAGGCCCATCTTTAGGACAAGAGGCAATTGATAGTGGTATATATTCTTTTTTAATAGCACTTACATTTGTGCTGGTTTGGATGATTTTTTATTACGGACCATCTGGAATATTTGCTGATATAGCCTTAATATTAAATATCCTTCTAATATTTGGAATTCTTGCTGGTTTAGGTGCTGTGCTTACATTACCTGGTATTGCTGGTATAGTCCTAACCATAGGTATATCTGTTGACGCTAATGTTCTTATTTTTGAGAGAGTCAGAGAAGAATTAAAGAAAGAAAAAGGCTTAAAACAGTCAATTAACGATGGTTTTAATAATGCTTTATCTTCAATCTTAGATGCAAATATCACTACTGGTTTAACAGCATTAGTTTTATATATATTTGGAACAGGACCAATTAAAGGTTTTGCAACAACCCTACTTATTGGAATTGCAACATCACTATTTACAGCAATATTTATTACCAGATTATTGATTGATAATAAAGTCTTTAAGTCTGGTAAACTTGAATTCTCAACTAAATCAACTAAAAATCTATTCACTAATCTTAAGATTAAATTTTTAGGTAAGAGAAAAGCTACATATGTAATTTCATCTATTTTGGTTCTTATTAGTCTGAGTTCTTTATTATTTCAAGGATTAAATCAAGGTGTAGATTTCTTAGGTGGTAGATCTTACATTGTGAGATTTGATAAAGAAGTAAAATCCACTGATATTGAGTCTACCCTTAATGATGTATTTGGTAGCGCTGAAGTAAAAACTTTTGGAGCATCAAATCAATTAAAAATTACCACAAAGTATAAAGTAGAGCAAGAAGGTTTAGAAGTTGATAATGAAATAAAGAATATACTTTTTGAAAATTTGAATTCTATTTACACTAATCCTATTACATATGATGAGTTCTCTTCTGGTAATCAGGTTGGTATTATGTCTAGTATAAAAGTGGGTCCAACAATAGCAGACGATATTAAACAAAATTCAGTTTGGGCTATTCTAGGCTCACTTGTAATTGTCTTTTTCTATATCCTTTTAAGGTTTCAGAAATGGCAATTTTCACTTGGAGCTGTATCAGCTGTTTTTCACGATGTATTAATAGTTCTTGGTATATTTTCGTTAACATATAAGATTATGCCTTTCAATATGGAGATTAATCAAGCATTTATTGCAGCACTTCTAACAGTTATAGGTTATTCACTAAATGATACAGTAGTTGTATTTGACAGGATTCGAGAATTTTTTAAAATTCATTCATCATGGGATAATGAAACTACTGTAAATACTGCACTTAATAGCACTTTAAGTCGAACACTTAATACGTCTTTAACAACTTTAATCGTTCTTATTGCAATATTTATTTTTGGAGGTGAGTCAATAAGAGGATTTATGTTTGCTCTTATTATTGGTGTAATGGTTGGAACATATTCATCAGTTTTTATTGCTACACCTATAATGTTTGATTCTTTCAAGAATAAAAACTAATTAATAGTTTCTTTTTTACTATCCTTATTTAATAATAAGATAAAACCTAAAATTATAAAAGGTATACTCAGCCATTGACCAGTTGATAAACCAGGTAAAAATGTCTCTATTCCTCCTTGACTTTCTTTTACAAATTCAACCATAAATCTTATAAAGCAAAGTCCTATTAAAAAATATCCAGATAAAACACCTCTTGTGTCTCTTATTGCAGAAGATTGATAAAGTTTATAAAGAATTATAAAAAGAATAATATATCCAAACGATTCATATAATTGAGCAGGATGTCTAGGAAGAGTATCACCTCTATTCTCAAAAATTATTCCCCAATCAGAATTTGTATACTTTCCTAAAATTTCTGAATTAAAAAAATTACCAATTCTCACAAATGCTCCACCAATTGCTATTGGTATTGTAAGCCTGTCAAAAATCCATAAAAAGTTTTTAAACTTATATTTTTTTATAAATAAATATAAACCAACAAAAACTCCAATTGCAGCACCATGACTAGCAAGACCCCTAAATCCAGTAAACTTATAACCATCAATTAGACCTAGAAGAGATGAATTTGGAGATTCTTGAATTGGAAGTAATATCTCAATTAAGTGGTTCTGATAGTAACCCCATTGATAAAAAAACACTTCACCCAATCTAGCACCTAAAAAAATAGATACTACCATATAAATTAACATTGGGTCTAGATATTTTTCATCTATGTTCTCCTTTATAAAAAATGATTTAATTAAGTTGTAGCCAAGCAAAAATGCCAGAATAAACATTAGGCTATAAATGTATATGGAAAAGCCACCAATTTCAATCAAAGTCTCGTTAGGTGACCACTTAATCTGATTAATTAGCATACATAAATATATAGATAATTTATGGAACTGGATCATACCCGCCCTTGAATAATGAATTACATCTGATTATTCTTCTTACAGTAAAGAATGAACCTTTGAAAACACCATGTTTTTTTAAAGCAGTTATGCCATATTCAGAACAATTAGGAGAGTATCTGCAATTACTTCCTATTAAAGGAGAGATAAGAAGTCTATATATTCTAATTAGAAAAATTAATGGAATTGCAAGAATTTTGTTAATTTTTATCATTTAGATTAATTCCAATTTCAGCTAATTCGTCCCTAATACTATCAGAAAGCTTGTAATCTTTATTCTTTCTTGCATTTTCTCTTAGTTTTATAAGTATATTTAGAACTGAATCATTATTTATTTTTTCCTTTTTATAATTTAAACCTAAAATTTTATTCAAAAAAATATCAAATAAATTGATGAAATAATCTTTTTCTACTTGACTAATTTTAGTTTTTTCATTTTCAATATCATTTATTATTTTATTTGAATTAAAAATTTCAGCTATAAGCATTGGTGTATTAAAATCATCATTAAGGCAGATATAACATTTATTTTCCCAATCTTTAATAGAACTTAGAAGTTTATCATTATTTGTTTTTACAGTTTTAACCAGGCTAAGTCTATTTATAATCTTAATCAGTCTCTGAAATCCTCTTTCAGATGCTTGTATTGCAGATTCACTAATATCTAATTCATTTCTATAATGGGCCTGTAAAAAAAAGAATCTGACAATATTTGGGTCATAAGACTTAGAAAATTGATTATTATTCCCTGAAAATAATTCATTTGGTAAAATGTTATTACCTGTTGATTTAGACATCTTCTTATTATTTAATGTAAGCATATTTGCGTGCATCCAATATTTTGCAGGTTGTTTACCAGTATTACCAATACATTGGGCAATTTCACAATCATGGTGAGGAAATTTAAGATCAATTCCACCTCCATGAATGTCAAATTCATCACCTAAATACTTTTTACTCATGGCTGTACACTCAAGGTGCCACCCAGGAAATCCATCACTCCAAGGTGAACTCCACTTCATTAAATGATTTTTTTCAGCTTTTTTCCAAAGTGCAAAATCAAATTCGTTTTTTTTATCAGTTTGACTAACAAGATCTCTTGAGTTCGATAAAATATTATCTAAATCTCTTCCAGATAGTTTACCATATGAGTCAATATCATTATAATTTGATATATCAAAGTAAACAGATCCATTAGATATGTATGCAAGATTTTTTTGTATTAAATCTTCAATTATTGAGATTTGTTCCGTTATATGCCCTGATGCTGTGGGCTCTATGCTTGGATTTAATACATTAAACTTTTTTAAAATTTCCTTGAAACTATTAGTATATTTTTGAGCAATTTCCATTGGCTCAAGCTTTTCAATTTTTGCTTTTTTAGAAATTTTATCTTCACCAGTTTCCTCTAGGTGCCCTACATCAGTTATATTCCTAACATATCTAACTCTATATCCTAGATGCTCTAAGTATCTATATATTACATCGAAGGAAATAAATGTTCTACAATTACCCAGGTGAATGTCACTGTAGACTGTTGGACCACAGACATACATACCTACACTATTATTTCTTAAGGATTTAAATTTCTCTTTAGAACCTGTTAATGAGTTGTATATGTATAAATCTTTGTGTGACATTAAAGTTCAGACTCAAGTTTAATATAGTCTAAAAACTCTCTTTTAATTTTATCTTGTTTAAATTTACCTCCAAACTCAGAAGTAACAGTACTAGATTTAATATCTTTAATCCCCCTGGAGTTAACACAAAGATGCTTAGCATCAATAATACATGCAACATCATCAGTGTTTAATGCTTTTTGAAGCTCTCTAACTATCTGTATTGTTAATCTTTCTTGGACCTGTGGTCTTTCAGCAAAATATCTTACTATCCTATTTATTTTAGATAGTCCAATAACATTACCACTAGATATATAAGCAACATGCGCTAATCCTACAATAGGAAGAAGATGATGCTCACAAGTAGAATATAATGTTATATTTTTTTCAACAAGCATTTCTCCGTAGTTGTATTTATTTTCAAAGGTTGACATTTCTGGCTTATTCTTTGGGTTTATTCCAGAGAAAATCTCATTAACAAACATTTTAGCAACTCTTCTTGGTGTTCCTCTTAGACTATCATCAGTCAAATCCATACCAAGAATATCTAAAATTTCAAATACTTTTTTTTGTATAAGATTAACCTTTTCTGTATCAGGTATATCAAAAGCTTCATCTTTAAGAGGAGTCTCTTCAGTGTTTGACCCAAGGTGGTCATCTCCAATTGAATCAATGTCTTTATCTAGTACTTCTTGTAATTTCATTTTTAAAATTTGAATTAAACAAAGATAGTTATTATGAAGTTAAATAGAAGTTAAAGTTTTATGTTAAATGTTGTATAAAAATTAAGCAAATTTTTATCAACTGAATATGGATTTGTCAAACCTCTAGTGTATAATCTATTATCTATGTAATTGCTTGATTTTGTTACACCTAAATCAATATTTAGATACCCAAAATTAAATCCAATCCCTCCTGACAAACCTGATCTGAAATTAACAGTATTAGAGTCTGGACCATTGTAATAGAAATAACCTGCACGAAAATTATAATTTTTAATTCGATACTCTCCACCAATCCTAATAGACTCCGATATTCCATCTAATTTATTTTTAATAGAATAATTAAGTTCATTAAGATAAGAGTCCTTTCCATTATTATCATTAAATTTTGAGTTATTAAACTTAGTTATTTCATAATCTAAGCTAATTAAACCTTTACTTCCAAAAACATACGCAAGACTGAAAACAGACCTTGAAGGAAGAGATAGTTCATAATCTTCATAAAAATTGATTGTGTTTGGATCAATTTTGTATTTACTAATTCCATCTTTCTCACTAACATCAGTTTCAATATACTGTGAATTCTCTTCTTCAATACTTAAAAGGGTAGGGCTAGTATATGATAAACCTATTCTAAATTGCTTTATCTTTATAAGAGCTCCTAATTGAAATGATATTCCTTCGCCGAGAGCATATAAATTTTCCTTGAATTGCACACTTTTAACTAAGGAATTAGATAAGTAGCCATCTTCTTTAAATAATTTGTCTTCTTCAAATCGAAGAGTATGAAAATTTAAATTTAATCCTAAAATAAAAATATTATTAAAAGAGTTACTAAAATTTAATGAATGTTTAAAGTGATCTCCTTTTCTATAGATTGAGACATTTTGATTTAAATTATTGTAGATGGCATTAGAACTATAATTATTGTATTTCTCACCATCTTCATTAATAATATAACCCTGATAACCAAGGAAAGCTTGTTGGTCTCCAAACCCATAATTATCTCCTAGAAACTTATAAACATCTTGAACCGTTTCATCTTCGTAAACCAGTAAATCTGTATAAGGAATTCCTTTTGCATAATGAAGAAAATATTTATCAATACCTGAATTATTTTTACCACTAAATGAAAAAGAATCATTAAAATCATTTAACCTATTCATGTTATAAGCAAAAGAGAACTTAGATTTTCTGTTTTGGAAAACTAGAACAAAACCAAGTTGATTAAATGAAATTAAATCATCTTTACTTTTAGATAATGAGCTATTAAAGTTGTTGATTATTTCTTGACTTTTATAATTTAATGAAATTCCAAATTCAGACTCTAAAAAAACTGATGAACCTGCTGGGTTAATTGATATAGATGATAAATCTCCACCCAGAGCACCATATGCACCCCCCATTGAGTTTAACCTGGAACTACCGTCATGATAAAATGAATTGTATCTCATTACATCTTCATATGTCTGAGAATATGTAAATGAAATACCTAATAGTATCAGGTATATTTTGAAAGTTTTTGTAAACATTTATTGAATTTTGCCACTACCGCCTCTTGATCCTACAGCACTAGCTCTACTCCCGCTTGCACCTCTTGATCCGACATTACTAGATCTACTAACACCTTGATTAGATGAGGATCCAGATCTGAAGTTTGATCCACTGGAACTTCTTGAAGATGAATAACTTGAATTCATTGATCTCTCAGAATTTGAGTTGTAATAGTTTTGACTTCTTTGGAATCTACCAGAATCATTTTCAGAAGATCTTCCTTGAAAAGTACTCCCTCTTTGACTTGGATTTACTGATCGTATTCTTTGATAAGTTTCTCTAATTACATCATCTTTTATAGCGCTTAGGTTAGGTACATATCTTATTTGATTAGTGTTTCTTGAATAACCACTTCCTCTTCTGTAAATTCCAATTAAATTGTCCTTCTTTAAATGTGTTAGGTTTGGACTATTTATTCTATCATTATCTATTACAGTACTTTCATTATAATCTGTTTGATAAGAATCTGATCTTGAGTATATACTTGATACTCTTACCCCATTTAAGTTAGTTGATCTAGACTTCTCATTAGAGTGTATTTTTTCACCACGTCTAGATGCAGAGTTACTAGTTGTTGGGATTTGTCTAAAAATTTGAGTATCTGAAGTGTTTGTATAGGACCTTTCATAGAATCCTGGATTATAAATACCACCATTGAACCAAGGGTACATTCTTGAATTTCTATAATAATACCAATAGTAATTTCCAATAGAATATGAATATGGATTTAAGTAAAAGTCAATAGGTCTTGGATAAAAAGAATGTCCTAAGCCAAACATATAGCTGTCATAAAAGAAGGGATTATAATAAAACCTCGCCGAACTTGGAAAAAAATTATAAACTATTTCTCTTGAATCTGGTTTAGCTCCCCATGGTAAATTTCTATTATCAATTGATGAAAAATCCTCTATAGATACCTGAGCTAAATCACTAAATACGCCCTTATAATTAACAACTCTATCTGAAGAAACATAAATACCATCTTCTTCATAATAAGAAGATAGATAATATGTTGAACAACTCATGAAAAGGATTGAAAAAATAGATAACCTAAATATTGTTAAGAAATTCTTCATTTCAATAAATTTAATACAAATAGTTTAATTTTAAAAAACGTAATTTTACATATACTTATTTATGTCCAAAAATTATGCCAGAAATAAATGGGAAATAAGATTACTTCTAGAAAAGAAAATTACTCAAAGTGGTACAATGATATTGTTTCAGAAGCAGGTTTAGCTGAATCATCTGATGTTAGAGGTTGTATGGTTATAAAACCATATGGTTTTTCTATTTGGGAATTAATGAAGTCTCAACTAGACAAGATGTTTAAAGAAACAGGTCATGAAAATGCTTATTTTCCATTATTCGTTCCAAAGTCACTATTTGAGGCCGAAGAAAAAAATGCTGAAGGTTTTGCTAAAGAATGTGCAGTAGTTACTCATTACAGATTAAAAAATGATCCAAATAAAAAGGGTAAATTAATAGTCGATCCAGATTCTAAATTAGAAGAAGAATTAATTGTTAGACCTACTAGTGAAGCTATTATTTGGAAAACTTATAAGAATTGGATCCAATCATACAGAGATTTACCAATTCTAATTAATCAATGGGCTAATGTAGTTAGATGGGAAATGAGAACTAGACTTTTTCTAAGAACAACAGAATTTTTATGGCAAGAAGGTCATACTGCTCATGCTACAAAAGAAGAAGCTTTAAATGAAACAAAACTTATTAATAATATCTATGCTGAGTTTGCTCAAAAATATATGGCTATGGCTGTGCTTAAAGGATATAAATCTGAATCAGAGAGATTTGCTGGAGCTGAGGAAACTTTATGTATTGAAGCTTTGATGCAAGATGGAAAAGCACTTCAAGCAGGTACATCTCATTTTTTAGGTCAAAATTTCGCCAAAGCTTTTGATGTAAAATTTGCTGATAAGTCTGGTAAATTAGAATATGTATGGGCAACCTCTTGGGGAGTATCTACAAGATTAATGGGTGCTTTAATTATGTCACATAGTGATGATAATGGATTGGTTTTACCACCATTTCTTGCACCAATTCAAGTTATGATAATTCCAGTAATTAAAGCAAAAGAAAACTCCGATCAAATAGTTCAAAAGTCTAATGAACTTTTCGCGAAACTAAAAGATATGGAAGTTAGAGTTAAGGTTGATGATAGAGAGAATATCAGTTTAGGATATAAACTGAATGATTCTGAAGTAAAAGGGATTCCAATGAGAATTGTAATTGGACTTAAAGAAATAGAAAACAATTCAGCTGATATTTTTTATAGATATGATATGTCTAAAGTTCATACATCTTTAGATAAAATTGTTGATAAAATTGTTGAATCAATCGACTCAATCCAAGATAACATGATTAAGCATTCAAATGAAACTCTAATTAATAATACTCATGAAGTAGATAGCTATGATGATTTTAAAAAATTAATTGAATCTCAAAGTGGTTTTGTAATTGCTGGTTGGGATGGTACAAAAGAAACTGAAGAAGCTATAAAAAATGAAACCAAAGCTACAATTAGGTGTATTCCTGAAAACTCTGATTCTAAAGGTATTAAGTGTATTTATACAGGTAAACCTGCTGCTTATAAAGTAATATTTTCAAAATCTTATTGAAATATTAAAATTTCAATTAAATTTGCAACCTGATTGGCCCGTTCGTCTATCGGTTAGGACCTCAGGTTTTCATCCTGGAAAGAGGGGTTCGATTCCCCTACGGGCTACAAAATAAAAATTATGGCAAATCATAAATCTGCTTTAAAAAGAATTCGTTCAAATGAAACTAAGAAGTCTCTGAATAAACTTCAGCACAAGACTACTAGAAATGCTATTAAAAAATTAAAAGATGCTAAGACTAAGAAAGAAGTTCAAAAGTTATATCCTGGTGTTGTGTCTTTACTAGATAAGTTAGCTAAGAAAAATATTATTCATAAGAACAAAGCTTCTAATTTAAAGTCAAAGCTTAGTAAGCTTCAATAATTTAGGAGTTCATAGATATAAGAAACTCTTCATTGTTCTTAGTTTTCTTAAACCTATCATTAATGAATTCCATTGCCTCAACAGGGTTCATGTCAGCTAAATACTTTCTCATTATCCACATTCTTTGAATAGTGTTTTCATCTAAAAGAAGGTCATCTCTTCTGGTGCTTGAGGAAACTAGATCAATAGCTGGGAAAATTCTTCTATTAGATATTCTTCTATCTAACTGAAGCTCCATATTACCAGTTCCTTTAAATTCTTCAAAAATTACCTCATCCATTTTTGATCCGGTCTCAGTAAGAGCTGTTGATATAATTGATAATGAACCACCATTCTCAATATTTCTTGCAGCTCCAAAAAATCTCTTAGGTTTATGAAGCGCATTAGCATCAACACCACCACTTAAAATTTTACCAGATGCAGGTTGAACTGTATTATAGGCTCTAGCAAGTCTTGTAATTGAATCAAGAAGTATCACAACGTCATGACCACATTCTACAAGTCTCTTAGCTTTTTCTAAAACTATATTCGCAACTCTAACATGTCTATCGGCTGGTTCATCAAAAGTTGAAGCAACTACCTCTCCTTTTACATTTCTCTGCATATCAGTTACCTCTTCAGGTCTCTCGTCTATTAGAAGAATTATTTGAAAAACTTCAGGATGATTTGCTGCTATAGCATTTGCAACATCTTTAAGAAGCATTGTTTTACCAGTTTTAGGTTGTGAAACAATCATTCCTCTTTGTCCTTTACCAATTGGAGAAAAAAGATCAATAATTCTAGTAGAGATTGTGCTTTCTTTATCTGAAATATTAAACTTTTCTTCTGGAAAAAGAGGAGTTAAATGTTCAAAAGATACTCTATCTCTTACAACTTCTGGATCTAAGCCATTTATTTTGTTAACCTTAATAAGAGGGAAATACTTCTCACCATCTTTAGGGGGTCTAACAGTACCATGAACAGTATCACCTGTTTTTAATCCGAAAAGTTTTATTTGTGATAGAGAAACATAAATATCATCTGGCGATGATAGATAATTATAATCTGAAGATCTTAAAAAACCATATCCATCTTGCATTATTTCTAAAACTCCTTCTGACTCAATTATTCCATCAAATTCAAAATCAGGTTCTTTGTATCTATTTCTGTTGTCTTTGTTGAAGTTTCTATTTTGATGATTTTTATTACCACCAATATTAGCCCTGTTCTCTTTAAAATTATTTTTAACAAACTTTGGCTCAGGAATAACATCATTTGATTTTTCTTCACTTACATTGCCAATGATTTTGTTAATAATATCTTGTTTTTTTTGACCTTTTAAGTCTTTAATGCCAATTTGATCAGCAATTTCAATAAGCTCGGCTAATTTTTTAGCCTTAAGCATCTTAATATCGTACATGTGTATATGTGGTTTTGATTTAAAATGTTAATAGAAAAATACTTCTTGGTAAGAAATAATAAGCTAATTTACAAATTTATTTTTAATTTGATAAAATATCTTTAATTGCTAAAAATGTCGAGGTATTTTGTTGAATTTTCTTATGATGGTTCGGGATATCATGGTCTTCAGAAACAACCAAACTCTATTACTATTCAAGAGGTTATTGAAAATAACTTTGAAAAGTTTATTGGTAGTGAAATCAACCTTGTACTTGCTGGAAGAACTGATACAGGTGTTCATGCAAAGCAAATGTTTGCTCATTTTGATATCGAAAAGGATTTTGAAAAGGATATATTTTGTAAAAGATTAAACACTATGTTACCAGAAGACATATGTATTGAGTCAATTAATTTAGTTTCTAATGACAAACATGCTAGATTTGATGCAGTATCAAGATCTTATGAGTACGTTATATCTAATCAAAAAAATCCTTTTAATAATAAGTTTACATATTACTCTAAGGAATTTCTTGATTTAGATAAAATGAATGAATGTTGTCATTATTTATTAGACCACAGTGATTTTAAGTGTTTTTCTAAATCAAATACAGATGTTAAAACATATATTTGTGATATTAAATCTGCCCAATGGAAAGAGATAAATAATGAGTATAGGTTTAATATTACTGCAGATAGATTTTTGAGGAATATGGTCCGTTCAATTGTAGGTACTATGATTGACGTTGGAAGATCAAGAATTTCTAATGAAGGTTTTAAAAAAATTCTTAAATCTAGAAACAGAAGTAAGGCAGGTTTTTCTGCTCCAGCTTCTGGTTTAACCTTATTAAGTATTAAGTATAATAATATTTTTATAGAGACTTGGAAAAAGTAAAAGGTAAAATTTTTGATATAAATCTTTTTAATAAATTATTGATTTTTGTAAAACCCTACAGAATATCATATTACGGTGTATTGTTATCAGCGATCATAATTTCTATTCTTTCAACTTTAACTCCATACTTATTAAAAATAGTAGTTGATGATTATATTCTTCCAAAAAATTTTGATGGAATGCAAACGATAATTATGGTTATGGTAGGAATTTTATTTCTTGAAGTAATTTTTATGTATCTATTTGCATACTATGCTAATTGGCTTGGTCAAAAAGTTATTAAAGATTTAAGGGTAAATGTTTTCAAAAAAATTATAAAATTTAAAATGTCTTTTTTCGATAAAAATGCAGTTGGAAGACTAGTTACAAGAACTGTTAATGATATAGAGACTATTGCAAGTATTTTCTCTGAGGGATTATTTATGATTATTGCAGATATTCTTAAAATGATTACGGTCTTAATTGTAATGTTATTTATAAGCTGGGAGTTAACACTTGTTGTAATATCTATTTTTCCAATCCTTATTTATGCTACTAGAGTTTTTCAAAAAAATATGAAAACTGCATTTGAAAATGTTAGAAAAGAGGTAGCAAACTTAAATTCTTTTGTGCAAGAGAGAATAAGTGGAATTAAAATTGTTCAAATTTTTAGTAGAGAGCAAGTTGAAATAAATAATTTTCAAAAAATAAATATTAGACACAAAGATGCATGGTTAAAAACAGTCTGGATCAATTCCATCTTCTTTCCTATTGCTGAAATTTCTAGTTCAATATGTATTGGTCTTTTGGTATGGTATGGAGGTTTTAATAATATTAATGGAGATAATATTTCACTTGGTACCTTATTCCTTTTTATTTCGATGTCTGGGCTACTATTTAGACCGCTTAGACAAATTGCAGATAGATTTAATACTCTTCAAATGGGTATGGTTTCTTCAGAAAGAATTTTTAAAATTTTAGAGGATAATTCACATATTAAAGATGAAGGCAGAAAATCCAAAAAGAAATTTGATGGTATGATAGAGTTCAAAGATGTAACTTTTTCTTATGTTAAGAATGAGGTAGTAATTAATAATATTTCATTTAAAATAAATCCTGGAGAGACTTTTGCTATAGTTGGACCAACTGGTAGTGGTAAAACAACAATTACCAATTTAATTACAAGATTCTATGAGTATGATCAGGGGAAGATTTTAATTGATGGAGAGAATATAAATGACTTTGACTTATCTAACATCAGAAATAAAGTTGGAATTATACTCCAAGATGTCTTTCTTTTTGCAGACACAATATTTAATAATATTACTCTATATAATGATAAAATAACATTAAAGGATGTTCAGAATGCTGCTAAAGAATTAGAAATTCATGACTTTATAAATTCTTTGCCAAACGGATATGATTTCAATGTAAGTGAAAGAGGAAGTACCTTGTCATCTGGTCAGAAGCAGCTCATAGCTTTTCTTAGAGTTTTAGTTAATAATCCAGATATTTTAATTTTAGATGAAGCCACTTCATCTGTTGACTCTTATTCTGAAGATTTAATTAAAATAGCAACTAAAAAAATTACAAAAGGAAAAACTTCAATAATAATTGCTCATAGACTTTCAACTATTGAATCTGCTGATAAAATTATCTACATGGAAAATGGTAAAATATTAGAACAGGGAAATCATAAAGAGCTATTAAATATTGAAAATGGTAATTTTAAAAAGCTTTATCAAGAACAACTTTTAGAGGAAGAATTAACCTAATTTATTAAATAAATCTTTACATTCCTTTGCTTCTATTACATCATGAACTCTTAGTATATTAGCCCCTTTATTCAATGCTATTGTATTTAAAATAGATGTACCATTAAGAGCTTTGCCAGGGCTTGTATTAAGAAATTTATATATCATAGATTTTCTAGATATACCGGCTAATAAAGGCTTATCAAATTTTTTAAATTTTTCCAAGTTGCTTAAAATCTTAAAATTATGATCTATAGTTTTACCAAAACCAAATCCAGGATCGATAATTATATTTTTTATGTTTATACTCTCTAGTTCGTTAATCTTTGTATTAAAAAAAGTATAGATTGAATCTACTACATTATTATAAGTAGGTTTTTTTTGCATATTATCTGGATCACCTTTCATATGCATAATTACATAACCTGCATCATAATCTTTTACAACATCAATTAATTTAGAATCATATTTTCCTGAGCTTATATCATTTATTATTACAAATCCATTATTTAGAGCAAATTCGGCAACTTCTGAATTATAGGTGTCTATGGAAAACAGCACATTATTAAAGTTTTTAGAAAGCTCAGTTATATATTTTGATGTCATTTTTAATTCATCCACTCCTTTAATAATCTTAGAGCCAGGTTTAGAGCTTACAGCTCCTAAATCAATTATATCAGCACCTTGATTAATCATCTGAGAAACTCTAGAAACAGCCTTATCTATGGAGTTGTATTTACCACCATCATAAAAAGAGTCATCGGAAATATTAAGAATACCCATAATTTTTTGAGTATTAAAATTTATTATTTTCCCGTTACAATTTAAAGTCATATTTTTAAACTTCTTTTCCAAAATTATATTAAAATCTAATATGGGAGATACAAAGTCGCAATATCAAAAAATAATAAATAAATCAAGAAAGATATTTGAAGATAAAAACAGTGACTATGGATCTTCATGGAGAATTTTAAGAATAATTTCTTTAGTAGATCAAATACATATAAAGGCTCAAAGAATAAGAAACCTTCAAAATAATATATCAAATAGAATTGAGGAAGGTCAAACTTCAGAATTTTATGGTATTATAAATTATTCTATAATGGGACTTATACAGCTTGAGATTGGCGTTGTAGATGAGCCAGATTTAAAACTTGACGATATTTTTAAATTGTATGATAAAAAAGTCTCACAAACTTTCGAACTAATGATTGCTAAAAACCACGATTATGGAGAAGCATGGAGGGACATGGAGGTAATAAGTTTGACTGATCTTATTATTCAAAAAATATTTAGAATGAAAAGTATTTTAAAAAATGATGGTAAAACATCTGTAAGCGAAGGAATAGATGCTAATTTTCAAGATATTTTGAATTATTCGGTTTTTGCCCAAATTTTACTAAAAGAATAAATTTTATGAATCAAAAAATCGTTATTGGAAATTGGAAGAATTATTTGAATTATGAAGAATCAATTCTTCTCTCAAAAGCAATATCTAAAATCAGTATTTCTAACAAAACAAGGGTAATGATTTCCCCAAATCACTTATATTTAAAAGAAGTTAATGAAATTCTCAATAAAACTAATGTTGAAGTTATAGCTCAAAATTTAACTTCTTCAAATTCATCATCAGATACAGGTGGAATAACAGCGGTAAATCTTAGGAACTTAAATATAAATAGATCTATAATTGCTCACTCAGAATCAAGAATAAGGCAGAAGAATCCTCAGGGTGTTTTAAATGAGATTATTCCAATGGGCTTCCAATTCGTGTTATGCTTTGAAGAAATAGATCAAATACCATTTGATTTATTAACAAATGATTTTGAAATAATACTTGCTTATGAACCTGTTTGGGCAATTGGAACTGGAGAGACTGCATCAATTGATCATATCAACGAAATTCATAAACAGGTAAAATCAAAACTTAAAGTCTTAGACCTCAATATACAAGTTTTATATGGTGGTAGTGTAAACCCATCTAATTCAAAAGTCATTTTAGAATCTGAATTTGTAGATGGAGTTTTAGTTGGAGGAGCATCAACTAAAATTGACCAGTTAGAAGGAATTCTTAATTCTATTTAACAATAATTTGTGAATTAGAGTTTTCATATAAACTTATATTTGCAGCGTGATGTTGAAGAAAACACTTATAACTTTATTATCAATTATGACCTTTACACTGAATTCTCAGTCTTCTGAGGCTAACTATTCTATACATCAGTTTAAAGTTGCAGATATCTATGGTAACATTTTTGATTTTTCTCAATTAAAGGGAAAAAAAGTTATGATAGTAAATACTGCTTCAAAATGTGGATTGACATATCAGTATGAAGCTTTACAAAAACTTTATTCTCAATACAAGGATCTAAACTTCGTAATTATTGGTTTTCCGTCTAATGACTTTTTATGGCAAGAACCTGGCTCTAATGATGAAATTATTGATTTTTGTGAGCAAAACTATGGTGTAACATTTCCAATGATGAGTAAAATCACTGTTAAAGGAACAAAAAAACACCCTATTTATCAGTTTTTAACTGAAAAATCAAAGAACAACTATCAAGACTCTAAAGTCACATGGAATTTTCAAAAGTACCTTATCAATAAAGAGGGTCGTATTGAAAAAATTATTTCACCAAGGAATAGACCAGATTCTGAAGAAATTGTATCTTGGATAACTGATGTCGACTGATAAAAAATTCTCTACCAGATGTGTTCACGAAGGTGAAATAAAAGATACTATGTACCAAGGTATAGTTTCTCCACTTTTTATGTCAACTACTTATCCATGGTTTGGAGGTGATTCAGAAAAAAAACCTTACCCAAGATATTTTAATACTCCAAATCAGGAATTTTTATCTAAAAAAATTGCTTCTTTAGAGAATGGTGAAAAGGCTCTTATATTCACTTCAGGAATGGCTGCAATTAGCACATCAATTATGGCTAATGTCAGAAGTGGAGACCATGTTATTTTTCAAGAAGATCTTTATGGGGGTACCAGAAACTTCATTAAAACAGAATTTGATAAATATGGTATCGAGTATTCTTTTACTAAAGGTCTTGAATCTGAAGATTTTAAAAATGAAATAAAAGAGAATACTGTTGGTATTTATGTTGAAACACCTAGTAATCCACTTCTTAAGATTGTTGATTTAAAATCTGTTTCTTCTATTGCAAAAGAGAGTTCAATTTGGACCATGATAGATAACACTTTTGCAAGTCCCGTGAATCAGAACCCTATTGATCATGGAATAGATATTGTAATTCATAGTGCTACAAAATATCTTGGAGGTCATAGTGATATTTCTGCAGGTGCAGTTATAAGCACTGAGGAAAATATTAATCTAATTTTGAATTCAGCTAAAAATTTCGGTGGAAATTTAAGTGATTATACTGTATGGCTTTTAGAAAGAAGTATGAAAACTTTGTTTATAAGAGTAAGAGAACAAACTAGTAATGCAAAATTACTTGCAAAAATGTTAGAGGAAAATTCTAATATTTCTAAGGTTTATTACCCGGGGCTTGAATCACATCCTTCTCACGAAATTGCTAAGAATCAAATGAAAGACTTTGGAGCAATGATGTCTTTTGATTTAAATGAAAATATTGATGTTTATAAATTTTTAAAAAATCTCAAAGTTGTAAAACCAGGAATGAGTTTAGCTGGAGTAGAGTCTACAGTTAACTTCCCTATGAAGACTTCTCATGGTCTCCTTACTCAGGATGAGAGAGATAACCAAGGGATTGGAAATAAATTAATTAGACTGTCTGTTGGAATTGAATCCTACGAAGATCTTTATAAAGATCTTGATCAAGCAATTAAAAATTCTTCAGTATGAAATTAGATATACTCGCATTCGGTGCTCATCCAGATGATGTAGAAATGGGATGTGGTGGTACAATCGCTAAATCTACTTCTGTAGGAAAAATAGTAGGAATTGTTGATTTAACTAGGGGTGAGCTCGGTACAAATGGTACTGTTGAAATAAGAGACAAAGAGGCTAGTGAAGCTTCAAAAATTTTAGGTGTTTCTTTTCGTATGAATCTTGAATTTGAGGATGGATTTATTTTTAATAATAAAGAAAGTCAAATTCGAATTGTAGAAATCATTAGGCGTTACAGGCCAGATGTCATTTTATCCAATACTCAAATTGATCGCCACTCTGACCATGGTAAAGCATCTGATTTAATATATGATTCCTCTTTTATAAGTGGCCTATCAAAGCTCGAAACATCTTATGATGGTGAAAATCAAGATCCATGGAGACCAAAAATTAACCTTAATTATCAACAATGGAATGACTTTCAGCCTGATGTTTTAATTGATATTTCAAATTTTATTGATTCAAAAATTAATTCAATTTTAGCTTATAAAAGCCAAGTAATTAAAGACGGAAATACTACATCAACTAAAATAAATTCTGAGAACTTTATTGAAAGTATTTCATATAGATCAAAAAATTATGGCAGGTTAATAGATGTTGAGTATGCAGAAGCCTTTCAATCAAGAAGAAATATTGCAGTAGACAATCTATTTGATCTTATATAATTTTCAGAAAATTCTTTATTATATTTTTTAAATCACCTATTTTTGCCACTCAATATGGTGGTTGTAGCTCAGTTGGTTAGAGCGCTAGATTGTGGTTCTAGATGTCGCCGGTTCGAATCCGGTCTTCCACCCAAAGAAATCCTCCGATTTATCAATAAAATTAACCCTTAATCAATTAAGGGTT
>JAFMFH010000017.1 GCA_017856235.1 Flavobacteriaceae bacterium | reverse complement strand
GGTCTTCCTTTTGCATATTTTCCATCTCAACAAACAAAAGATTCTGGCTTTATAATTCCAAATATTAATGAAAGTAATGAAAGAGGATATTCGCTTCAAAATGGAGGATATTATCTTCCAATATCAGAATTTTTTGATCTTACATTATTAGGAGATTACTATACAAATGGAAGCTATGGAGTAAATATTAGCTCAATATATAGAAAGAGATATAAATACAATGGAAATTTCACTATTAGATATGAGAATCTAATAAATGGAGAAAGAGGATTACCTGGATATGGAAAATCTACTGTATATAATGTGAGATGGAGTCACTCGAAAGATACCAAATCATCACCTAACTCTACCTTCAGTGCATCTGTGAATTTTGGTAGTAGCGACTATTTTAGGCAATCTGTTAATCAATTGAACACAGGAAATTTTTTAAATAATAATTTAAGTTCGTCTATTTCATACTCTAAAAGTTTTCCTGGTTCTGCTGGCGTAAGACTTAGTTTAAACGCTAATATGTCTCAAAATACTCAGTCTAAACAAGTAAATTTAACTTTACCTACTTTGACTTTAAATTCCGCAAGATTCTATCCTTTTGAAAGAAAAGGTAGATCTAAAAAAGGATTTTTTCAAAATATAAATATTCAATATTCATCAAAAGCAGAAAATAGGGCAATCTTTGCTGATGATTTGCTTCTAAAAAAGGGAATGTTTGAAAATGCTAAATCTGGTGTTCAACATGATATTCCATTTACTACTAACTTTAAGGTTTTTAAACATTTCAGTGTTAGTGTTGGAGGTACTTATAAGGAAGTATGGAGCGGAAAGACTATAAAGTATAACAATTATGATGAAGATTTAGGAGTGGTAAAGGATACAATTTCTGGTTTCGATAGATATGGAATATATAATTATAACGCTAGTGTTACAACAAAAATTTACGGTATTTTAAATTTTAAACCTAAGAATAAAGTTCAATCAATTAGACATACTATTACTCCAAGTATTTCTTACTCAAACAATCCTAGTTTTGAAGAGTATTATGACACCTATATAATTGATGCTGATGGAAATACAGCTGAATATACCAGATTTCAGGGTGGCTTATACGGAGTTCCTGGAAAGAATTACTCTAGTAGTATTGGAATTAGTATTCAAAACACATTGGAGGCCAAAGTGAAACCTAAAGATTCAACACAGACTGAATTAAGAAAAGTAAACATATTAAAAAATTTAAATATTTCAACTGGATATAATATTGCTGCTGAGGAGTTTAAATGGTCACCTGTAAGAGTAACTGGAACTATAGATCTTGCAAAAGGACTTGCATTGAATACTGGGGCTACTTTTGATCTATATGGGTTAGATGAGAATAATCGAAGAATTAACGTTTTTAATGTTAAGAATGGAGGTGGGCTTCTTAGATTAACCAGTGCAAATCTTTCAACCCAGTACTCAATAAATAATAATACTTTTAAAAGAGGACAATCAGATGAACAAATAAATGAATCAACATCTGGTGGTGGAAGACCAGATGATTTGTTTGGTGTATCTCAAGATTTTTCTAATTCTAGACAATATATGGAAGAAGAAGAAGAAGAAGAAGAGATTAACCTTGAAAAATATAGATATGTATTACCATGGTCACTAAATCTTGCTTATTCATTAACATATAACAATGCAAGTGGTCAAAATGATTTTTCAACAAATTCCCTTATGATATCTTCAAATTTAAGTCTTACTCCAAAGTGGAAAGTTGGAGTTTCATCTGGATATGATTTTAAACAAAAAGGTTTTACATATACTCAGCTTAGATTTGATAGAGACTTAGATAGTTGGAGATTGAATTTTTCTTGGGTACCTTTCAGTCCCAGAGCATCATGGAATTTTTTCATAGGCATTAAATCTGGGCTTTTAAGTGATCTTAAATATGAAAAAAGATCAGAACCTGATAGAACTTTATAAATGAAAAAAATAATCAATACTAAAAATGCACCAGCACCAATAGGTCCTTATAACCAAGCTATTTTAAAAAATGACATATTATTTATTTCTGGTCAAATTGCATTAGATCCTGACTCAATGAATTTAAATAATAACTCTATAATAGATGAAACTCACCAAGTAATGAAGAATTTAAAGAATATATTAGCTGAAGCTAAAATGGACTTTAAAAATGTAGTAAAGTCAACAATATTTTTGTCAGATATGAAATATTTCAATGATGTAAATGAGATTTATGGTAGTTACCTTGAAAGTGGAATGGAACCTGCTAGAGAAACTATAGCAGTAAAAACATTACCAATGAATGTTAATGTCGAGATATCTATGATAGCAATAAATTAATTATTTAAGAATATTCTTTTTATGGTATTCGACTAGACCTTCAATAGGTCTTTTAACAAACTTACCAGTCTTTAAATTATATTTTTTACCAATTTTTATAATTTCATCTTTCAAGAAATACCCAATAGAACCTACATAATGAACATCAACTTTGCTAAAATCGTCATATTGGAGGATCTGATAATCAATAAACCTTTCAAGACCTTTAAAAATTATTTCTTTAAAATATTCATTGGATTTATTTTCAATTAAAAAACGAGCAAAACTAGCCAAGTAAGTATTTGGATTTTCTTCTCTGTATAATTTATTCTTTATGGTATTTGGTGATAAATCAAATTTTTGAGCAAATTCTTCTCTAAGATTTTCAGGCATTTTATTAAAATAATATGCTCTAATCAGATACTTTCCGTAATAGTTTCCACTAGCATAATCCATTAAAACATACCCTAAAGAATGAACTTTTTGAATTACATTTTTACCATCATAATAAGAACAATTTGAACCTGTACCAATAATATTTACTATAGAAGGAACTCCTTTATCAACTACAGAATAAACAGCGGCATATGTATCTTCTTTTATATCAAACTCACTATTTGTAAAAATAGACTTAAATACATTTAAAATTCTGTTCTGGGTTGATTCAACTCCACAGCCAGCACCATAAAAAAATAGTTTTTTAACATTTTTTCTATTTTTATAAATATCAAAGTTATTTTTAATACGTTCGTTTAGTATTTCATTGGATAACATTTGCGGGTTTAACCCAAGAGTTTGAGTTGAGAACAATTCATCACCATTTTTATCAAGTGATATCCAGTCGGTTTTAGTAGATCCACTATCAACTATTAAAATCATTTTAGTTTATATTGAAAAGATATGTTTAGATAAATCAAGTAACTTATTTGAATAGCCACATTCATTATCATACCAAGAGATTATTTTGAAAAAGTTTGAGTTTAGCTCCATACCTGCGTTAGCATCAAAAATAGATGTTCTTTTATCCCCAATAAAATCTTGCGAAACAACTAGATCATCACAATAACCAAGTATTCCATTAAGATCATTTTTTGATGCATCTAGCATGTGTTTTTTAATTTCCTCATAACTTGTCTTTTTAGATAATCTAACTGTAAGATCAACTACAGAAACATTCGCAGTGGGAATTCTAAAAGCCATACCTGTTAATTTTCCCTCTAAAGACGGAATTACTTTAGTAACTGCTTTAGCTGCTCCAGTAGAACTCGGTATAATATTTAAAAGAGAGCTTCTACCACCTCTAAAATCTTTTTTTGATGGACCATCAACAGTAAACTGTGTAGCAGTAGCTGCATGCACAGTTGTCATTAGACCTTCCTCTATTCCAAAACTATCATTTAAAACTTTAGCAATTGGTGCTAAGCAATTAGTTGTACAAGATGCATTGGATACTATAAGATCATTAGGCTTTGCATCAAGATGATTAACACCCATTACAAACATAGGAGCGTCTGCACTAGGAGCAGAAATTACAACTTTCTTTGCACCTGAATTTAAATGAGCAGAGGCAGTTTCAATAGTAGTAAAAATACCTGTACACTCAGCTACAATATCAGTATTCATACCAGACCAATCAATATTAACAGGATCTCTTTCAGCTGTTATTTTTATTGGCTTTCCATTAACAATCAATTTATTATCATTTATTTCAATAGAGCCATCAAAAGTTCCATGGACTGAATCAAACTTTAGAAGATATGCTAAGTGATTTATATCTAAAAGATCATTAATACATGTAATATTAAAACTATCATTGTTAATAGCAGATCTAAAAACCAGTCTACCTATTCTTCCAAAACCGTTAATACCTATATTTATTGCCATTTTTTTTTAAATTAAATTGAAATTATATCACTAACCCTAATAAGGTCTTCATCAATGTCTTGGCCTCCTTTTAAGGCAATATCGATGGGGACAGAGACTATTTTATTGTCGATTATACCCACCATTATTTTACTTTTATTTTCTAATAAACAGTCAACTGCAAAAACACCCATTCTTGAAGCTAGAACTCTGTCAAAACATGAGGGAGAACCTCCTCTTTGAATATGCCCAAGAATTGAAACTCTGGTTTCGTAGTGTGGAAAGTTTTTTTCTATATAAGAAGAAAATTTAAATACATTGTCTCCAATTTTTTCTCCTTCAGATACAACAATTATACTTGAGGATTTTCCAGATTTTTCACTACGTTTTAGTGATTTAAGCAATCTATCCAGATCCATATTCTTCTGAGGGATTAAAATTTCTTCTGCACCTGCACCAATTCCAGCATTTAAAGCAATATGACCTGAACCTTTACCCATAACCTCTATAAAGAAAAGTCTGTTGTGCGAAATAGCAGTATCCCTAATTTTATCAATTGCCTCTATAGCTGTGTTGAGGGCAGTATCATACCCTAAAGAGAAGCTTGTTCCAGCTAAGTCGTTGTCTATAGTACCTGGAATTCCAATAACTTTAATACCATTCTCCTCTTCAAAAACTTTACCTCCTTCAAGTGAACCATTTCCTCCAATTATTATTAAAGAATCTATTCCATATTTATCTAAAGTTTGTTTTGCTTTTACTCTACCCTCTTTAGTTCTAAATTCAAGACACCTGGCAGATTTTAGGATAGTACCACCTTTATTGATAATGTTTTTAACTGATCTTGCGTTGAGTTTTTTTATATCATCGGATATTAATCCTTCAAAGCCTTTATAAATACCAAAACAATCTATTTTGTGAAATTCAGCAGATCTAACAACTGCTCTAACAGCAGCATTCATTCCAGGAGAATCACCTCCTGATGTTAATACCCCTATTTTTTTTAATTTATTAATCAATTTTAGCTAAAGTTGCACAAATTTACTCATAAAAATCTATTATTGTAAAACGATCATTAATTTTTAAAAACAGATTACTTGTTTTTTTGAACAAGTTTAGAAAGTAAATCTCGAAAAGTTTGAAAATCAACTTGATATGATAAGCCAACACCTTGAGTATAACCTAGCTTATCACCAATATACCTAAATTCATTTTCTCTATTAAAAACTTTGGCCTTAAGAGAACCATCCTCATTTAAAATAAAGTCAATTTGAACATCTCCAATAATTAGAGTTTCTTCGATTCCACCTATTGGAACTCCAATTTTACCATTGAAAAGTATCTTATCACTAATTTCAGTAGATAGAGTAACTCCAAATCTATCCTCTGTTTTAATATCAAGTATATCGCTTTTATCTCCTTGTAAATAATTTAAACCAACTTTAAGTGGGCCCTGTGAACCCCCTAATAAATCACTAAAGATATCAGATATCTTCTCATATATATTATTTGTTAATCCCTCAATAGAAACACTAACTTCATTTATAAAAATTCCCTGAGTCAAAAGAGAGATAGCTTGAAGTTGTCTTATCTCAGGATCATTTAATTTATAATTAATTGCTGAGGTTACAGTGCTACTAGTATTTGGAAAATATATGTCAAAATCGGGATTATTAGGTTTTGTTAAATTTCCTGTAAGCTTAATTTCAACATCAGTTGGAATTTTTTTATTAAAATTGGGATTGTCTAAAAGTAAGGCTGGATTAGAACCACCAGGGACTTCATAAATTGCCAGCAAATTCATTTGTGCTCCAAGAGGCTCTCCATCGAATATAATTGTTCCACCGTCCTTTAATTTAAATTTTTTATCAATTAAAGCAAGGTCTTTAAAATTATATTCCCCCTCAGTAGTTGTATAATCTCCATAAATATTAAATTTTCCATCAGAATCTATTTCCATAAATAGATTACCATTTCCAGTTCCACTTATGAAGCTACCTGTTTCCTGATCTATAGTTATATCTACTTTAGCATTATTATCAATTTCAAGGTTAATATTTAAATCAACAGTTTTGTTATTAAATTGACTGGCATCTTCAAATAATTTATTATTATTAGATAAATTTGAATTATTTAAGTCATTAAATTCTATAAAAGAGAAATTATCAATTGAATAGTTATTTGTTTTTGGTATAGTTATGTATGTTCCAGGTTTTGTTATTGCATCTATATCAATAGCAACTTGATCAGTTGGACCTGTAATTGAAATTTCCCCATCAATATATGCCTTGCCAAAAAAATTTTCACCTTCATTAAACTCCTTGTTTAAAATAAATAATCTATCTGATTGAAAGACTAAGCTTAAATTCCAATCCTTATAATCTGAATGGGTTATTTTTCCATTTAAAGAAGAGGAAGAATTTGATTCATTATGACTTATTGAAACATCATTAAACTCAATATTCTGATTATAAAGAGTTAGTAATGAGTTATCATCTATTAAGTATTCAATATTTAAATATGGAATAAATAATTTTGACTTATTTAATACTAAGTTTCCATTATGTTGAATATTATCATATGCACCCCATAGATTAACTTGTCCAGTAATTGAACTAGAGATTTCTTTTAAAGTATTTGAGCCAATTTTTTCAATAAATGATATATCAAAATCATTAAAATTTAAATCTAAGTCTAAATTTGGTTTTTCATTTATCGCAATAACTGTTCCTTTGGACTCAAGAGTAATATTTTTGTTTTTTAATAATTTTAAATCGACTGAGTATGAGTTAAAATCTGTATTTCCAAAAGCATTAACTTCTAAATTACCTATTTCATGTTCTTTGATATTAATATCTTTTATCTTAGTACTTATATTAAGTATTCTATTTGTCTCGCTTCTGTTTATGTTTATTTTAGACTCAATATTACCAGAAACTGGGTTTTTATTTATTTCAAAGAAGTTTTGAATAAATAAATTTGAAAGTTCAAAACTTATATCAACATCATTCTCATTATTATAAAAACCATTGATTAAAATATTAGAGCCAAGATTAGATTCGAGGTAAAGTTTTTTGTCATTCAATTGAAGGCTAAAATCATATTTTTTATTAGCATCTATGAAAGCGTAGTCTAGAATTTCATTTATTTCACTAAGTTCGGTTAAATATATTTTATCATTGGATGTATCTATTCTAATTTCTTTTAATTTTATGTTAGATTTAACATACTTTTCATCTGAAAAGTCAATTTCAATATTAGTATCAGCACTAATATTATTTATACTGTTTAAAAGAATAGTTTCTTGAGATATTTTACCAGATGCATTCAATCTTTTGTTTAGTAGATTACCATAAATTTCTAAGTCAAGTCTTAAGTTTTCTTTTACTAATCCAAGTCTTGATGATAGGTTATTATTTACAATACTACTATTAAAATCAATATTTGTAACATTATTATTCTCAATAATCTTGATATCTCCATTTAAGATTAGTTGTTGATCTGATATTATTCTAAATCTTGAATCCAATTTTAATTTATCTAGATTAAGAGAGCCTAATAAATCATCATCTTTTAAAAGATCTAAAATAATATTAAAGTCAAACGAAGTCTCATCTTTTAATAGTCCTATTCCACTTATATAGGCAGTAGATTCATAAATATTTTTTTGAGAAAAAGTATAAGTTATAAGCCCATCAGTTAAGATAATATTTCCATCAAGTAATGGAAGATTAAACTGTTGATCTAAATTTAATTTTTTACTTACATCTTCTTCATTAATATCAATATCAAATAAATCTATAGAAATCTCATAATCGTTTGTCAATATATCTCTTAAATATCCACTAGATTTAAATTCTAATATTTCTGTTTTTAAATTCAATTTTTCAAGGATAATATTTTCTTTTAATCCTTTAAATATTATTTCTCCTTGAATAATAGGTTTATCTAATATACTTTTATCTAAAAATTTAAAATTATTTGCATTTAGGCTAAATTCTATATTAGATTCTTCAAAATTACTAAGCTTATTTTGATCATCTAATTGAAAATTTATATTCCCTTTTATAAATTGATCAGCAAATACTAGATTAGAATTTGAAAAGTTTATTAAACCATCACGATAGCTCATCTCTGAATTAAACTCATCAATTTTTAAATCATTTACATTACCAGAAAAACTATTTAGTTTAACAAATAGACCATCAACATTATTAATTTCATGTGCATTCAGCTTATCAATTGTAATATTATTTTGAACTGAATCAATGATTAACTTAACACTTGAGTTTAATATATTAACTCTATCAAAGAATATATTACCTATTATTTCTTCAAATTCATCATCAAACTTGTTTGATAAATTGTTTGTAAGATCAATTGATAAATCAAGACCTTCAATGTTTAGAGAATTATTCAAAGTTAAATCTGAAATCAGGGGAAAAAAATTAGTTCTTAAAGTCTCAATAAAAAATATAGTGTCAGATTCTTTATTTGATAATGAAATTTTATTAAAAACAACTTCACCCTTATAATTAAATGATGAATCTTCAATTTGTAAATAGTTATCAGTATTAATGTTTATATAATCTATAAAACTTTGCTTAAGATAATTCTGGACTCCGGAGGTATTGATAGCCACAAATAATGAAGCTATTAGCATTACCCCAAACACAAGGGTTATTAAAAATATTTTTTTTAGATTCTTAATGACTATTCTGATTAAATTTGTATTACAAAGATAGTAATGTCAAATAAAGATATTTATATATTAGGTATTGAATCTTCTTGCGACGATACATCAGCAGCAGTTTTAAAAAATGATATAGTTTTGTCGAATAAAATTGCTAACCAATCTGTACATAAAAAATATGGAGGAGTGGTACCTGAATTAGCGTCAAGGGCTCATTTATCAAACATAATACCAGTTGTTGAATCAGCTATTAAAGAATCTGGTATTTCTTTAAATGAAATATCAGTAATAGCCTTCACAAGGGGCCCAGGCTTAATGGGCTCTCTTATTGTTGGAACTGAATTTGCAAAATCATTAGGAGTTTCCCTTAGAGTTCCAGTAATTGAGGTTAACCATATGCAAGCACATATATTATCTAATTTTATTAATAATGGTAAAAAGAATCCAGATTTTCCTTTTCTTGGAGTAACAATATCGGGAGGTCATACGCAATTCATTTTAGTCGAAGATTATTTTAAAATGAAGATTCTTGGAGAGACATTAGATGACGCAATTGGAGAAGCTTTTGATAAATGTGGAAAAAAAATAGGACTAGACTACCCTGCTGGACCAGAAATTGATAAATTATCAAAAATGGGAGACGAACTTAAGTTTATTTTTCCTTTGCCTAAGGTTGAAGGTGGGAACATAAGTTATAGTGGAACTAAGACAGCTTTTATCAATTTTGTCCACAATAATATAAATAAGAATAAGAATTTTATAGATGAGAATTTACATGACATATGCGCTTCAATTCAAAAAAACTTAGTAGATAACTTATTAAATAAAGTCAAATTTTTAGCCAAAGAGAATAATCTTTACTCAATTGTATTTGGAGGTGGTGTATCTGCTAACAGTTATCTTAAAAACAGATTAGATGATGAGTTAAAAGAAAATAATTGGAAAATCTTTATTCCTGAGCTTCAGTATACTACAGATAATGCTGCTATGATTGGGATTGTAGGTTATTTAAAGTATTCTACATCTGAAATATCAGATTTAAAATCTACACCTCTACCAAGATATAGTTTCTAATGAATTTATTTTTTTCAAATTTTAGCGAAACAGATAATGAGATAATAGTCAATGAAAATGACAGCAGACATATATTAAAGACATATAGGAGAGATATAGGCGATATAATTAATTTTACTAATGGAAATGGGCTCTTAGCAGAATGTAAGATAATTGAAAAAGGAAAAAAAGTTAAAGTTAAAATTAAAAAGTTATCCAAGCAAAATCCTGAAAAAGCATCTATTCATATTGCTATTTCTCCTCTAAAAAATCAGTCTAGATTTGAATGGTTTGTAGAAAAGGCTACAGAGATTGGTGTTAGGGAAATAACTCCAATTATAACTAAACATTCAGAAAAAAAGAAAGTAAATCATGAAAGGCTTGAAAGGATTACTATTAGCTCCCTAAAGCAATCTAATCAAGTATTTAAACCTAAAATTAATAATACCGAGAAATTTTCTGATTTTTTAAAGAACAATAAAGATCAAAAGATAATGGCAAATCTTAAGACAAAAAATATTTTAAAAGAAAAGTTTGTAAACTCAAATAAAGTTTGTCTTATTATAGGTCCTGAGGGTGGATTTTCAGATGATGAGATTCAGGAAGCTAAAAATAATAATATTACTGAAGTATCATTTGGTAAGAACAGACTTAGATCTGAGACAGCAGCTATTTTTGGATTGTCTATTTTGAGGTCTATTATTACTTAATTTTTTCAAAAATATTTTTATCCTTATTTTTTCTACAATTACTGGGTTCAAATATTTGTCCATTCATAATTACATATACTCCTTTGCCTAAAGTCTGAACTGCTGTAAATGCACAGCCAATATTAAATATTGCATCGTTATCAACAAAAAGTGCAGGTTTAAGGGAGCCTGTTAATACAATTGTTTTATTTTTTTGTTGATTAAGATAAGTAGCAGTATCAACAATTGTATCAGTGCCATGAGTAATCAATATCTTATTAAAGTTTGATTTAGCTATATGATTAAAAATCTTTTTTCGATCAGAATCATTCATATCTAAACTATCAACCTTCATTAAAGGACTTATTTGGTAATCAACATTTACATTCATTTTGGTTAACAAATCTACAATAAATGGATCACCTACTTGATAATTACTGTTTTTGTCAAAGTAAACTTTATCAATAGTACCCCCTGTCGTAATAATCTCAATCATTGAACTCAAAATTGATTATTTAGATAATTAAGATTACTATAATTAGATTTAAGAGAGTTAATGAAATCATCTTTTAATTTAGTAACCAAATCTTTAACACTTGGATTATCATTTATAGAGCTAACACCATGACCAGCAGACCATATTGTTTTCCATGCCTTAGCTTCAGCCTCAGCCATATCTTTACCAAAGTCAATTTTTTTTGAGTCATTCCATACTTCCTCAGTTACACCCATTGCTTCAAGACTTGGTCTTAAGAAATTAGCGTGAACACCTGAGACTGCAGCAGTATAGACTATATCCTCTGCTGAGGAGTTAATAATCATATCTTTATAGGCCTGTTCTGCAAGACTCTCTTTTGTATTAATAAATCTTGTACCCATATATGCAATATCAGCACCCATTTGAAGGGCTGATGCAATATCTCTCCCATTTGATATACAGCCCGAAAGTATAATCGTTTTCTTAAAAAATTCTCTAATTAACGATATCATAGCCATAGGATTTTTTAAACCTGCATGTCCACCAGCACCTGCAGTAACAAGAACTAAACCATCGACATTAGCTTCAGCAGCTTTTTCAGCATGTCTTTTCTTTATAATATCATGATAAACTAATCCACCATAACTATGAATTGCATTAACAATATCAGGAACTGCACCTAAAGAAGTTATAATCATAGGAACTTTATGCTTTACACAAATATCTAGATCAGCTTTAATTCTGATGTTGGAGGGATGAACAATTAGGTTTACACCAAATGGTGCAGGCTTTATACCGGTCTTTTCCTTATAATCAGCCAGTTCATCTTTTATTTGGATAATCCAATTTTCAAAACCTTCTGATGTTCTTTGATTTAAAGCTGGAAAAGTTCCAACTATTCCGTTTTTACAACACTCAATTACGAGCCTTGGCCCAGAAATCAAAAAAAGAGGAGCTGCTATTACAGGTATATTTAAATCTTTATAAAAATTCTTATTCATTTTTTCTTTTTTTACATGACCATTCAAAATCGAATTCTGAAACTAGATTTCCAGTCTCATCATAACCCATAGCTTTAAACCAAGCTTTTGAAGTAATATTTTGAATTGTTGAATTAATTAGTTTTTTTGCATTTTTACCCTCCTCACAAGTAAAAGTTATTTTACCAACTGCTTTTTTATAAAATTTTGATTTATTTCCTACAAGAAGCATCGAGATATTAGCATTGGAGTCTTTAATAGACTTTGTTAATAACATACCTGTAGTAAGCTCCGCTGCCATTCCTTGAACTGCCCAAAACATTGATCTATAAGGATTCTGGTTAATCCATCTAAATCTAACTTTTACTTCACATTTAGAATCATTAATTAAGGTTAGTCTGACACCGCTTAGCCAAGCTGCTGGAAGTTTCATAAGCATCCATATATTTATTTTATTAGGCGAGTAATCCATCTATTCTGTTAAAATACTAAATCAAATATGAATATTACTAGTTTCTTTATCAACATTTAATTACAATTAAATTAAAATAAAAAAAAGATTGTTCAAAGTTAGTATTAGCTTTAAACAATCTTAAAATTAGAGTGATCGCGATAGGATTCGAACCTATGACCGTCTGCTTAGAAGGCAGATGCTCTATCCAGCTGAGCTACGCGACCATAATGCGGAGAGACTGGGATTCGAACCCAGGCAACGTTTACACGTTGACAGATTAGCAATCTGCTCCATTACCACTCTGGCACCTCTCCAAAAAGATTTACAAATTTAGCTAAAAAAACGACCTGAGAAAGAATAAATTATTCTTGTTGATCTAATAAATCTCTCATTTCAACATAGCCAGGATTATCACCCAAGGTTCCATAAATATTCATTAAGGTTCTTATAGCCTCAACATTATTGTTAATAGCAATTAAATCCTTTAAAATAGGGACACATTTTCTGTATAGGTCCTCTCTAAGTTTTTTTAGCTCATCATATCTTAGATTATCAGTTCTTGATGTTCCTAAGTTATTCATCTCATTGACAATATTCTGTTCACCATCAAGAATAAGAGCTACTAGATTAAGATAACTATTCTCATTACTGGGATCTAATTCAATAGATTTTTCATAGTAAGAAACTGCGGCATCCTTTTCACCTAATTCACCACTTACAACACCTAAATTATAATAAAGAACTGCATTATTAGGATCCTTTTCAATTGCCTCTGCCATAGTTAATTTAAAAGCTTCTTTATCGTCTAATTCAAAATATATATTTGCAGCAGTGATTATAAGTCCTACATCATCAGGATTTGATAATCTAGCATCTTCAATAGCAGCAAGAGCTTTATCATTTTCTCCCAACTCTTTATAAATTAATGCAATATTTTTAACAATTTCTGGGAGTTTAGATTCAGTTTCTTCTTCTCTTGGATCTGAGTAATCTTTAGATTTTTGTAATAAGTTAAATTCAGTTTCAGAATTAATTTCAATTTCATTTCCTGATTCTACTTCAGTAATATAATATTTAGTTTCAATTCCGTCATATTTAATATCTGATAACATTAAGTAATACTCAAGTGCAAGATTATAATCCATAGAGTTAACTGCAGATGAAGCAGCATAATAGAGATATTGCTGATTCATATCAGGATTTATATCGTATGCCAGTTTAAGTTTTTTTGCAGCCTCTGAAAAATTTTCTGTCTCATTATCTCCAACAGCACTTGTTATAATAGCATTTTCAAGTTTAGATAATTCTGGATTTAGAATTTCGTTAGTGGTTCCCAAACTTCTTGACATCTCAAATGCTTTAATTGCTAGGCTAAAATCCTCCATAGAAGTATGAATTTTTCCATATAAAAACATAACCTGAGATTTAATTTTATCATCACTTGAATCAAATAGACTTTTTGAAGAATCTAACAAGTCTAGAGCTGATGAATATTCACCAGATGCATAAAATTTATCAGCATTTCGCAATTCCTTTTTTTGACTATATGAAAATGACATAAAAAGGAGTAACATGTATATAATTATTTTTTTCATTATTTATGATTTATTCAATTATTCAATTGTGTCTCCTGTAAATTCAATATCCCCTAAATCTTCGATTTCTTCTTCGTCTTTCATTACCTTAGCTACCGCTGCAATACTATCACCTTCTTTGATACTTATCAATTTTACTCCTTGTGTAGCTCTCCCCATTACTCTTAGATCTTCTACTTGCATTCTTATAGCAATACCAGACTTATTTATAATCATTAGGTCATCATTGTCCGAGACACTTTTTAAGGTTACTAATTTACCAGTTTTTTCTGTAATAGATATTGTTTTTACACCCTTACCACCTCTGTTAGTTAATCTATAATCCTCAAGAGAGGATCTTTTTCCATATCCATTCTCAGATACAACGAGAATATTTGCATCCATGTCATTGACTGATACCATTCCAACAACTTCATCTTTTTTGTCTTTCAATGTAATACCTCTAACACCTGACGCATTCCTTCCCATAGGCCTTGTCTTATTTTCCTCAAACCTAATTGCTTTTCCAGATTTCACAGCTAACATTATCTGGCTATTACCATTTGTTAGTTTTGCTTCTAATAATTCATCTTCGTCTTTTATTGTAATTGCATTAATACCATTGGATCTAGGCCTTGAATATTGTTCAAGAGAAGTCTTTTTTACCTGTCCCATTTTAGTAGCCATTATTACATAGTGACTATTTACATAATCCTCGTCTTTTAAATCTTGTGTACATATAAAGGCTTTAACCTTGTCATCTTGCTCAATATTGATTAAGTTTTGGATTGCTCTACCTTTAGAATTTTTTGAGCCCTCAGGGATTTCATAAACTCTCATCCAAAAACACTTACCCTTCTGAGTAAAGAACAACATATATTGATGATTTGTACCAACAAATAGATTTTCAAGAAAATCCTCATCACGAGTCTTAGTAGCTTTTTGGCCAACTCCACCTCTATTTTGAGTCTTATACTCACTTAATGGTGTTCTTTTAATATAACCGGCATGTGATATTGTAATAACAACCTTCTCATTTGGAATAATATCCTCTACCCTAAAATCTCCTCCAGCATACTCAACAACAGATCTTCTTTCATCACCGTACTTTTCTTTAATTTCGTATAATTCTTCTTTAATTAATCTCATTCTCAAAGGTTTACTATCGAGTAATTCTTTGTAACCTTTGATAGTTTTTTGAAGATCATCGTACTCTTCTCTAAGTTTACTTTGCTCAAGACCAGTTAGTTGACGCAATCTCATTTCAATAATTGCTTTTGCTTGAGTTTCAGAAAGTTTATATTTTTTTTCTAATTTAATTCTTGCTTCTTCAGCATTTGATGATTCTTTTATTAAACTTATAACATCATCAATATTATCACTGGCTATTATAAGACCTTCTAGAATATGAGATCTTTCTTCAGCTTTATTAAGTTCAAATGTTGTCCTTTTTACAACTACATCATGTCTGTGATCTACAAAATAATGAATCAAATCTTTGAGATTCAAAAGCTGAGGTCTTCCATTAACCAATGCAACATTATTAACACTAAAAGATGATTGAAGTTGAGTGAATTTATATAGTTTATTTAAAACTATATTTGGAATTGCATCCCTCTTTAAAACGTATACTATTCGCATTCCTTTTCTATCTGATTCATCTCGAATAGTTGAAATGCCCTCAATCTTTCCATCATTAATTAATTCGGCTGTTTTTTTTATCATTTCAGCTTTGTTAACTAAATATGGAATCTCTGAAACAATTATACATTCTCTATCATTAACATTTTCAATCAAAGCCTTACCTCTCATGACTACTCTACCTTTTCCAGTGTGAAAAGCTTCTTTGACTCCATCATAACCATAAATAGTTCCTCCGGTTGGAAAATCTGGTGCCTTTATATACTGAATTAATTCATCAATTGTTATATCATTATTTTCTATATAATGGATAATACCATCAATAACTTCAGATAGATTATGAGGAGGCATATTTGTAGCCATTCCAACTGCTATACCAGAAGCACCATTTATTAACAAAGCTGGAACTCTAGTTGGTAGAACTGTAGGTTCCATAATTGTATCATCAAAGTTTAATTGAAAGTCCACAGTTTCTTTATCAATATCTGAAAGAAGATCTTCAGAAATTTTTTGCATTCTTGCTTCAGTATACCTCATTGCTGCAGGACTGTCGCCATCTACAGAGCCAAAATTACCTTGACCATCAACTAAAATATATCTTAGACTCCATTCTTGAGCCATTCTTACCATTGTGTCATAAACTGAACTATCTCCGTGTGGATGATATTTACCCATAACATCTCCAACTATTCTTGCAGATTTTTTATATGATGATGAAGATCTTACACCCATTTCATTCATTCCAAAAAGAACTCTCCTGTGAACTGGTTTTAATCCGTCTCTAACGTCTGGTAATGCCCTAGATACAATAACCGACATCGAATAATCGATGTAGGCTGACTTCATTTCATCCTCAATTTTTATAGGGATAAGTTTTTCTTTTTCCATAGATTAGTATATAATTGCTAAAATAAATAAATGCCTATATTTTAGCTTAAATTTAATGTATAAAAAAGCATTATTTATTAACAATATCAATTGAAAAGTTTTATCTTAAAATAAGCAATTAGTATAAGTATTTTCTTTGTTAATTTATATTAATGGCATATTTTAGTCTTAAAATGTAAGTGAAATGGATGATAATTTTTCTTCAAGAGTAAAAGATGTTATTTCTTACAGTAAAGAAGAGGCTCTTAGATTAGGTCATAAACAGATCGGCACTGAGCACCTTTTACTTGGAATTTTAAGGGATGGCGGAGGTAAAGCTATATCAATTTTGAACTCAATTGATATAAATCTTGATGAGTTAAGAAAGAAAATTGAAATTCTTAATCCTGCAATTATTGATAGTTCATCGTTAAGACTTAATGAGAAGAGAAACCTTCACTTAACTAGGCAAGCTGAAAGAGCTTTAAAAACTACTTTCTTAGAGGCCAAATTATTTCAAAGCACAAACATTAATACTGCCCATTTACTTTTGTGCATTCTTAGAAATGACAATGATCCATTAACTAAAATTCTTAACAAAATGGACATAAGTTATGATAATGTAAAAGAGAAGTTTAAAGCTATGATTAATGAAACAGGATCAGATGATATAATTGAGTATCCTTCTTCTTCTTCATTCCCAGATGAAAAAGACGATTCTGACGAAGCTTCTAATAATCCATTTTCATCAACTCAAAAGACTAAGTCACCATCAAATACAAAAACTCCAGTGCTAGATAACTTTGGTAGAGATATCACAGCTCTAGCAGAAAAAAATAATTTAGATCCTGTAATAGGAAGAGATAAAGAAATTCAAAGAGTATCTCAAATTTTAAGTAGACGAAAAAAGAATAATCCACTTCTAATAGGTGAACCTGGAGTTGGTAAATCTGCTATTGCAGAAGGGCTTGCGTTAAGAATTATACAGAAAAAAGTTTCTAGAGTCTTATACGGAAAAAGAGTTATAACTCTTGATCTAGCAAGTTTAGTTGCTGGTACAAAATATAGGGGTCAATTTGAGGAAAGGATGAAAGCTGTTATGAATGAGCTTGAAAAAAATAGAGACATAATATTATTTATTGATGAGATTCATACTATTGTTGGTGCAGGTGGTGCAACTGGTAGTCTTGATGCTTCAAACATGTTTAAACCGGCTCTTGCTAGAGGTGAAATTCAATGTATTGGTGCAACAACATTGAATGAATACAGTCAGCACATCGAAAAGGATGGAGCACTAGAGAGAAGATTTCAAAAAATTCTTGTTGAAGAAACAAGTAAAGATGAAACTGTTGAAATATTAAGAAATATTAAAGATAAATATGAGTCTCACCATAACGTTAACTATACTGATGAAGCTCTTATTGCTTGTGTTGAGTTATCTCAAAGATATATAACTGATAGATTTCTTCCTGATAAGGCTATTGATGCTCTAGATGAAGCTGGTTCAAGAGCTCATATTAACAATATGGATGTGCCAGAAGAAGTTGTATTGATGGAAAAGCAACTTGAGGATGTTAGAGAACTAAAAAATTCAGTTGTCAAAAAACAGAAATACGAAGAAGCAGCTAAATTAAGAGATGATGAAAAAAGAGTTGAGAAAAAGTTAGTTGAAGCTCAAAATAGGTGGCATGAGGACTCAAAACTAAACAGAGTTACAGTTGATGAAGATCAAATTGCTGATGTAGTATCAATGATGACTAATATTCCTGTAAATAAGATCTTATCTACTGAAAGAAATAAGCTTTCAAAACTTGAAAAAATTATAAAGGACAAAATTATAGGACAAGATGAAGCTGTTTCTAAAGTTGTTAAATCTATCCAAAGAAACAGAGCCGGTTTGAACTCTCCTAATAGACCTATTGGTTCGTTTATTTTCCTAGGTCAAACTGGAGTTGGAAAGACTCAACTTGCAAAAGTATTAGCATCAGAGATTTTTGAATCTGAGGAAAACCTCATAAGAATTGATATGAGTGAGTATATGGAGAAATTTTCAGTTTCAAGACTTATTGGTGCACCTCCAGGCTATGTTGGATACGAAGAAGGTGGCCAGCTAACTGAAAAAGTCAAAAGAAGACCATACTCAGTTGTTCTTTTTGATGAAATTGAAAAAGGACATCCTGATATTTATGGTATGTTACTTCAAATCCTTGATGATGGTTTTTTAACTGACAGTGTTGGTAGGAAGATTAATTTTCAAAATACAATTATTATCATGACCTCAAATATTGGTGTCAAGCAAATAAATGATTTTGGTATTGGTGTTGGATTTGAGACTAAATCATCATTAGACCAAACATCTATGGTTGAACAAAAAGTTATTCAAAGAGCACTTAAAAATACATTTGCTCCAGAATTCCTAAATAGGATTGATGACTGTATTATATTTAATTCCTTATCAATTAAAGAAATAAATAGAATTGTTGAAATCGAATTAAGCAAATTAAAAGAAAGAGTTTTTGGGATTGGTTATGATTTATCAGTCTCTCCAAAAGCTAAGTCCTTTATTTGTGAAAAGGGATTTGATCAAAAAAATGGAGCTAGACCTTTGAATAGAATGATTCAAAAATACATTGAAGATTTAATTGCTGAGAATTTAGTTTCTGATAAAATTAAAAAGGGTGATAAATTACTTGTAGATCACAAATCTAAAGATGATCATTTAACACTATTAATCAACAAAAAAGAGATAGCTTCTTGAAAGTTTTAAAATTTGGCGGTACATCAGTCGCAAATTCTAAGTCTATAAATAACGTAATATCAATTCTAAAGAATAATGATGAACCTTTAGTTGTAATTGTTTCTGCATTGGGGGGTATAACAAACCTTCTACAAAAGTGTATTGTTTCAAAAGGTAAATCAGTTGATGTAATAATTAATGAGATTAAACATAGACATCTTGAAGTAATAGATAATCTTTCTGTTTTAGATAAACAAAGCTCACTTAAAAGTTTCCTAAAACAAAATTTAAATGAGCTTGAAGATATTCTTGATGCCATATCAACTATTGACGAAGTAACTGACAAAACAATTTCAAAAGTTTTAACACTTGGTGAAATTTTGTCGAGTAATATTATTTATGAAATCCTTAAACAGAAAGGATTTGACATATCATATATTGATTCTAGAGACTTAATTTTTACTAAAAATTTTAATAATAATCAAGTTTTAGATTTAACTAAAACTTCAATTTCAATTAAGAATAAAATAGGTCTAATTAAATCTAAGTTGATAATTGCACCTGGATATATTTGCTCAAATGAGAAGGGTGAAACTTCAAATCTTGGAAGAGGTGGTTCAGACTATAGTGCAGCAATCTATGCTAAATATCTTAAAGCAAAAGTATTAGAAATTTGGACTGATGTCAGTGGTGTATTTAGTGCAAATCCAAAAATTGTAAAAAAAGCGTTTCCAATAGAATTTCTATCTTACAAAGAAGCAATGGAACTTTCATTCTTTGGGGCTAAAGTTATCTACTTCCCTACTTTGCAACCTTTAATCGAAGATAATATTCCAGTTTTAATAAAAAATACATTTGATCCAACTGCAGACGGTACATGTATTTCAAATTCCACAAAACTTGATAATGATGAAATTGTTAAAGGAATAAGTCATATTGAAAATATTTCTATTTTAAATTTTGAAGGTTCTGGTATGGTAGGAGTTCCTGGCTTTTCAAAAAGATTTTTTGAATCATTATCATCTAATCAAATAAATGTTGTAATGATTACTCAAGCCTCATCTGAGTTTTCAATTTGTATTGCAATAAATTCAAATGATGCACAACTTGCCAAACAAGTAATTGATAAAGAATTTGAATTTGAAATATCTCAAAAAAGAATTAATGAATCTCAGATTGAGTCAAATCTTGCTAATATAGCTATAGTTGGAGATAAAATGAAAAGTAAAAAAGGAATCAGCGGAAAGTTATTTAGCTCACTTGGTAATAATAACATTAATGTAAGAGCAATTGCTCAAGGTGCTTCAGAAAGAAACATATCTATAATTATTGATGAAACTAATGCAAAAAAAGCTTTAAATGCATTACATGAAAGCTTCTTTGAGAAAGATTTAAGAGATATACATATATTTATAACTGGTGTTGGTAATGTTGGGGGTTATTTAATTCAGCAAATTAAAAATCAAAAAGATTTTATTTCAAAAAATCTTGGATTAAATCTTAAAGTTTTAGGTATATCTAATTCAAAAAAAATGTTGATATCTAAGGAGGAGATAGATCTTAAAAATTGGTCCGAATTATTAGATAATTCTAATACCAAAGCTGATAAGGATTTATTTCAAAAAACTATTATTGAATTAAATAGAAGAAATAGCTTGTTTGTTGACAATACTGCTAGCGAAATAATACCATTAACCTATAACGATTATTTAAAAAATGGGGTTGGAATAATCACTTGTAATAAAATATCAAACTCTGGCACACTAAATGTATATAAAGAATTAAGAGAATTATCAATGAGACATAATTCACCTTTCTTTTATGAAACAAATGTTGGAGCTGCACTACCAGTTATTAGTACTCTGAAAAACTTAATTAATTCCGGAGATAAAGTTTTGAAGATTGAAGCAGTTTTATCTGGCACACTAAATTATATTTTTAACAATTTCCAAGAAGAAAACACTTTCCATGATATTGTTTCTAAAGCAGTTGATCTTGGATATACTGAACCTGACCCAAAAATTGATTTGTGTGGTATTGATGTATGTAGAAAAATATTAATTCTTGCTAGAGAAAGTGGATTTAACCTTGAATATGAAGATGTTAAAAAGAATCATTTCTTACCAGATGAATCAATAAACACATCCTCTAATGATGAATTTATTTTATCTCTAAAAAGCAACAAAGCCCATTTTAATAAAATCTTAAATGATGCTAAAGAAAAAAACTGTAGATTAAAGTTTGTTGCAAAACTAGATAATGGTAATGCTAGTGTTGGATTAGAAGCTGTTTCAGTTGATCACCCATTTTATAATCTCGTTGGTAGTGATAATATAACAGTTTTTCAAACAGAAAGATATAAAGACTCACCTTTAGTTGTTAAAGGGGCAGGTGCTGGTGGAGAGTTTACTGCATCTGGAGTTTTTGCTGATATTATCAAAGCAAGTCAAGAAAATGGATAGAATCAAAGTTTTTTCACCAGGTAGTATTACAAATTTATCATGTGGATATGATGTACTTGGAGTTTGTCTTGAAAATAGAGGTGATGAAATTGAAGTTTACAAAACTATGTCTAGGGGTATAGAAATAGAATCTATAGATAATTATAATATATCCAATAACATTGATGAAAATGTTGCTGGAATTGCTGCTCAAGCTATGTTAAAAAATATTGACATAGACTTTGGTTTTAAAATAATTATAAACAAAGGGATAAAGCCTGGAAGTGGAATTGGAAGCTCTGCTTCAAGTTCTGCTGGTACAGTTTATGCTATTAATCAACTTCTAAATTCACATTTTGATAATTTAGATTTAGTCAGGTTCTCTATGGAAGGTGAGAATTTTGTTAGCGGATCCTATCATGCAGATAATGTTGCACCTATAATTTTAGGTGGAATAACTTTGGTTAGATCTATTTCTGATCTAGATATTATTAAACTTCCTTCTCCCAAGTCTTTAGAATTAATAATTATCAGGCCAAATATTGAAATAAAGACTTCAGATTCTAGAAGAGTTGTTAAAAAAAATGTAAAAATTGAGAAGATGGTACAACAATCTGCTAATTTAGGTGCTTTTATAAGTAGTTTATACTCAGAAGATTTTGACCTAATGTCAAGAAGTGTAGTAGATGAAGTTGTAGAACCTGATAGATCTATATTAATTCCAGAGTTTGAATCAATCAAAAAGATATCAACTGAATCTGGTGCTTTGTCTTGTGGTATTTCTGGATCAGGTCCTTCTATATTTTCATTATCAAACAATAGTAAAACTTCAAAAATTATTCAAAAAAATATATGTAGTCATCTAGATAAAGTAAATATAGATTATGATAGCTTTATATCAAAAGTAAATCCAAGAGGAATCAAAATATTAGATTAGATGAAATACATTAGCTTAAATCATAACTCAGCACCAACATCTTTTAGGAATGCTGTAATAAATGGTTTAGCTCCCGATAAAGGTCTTTATTTTCCAGAAAAAGAGATATGTTTATCTAATAAATTATTAGAGTCATTAAATGAAATTGAAGATATAGAGCTTTGCTATGAGGTTATAAAAGAATTTATAGGAGACGAAATACCAAAAAACAGATTAATAGATATTATAGCTAATACAATTTCATTTGAAATTCCTTTAAAAGAAATTGAAAATTCAATTTATTCTTTAGAATTATTTCATGGACCTACCCTAGCATTTAAGGATGTAGGTGCAAAATTCATGGCATTATGTTTAGATTATTTTAAAGATAATAATAGCTCAAAAAAAATCACTGTTTTAGTGGCTACATCTGGAGATACTGGAGGAGCTGTTGCAAATGGATTTCTTGGTACAAAAGATATTGATGTCTGCATATTGTATCCCAAGGGTAAAATAAGTGAAGTCCAAGAAAAGCAAATTACTACAAATGGTTCTTTCGTTCAGGCAATTGAAGTTGAAGGTGATTTTGATTTATGCCAATCAATGGTAAAAAACGCATTTAATGACTATGATATAAATAACAAAGTATCGTTAACCTCAGCTAATTCTATCAATGTTGCAAGATGGCTACCTCAAATGTTTTACTATTTTTTATCATCTAAAAGGATAGAAAATAATCATCCTAATATTTTCTCAGTTCCAAGTGGTAATTTTGGTAATATATGTGCTGGTATTTTGGCAAAGTCAATGGGCCTTCCTGTTGAGCATTTTGTTGCATCTACAAATATTAATGATACTATTCCAAGGTATATTAAAGAAGGGATTTATGAACCACTAAAAACTAAAAGTACAATTTCCAATGCAATGGATGTTTCTGAACCAAGCAACTTTATAAGAATTCAGAAGATATTTAAAAATGATTTACAGAATATAAGGAAAAATATCTCCGGATATAGTTTTGATGACAAATCAACAATGGATTGTATTAGAAAATTATATCAAGACAATAACTACATTGCAGATCCTCATACTGCAATTGGATACCTTGGACTAAAAAAATATCTTCAAGAAAACAACTTAAGAAACTGTAATGGTATATTTGTTTCTACAGCTCATCCGATTAAATTCAAAAATACTGTTGAGAATAGTATAGACTCACAAATTGAATATCCAGATTCTATCAAATCAATAATGAACAAAGAGAAAATTACTCTGACAATAAAAAGCTACTCAGAGCTTAAAGAATATCTAATACAAAAAGATTAATTATTTATATCGGGTAGTACTAATTGGTTTATTGGACTATCTTGAGCCATTATCACTTCAATCTCATCTGACCTTCTAGGTGCATCAATAGAAAGATTTACAGGACCAGAACTTGTAATTAATATATCATCTTCAATTCTAACACCAATATTCCACCATTTTGGGTCTGTATTACTGTTTTCAGGAATATATATACCTGGTTCGACTGTAATAACCATGTTTTCCATCAAGTCCCTTGAGCCAGGATCATGAACATCAAGACCAATATGATGAGAAACTCCATGAGGATAATATTTTCTAGCTTCTCTATAATCATTGATTATCCCCAAATCAATAAGTCCTTTTGCAATTATATCATAGCTTTTTAAGTATATGTCATTGAAGCTATTACCAATGATTGCTTCTTTAATTGCCTCTTCTTGAGACTTATATACAAGGTCATAGATTATTTTTTGTTCATTATTGAATTTACCGTTAACTGGTATTGTTCTAGTTACATCTGCAGTATAACCCCTATATTCAGCACCAACATCCA
>JAFMFH010000043.1 GCA_017856235.1 Flavobacteriaceae bacterium | reverse complement strand
ATCAGCAGGAGCCTCTTCAGCAGGAGCTTCATCAGCAGGAGCTTCATCAGCAGGAGCCTCACCAGCTTTGGCTTCTTCTTTAGCCTTAGATTCCTCTAGTTTTTTCTTCCTATATTCTTCTTCTCTCTCTCTAGCTTCTTTTTTATTAGATTCAAGTGCTGTATTTACATTTTCAATTTTCTTTTGAATTTTTGCACTTTTTTCCTTCATCCATTCATCAAATCTTTTCTTTGCTTCAGCTTCTGTTAGAGCACCTTTTTTTACTCCTCCATCAAGATGTTTTTTCAGAAGAACACCAGAATAAGACAATATTGCCTTAGCAGTATTTGTAGGTTGTGCACCTTTATCTAACCAAGAAATTGCAGAATCAAAATTTAAATCAATTGTTGCAGGAGATGTATTTGGATCATAAGTACCAATTTTATCTAGGTATTTACCATCTCTTTTAGATCTTGCATCTGCTGCTACTATCCAATAAAAAGGTTTGCCTTTTTTTCCGTGTCTTTGTAATCTAATTTTTACTGCCATAATTTTAATGTTTTGGGTTCACGACCCAGGTTACTAATTTTGAGAGCAAATTTAACAAAATATATCATACCTAATAATCTTTAATTAACTTCTATATCGATTTATCAATTAACAATAAGCTAAATAATTGGTAAATTTTTTTATTTAGATGTGTATTTGATTAATTTTGAGATTAAAATATAATAGATGGATTATTCAGAAGAATTTAAGAAATATGCTATAAAACATCACGGTGTAAGTTCTACATATTACGATAAAATTGTAAGTAGTATGACTCCCTACATAATTGAAGAGAGACAATTAAATGTAGCACAGATGGATGTTTTTTCAAGATTAATGATGGATAGAATTATGTTTTTAGGAACTGCTATTACAGATAGTGTTGCCAATATCATTCAGGCTCAATTATTATTCTTGCAGAGTACAGATTCATCTAGAGATATCCAAATGTATATTAACTCTCCTGGAGGTGGAGTATATGCAGGTCTTGGAATATATGATACAATGCAATACATTAAACCAGATGTTGCCACAATTTGTACTGGATGTGCTGCATCCATGGCTGCAGTTCTTCTGTGTGCAGGAAAGAAGGGAAAAAGATCTGCACTAAAACACTCAAGAGTTATGATACATCAACCTTTAGGAGGCGTGTCTGGTCAAGCAGCTGATATTGAAATTACTGCAAGGGAAATCCTTAAGCTTAAAGACGAATTATACAAGATTATTTCAAATCATACAGGCCAAACATTCAAAAAGGTAAATGCAGATAGTGATAGAGATTATTGGATGAAAGCAGATGAAGCTCATAAATATGGGATGGTTGATGAAGTATTAAACAAATAACATGAGTGAAGGAGAAGTCTTGTGTTCTTTTTGTGGTAGATCAAAATCTCAGACAAAATTATTAATAGCTGGCTTAGATGCACACATTTGTGATATATGCATATCTCAAGCTGATATGATTGCTAAAGATGATGGATCTAATAAAGATTTATCTGATTTTGCTGTTGATCTAAAACCTCCAAAGGAAATTAAAAACTTCTTAGATCTTCATGTTATTGGTCAAGAAGACGCCAAAAAAACATTATCGGTAGCTGTTTATAACCATTATAAGAGAATTAACCAGAAAAAATTAAAAGAAGAAATTGAGATTCAAAAAAGTAATTTAATTCTTGTTGGACCAACAGGTACTGGTAAAACTCTATTAGCTCAAACTATATCTAAATTTCTAAATGTTCCTATTGCTATTGTTGATGCTACAGTTCTTACTGAAGCTGGTTATGTAGGCGAAGACGTTGAAAGTATTTTAAGCAAACTTCTTCAGGCCGCTGATTTTGATGTAGATCAAGCTCAAAATGGAATTGTTTTTATTGACGAAATTGATAAGATTGCAAGAAAAAGTGATAATCCCTCTATTACCAGAGATGTTTCAGGTGAAGGAGTTCAACAGGCTTTATTAAAACTACTTGAAGGAACTGTTGTTAATGTTCCACCAAGGGGAGGAAGAAAACATCCAGATCAAAAATTCATAGAGATTGATACATCTAATATTCTCTTTATTGCAGGTGGAGCTTTCGATGGAATTGATAAAATAATTAAAACTAGATTAAACCTTCAATCTATTGGATTTAAACCAGCAAATGAAAAAGTAATTAAAGAGGATGATGAAAATATTTTAAGATATATAAATCCTCATGATATTAGATTATATGGACTAATTCCTGAGATAATTGGAAGACTACCTGTTATGTGTCATTTAAATCCCCTAACTAAAGATGCTCTAAGAGATATTATGACTATCCCAAAAAATGCTTTGATTAAGCAATATACAAGGCTTTTTGAAATGGATGATATTAACTTCTCCATTACTTCTGGCGCAATTGACTTCATAGTAGATAAGGCATATGAATTTAAGTTAGGTGCTAGAGGACTAAGAACGCTATGTGAAGCAGTTTTAAATGATGCTATGTTTAATTTACCACGTTCTGGAGAGAGTGAATTAAAAGTTACAAAGCTTTATGCGGATGAAAAGCTTCAAAAAGTTGATCTGTCTTTCTTAAAAGCAGTTTCCTAATTCATCGAAATTAATTCTTCAATAAAATCTCTTGAATTTGATAATCTTGGAATTTTATTCTGCCCTCCAAGCTTATTTTTAGATGAAAGCCAATCATAAAAAAGATTTTTTCTTGCAACAATTAGTTTTGGTAGCTCAAGTGTTGAATTTTTATGCCTTTTTGCTTCATAATCAGAGTTTAGACTTTGAAGATTTAGATCCAGTATTTCCATGAATTTATTAAGATCTTCAGGCTGATTATCAAACTCAATTAGCCACTCATGTGAGCCTTTAGTTTTACTACCCATGAAAATTGGACCTACCGTGTAATCTGATATTGAGGACTTTGTTAATTCAGAAGTTAAAGACAATGCCTTTTCAGCATTCTCAATCACCAACTCTTCACCAAAAACATTAATAAAATGTTTTGTCCTTCCAGTTATTTTAACTCTGAATGGATTTAAGCATGTAAATTTAACTGTATCTCCTATCTTATATCTCCACAGACCAGAGTTTGTTGTAATTACCATAGCATAATTTACATCAAGTTTAACATCAGCCAATGAAACAATTTCTTGTTCTGATCCGTTTGATGGATAAAATTCATAGAATATACCATAATCTAACATAAGAAGTAATTCACTTGATTCATTCTGGTCTTGAATAGCAAAAAATCCTTCGGAGGCATTATAAATTTCAAAATATTTGAAATCTTTTGAAGGAAATAATTTTTTGTAGATATTTTTGTAGGGCTCAAAACTTACTCCGCCATGGAAATAAACTTCACATTCATTCCAAATCTCAATAACATTGTTTCTGCCTGTTTTTTCAATTACTTTTTGCAGTAATGATAACATCCATGAAGGAACACCTGCAAAGCTTGTCACTTTTTGATTTAAAGATTCATTTATTATAGCTTCAACTTTTTGTTCCCACTCTGGAATTAATGAAACTTTTGAACTAGGTGTACTGCTAAGCTCAGCCCAAAAAGGTAAATTATCAATTATAATAGCAGATAAATCACCATAATAGCTACTATTGTTTTCATAGATATCCTTTGACCCCCCTAGTCTTAAACATTTTCCTGCTAGTAATCTTGAATTTATATTATTATTGAAATATAATGATAACATATCTTTTCCAGCCTTGTAATGACAATCCTCCAAAGACTCAAAACTTATTGGGATAAATTTACTTTTAGCATTAGTGGTTCCACTTGATTTTGCAAACCATTTTATAGAAGTTCTCCAAAATATGTTTTGCTCACCTCTTCTATTCCTTTCAATATCAGCGTATATATCTTCATATGAAACAATTGGAACTCTTTCTTTAAAATCATCATAAGATGAGATTGTTTTAAAATCATTCTTTTTTCCAATTTCAGTATCAATAGAATAAACAATAAGTTTTCTAAGAACCTCTTGTTGTACCTCTATAGGATAGTCTTTAAATAATTCTATCTGACTTATCCTTCTTTTTAAAAAAAAGGATGCAACAGAATTAAAAATTGGAATTGGCATGGATTACATATATTTAGCATAAAAATAGTAAACAAAAAATTATGTTTTCAGGAGTAATAAAAAAAATGATTTCAATACATGATGATCCAATTCGATATGTGTTAGATTTTGAAAATGATCTTTTATTTATTAATCAGTTTATAGGTAAGAATATCAATATAAAAAAGACAGGTTATTGTTGTCTATCATGCTCTGAAAACATTCAAATTTTTGCAAATGGTTTTTGCAAAAAATGCTTTTTTGAGTCTCCAATGTCTGGTGATTGGGTAATGAAACCTGAGTTGAGTAAAGCTCACTTGGAAATTGAAGATAGAGACCTTGAATATGAAAAAAAAATTCAAATCCAGGATCATATTGTTTACCTTTCGAAAACAAGTGAAACAAAAGTTGGCGTTACGAGATCAAATAATAAAACTTCAAGGTGGATTGATCAAGGTGCTGTTGAAGCAATTGAATTAATTAAAGTTCCTAATCGATATTTGGCTGGTTTAGCTGAGGTTAAATTAAAACAGAAATTTTCTGATAAAACAAATTGGCGTAAAATGCTTACAAGTCAAATTAATAATTCAGATTTAATAAGTGATAAAGATGAGGCACTTGAATTCTTAGGTAATGATTTTAAAGATTATTTTATATTAGATACTGAGGTAATTAAATTTAACTATCGAATAGATAATCCAATTGACTCAGTTAAAACTTTAAGCCTAAAAAAGTCTGACAAAATAAATGGAAAACTAATTGGAATTAAGGGGCAATATTTAATCTTTGAAGATTCAAGTGTCTTTAATGTAAGATCAAATGAGGGGTTTTTAATTGATTTAATTATTGATTAAATAACTGTTTCACTTCTTCTTCTTTTAAATCTCTATATTCACCAACATTAATATCTAAATGAATATCCATAATTCTGATCCTTTTTAATTTGGTTACTCTGTAACCTAAAACTTCACACATTCTTCTAATCTGTCTATTCATTCCTTGAGTTAAAACAATTTTAAATCTATTATCACTAATCCTATTTACATAACACCTCTTTGTCATTTTACCCATAATCCTGACACCCTTTCTCATTTTTTCAATAAAATCTTGTGTTATATTTTTATTTACCCATACCATATATTCTTTCTCCTTCTTATTCTCTGCTCTTAAAACATTATTTACAATGTCTCCATCATTTGTAAGCAAAATAAGACCTTCACTCTGTTTGTCTATCCTTCCAATTGTAAAAAGCCTATCCTTGTGATTTATAAAATCAATAATATTATCTTTTACTTTTGGATTTCCAGTACATTCAATTCCAATAGGCTTATTGAATGCTATATAGACTCTTTTTTTATTAGTGTTTTGAATTATTTCACCATCAACTTTAATCTCATCATCTATATTTACTTTAGAACCCAACTCAGCAACTTTACCATTAATATATACTCTTCCAAGAGAAATGTACTCATCCGCTTTTCTCCTTGAGCAGAATCCAACCTCACTTAAGTACTTATTAATTCTTTTTGATTCCAACCTAACTGAGTTTAATTTCTTCGCCAATCTTTAAATTGAATTTTTTTCTGAAAATCCATACAAAAAGATACAGAAAAGGTGTATCTATCATTGCAACAATTACTTTAAATAAGAATCCAGAAATAATTAGAACTACAAATTTATCCTCAGGAAGAATACCAAAAACAATAAGTAAAGATACAATTGTAAATGTATCTACAAATTGTGATGTAAATGTTGAAAAATTATTTCTTAGCCAAAGGTGTCTCCCTTTTGTAATTTTTTTCCAAAAATGATAAATTCTTATATCAATAAATTGAGCTAGCAAGTATGTTAACATAGACGCCAATACCGCTAATGGAGCATTAAGAAAAACACTATTAAACGTTGCATCGTCGATAGGTGATGCATCTATTGCAGGAACTTGACTAGATACAAATATTAAGCTAATTGAAAAAATAGATGCAAATATTCCAGTTATTACAACCTGATCTGCTTTCTTCCTTCCATAAATTTCAGATATTAAGTCTGTAATTAGGAATGTAAGAGGATAGGGTAAAATACCAACTGATAATTCAAAAAGTTTTACACCTAATAAATTTATATCGAATGGATACCAATAAAATATTTTTGTAAATATTAAATTTGATGCAACTAGAGAAGTAATAAATAATCCTGCAAGAATTAAATATATATTATTTGCTAGAGTAATTTTTTTGGAATTCATTTAAAAATTATGAGTAAAGTTTATTTATCAATAGGTTCAAACAAAGGTAATCGTTCTTTATTAATAAATAAAGCGATAGATGAAATTGAGAAAAAGATTGGAATAATAATTTCTAGATCAAGTATATATCAATCAAAGTCTTGGGGTTTTGATTCCAATGATTTCTATAATCTATGTTTACTTATTGATACAGATATTTTGCCAAAATCCTTATTAATAAACTTAAAAAAGATCGAAAAATCAATGGGAAGAGAAGACATTGATGGTAGTTATTCTGATAGGTTCATAGATATTGACATTCTTTTTTATGACAACATTATAAAAGATTTAAAGGACTTAAAAATCCCTCATCCAAAAATTGAGATAAGAAAATTTGTTTTGGTACCGATGTTAGAAATAGCAAATGATTATGTACATCCAATTTTGAATAAAACAATTAAGGAGCTGGATAATGAATG
>JAFMFH010000042.1 GCA_017856235.1 Flavobacteriaceae bacterium | reverse complement strand
ATCAATTTTATTTAAATCATTTGGGAGAAGAAAACTAAAAATCATGTAGAAATACATCGAAACACCTCCTACTCTATTTATTAGTATTTAAAAATAAACACTATAGACTCAAAAAGATATATTGTATTGGAAAACAAATTATCTGGATAGTGAGTTCTGTATTTAGAAAAATTAAAAATTATTTATCCAAAAAAGAAACCAAGAATAAATCCAATAATAACAAGAAGCCACCAATATTTTTTAACCCAATTCATATCCATATTTCTAATTTAAAAAATTTTATATATTAATATAAATTTTAAAACAATTAACTATGAAAAATTTTTTATTAATTCTTTTATTACTTCCAATAACAGTAATGTCCCAAATGGGATTTACTAGACTTGAAGTGACTGTAAAACCTGGACATCAAAGTGCAGTTGTTAACTTAGTAGACAATTTTTTTTCTGAAGCAAAATGGAAGGAAAACAGCGGAATGAATCTTGAAAGACACTGGCAAGGTTCTTCTAGAACTCATAGCATCATGTGGTATGGACCTGTTAATAATAGTGGTAGAGAAGAAGGGGATTTGCAGCCTTATGAAAATAATGCATTTTGGTCTAATCTTAGAACTCATTTAGAAGGAACAGGAACTGCATATTCTGGTAGAGTTTTAGCCTGGAAACAAGGGGCTGAAGACCAAGACAATGTACTTATATATGATATAATTGCTGAGGACCCAAGCTCATTTCTTGATGCTCATAATAAAATTGTTGACCAACTATCAAACTCTGTATTTAAAGACAGAACTGTCGGATTTGGAACATATGATATAGGTCGTCCAGGAGGAGCAACTCATTGGATAGGAATTTCAGGAACTGGAGGAGGTGATATTTTAAAAATGATAGATGACATTCAAAATAATCACAGCAAGGAACTAAATCAATTTTTTCAAGATAGAGGTAAAGTAATTGACATCAGAGACTTTAGAATTTCAACTGTTAGAAGTTATTAATTTAGGTTACATGTCAAAAGAGACACCCACTCAAACAAGTGGGTGTTTTTTTCAAAATTTAATAAAATCATATAGAAATACGTCAAAAGCCCTCCTACTCCCTTATTAAAGATTAAGCTATATACATTTTTTTCCTAGATTTTTAATTTTAGCTCTTAATTGTTTTTAAAACTGATAAAAGCATTTCTCCACTGATTCGTTCTTTGTAGTTTGGGTTGATGTACTGAAACTTAATTACCCCTTTATTATCAACAACAATTACAGTTGGAACTGTCATTACAGCAGATGTTTTACCTTTTTGATCTTTGGAAGTAATATAATCTTTTAAAACTGAAGAAGTCTTAAATGCAATACCTATTTCTTGAATGAATTTACCATTAGGGTCTGATAACAATCTGTATTTAGTACTATTATTTTCTGTAGTAGTCTTTAAATTTTTGAAGTCATCTGGACTAATAGCTACAATTTGATAACCAAGGGCTAATATGTCTTCTTCAATCTCAACCAATCCAGATAATTGTAAATTGCAATATGGACACCATCCACCACGGTAAAAAACCAATACGGTTGGCTTTTCTTCTAAAAGAGCTTTTAGTTGAATAGATTTTCCTTCTGCATCCTGAAAGTTAGCATTAGGTAATTTTTCCCCAATCAAGATTGGAGAAATATCTTCAGCTAAAAGAGGAATATTTGGTTCATTTTGAGAACATCCAAATAAAACAAGTAAAAAAAGAATTAGTGATTTTTTCATACTTGAAATTTAGGAAATTTAATATTAAATTAAATACACAATTCAAACATTAAAAATCATTAACTATTTAATAATATTTACAATCTGTTTTATTTATTTTTGGTGATAACAAAAAAGTAATTTTAATGAAGAAACTTTTATTACTATTTCTGCTGTTTATTGGTTGTAATAATCCTAATAATCATGGAAATTTATCAATTTTTAAAGATCCTAGTCCTGAACAATTTGCTAAATGGATAGCTTTTGATTCCGTATACATAAAAACTGTTTTGCCAATGGTTAATGTTTACAAAGGAAGTTCTAAATTAAACTTTAATGGAAACCCATGGGAGAATAGAAGATTCCAGTTAGAGTACTCTGAATTAACTTGGAGAGGATTATATGACTATGTAAATTTATATTCTGAAATATATAATAAGTTTGGTTTTGAAGAGGGAGAAAAGATATTAGATTCTATTAATAATATATATGACCAAATGAGAGATGAATTAATTATCTGGAAAGAAGAATAATTGATTTTACATCTGAAAATAATTAAACAACATATTTAGTATATTTATCAAATTCAAATAAATAAAAAATGAAAAATTATAAATTAATGATAATCTTTATTCTAACAATATTAATGGGTTGTAATAACAGCATTATATTAGAAGATAACGACAACGACAGTTCACCAATTAATTTTGAAGGCGGCTTAATTATGAACCAGGTATCAATTGATCCTTTAGGCAATGTTTTAGAATATCCATCTGGTGATGCAGCTGTTTCAAGTCAAATTAATGTTTGGGAACCAGGATTTAATTCACCTTGGCATTATCATCCATATACTGGAGTAGCATATGTGATTCAAGGAGAATTAACTGTTAATTATGATACTGAGACATCTATAGAGGATATATCTTCAGAAAAAAATATAATTACTACACAAACATATAAAGCTGGAGAGGAAGCATTTCTTGGAGTAAGAGATACATGGCATCTTTCTCAAAATTTAGGAGATCAAGATCTGATCTTTATAGTTACATGGATAGGTGAAAAAGATAGCCCATTAGCAATTATTGAATAGATATTTTTAATATGATTATATAAAAAGGCTCATAATTGGGTCTTTTTTTTTATCTAAATATTTCTAAAATAATTAGCCTAGATTGAATATTGATACATATAAAATACTCTATCTAAATTATTTAAATAAACTATATTTGACATTGAAACAAATCTTATAATTATGAAAAAAATATTTTACATAGCATTACTTATATTTTCCATATCTCTAAATGCTCAAGAAAAGAAAAATTATTTAATACATCTAACATCTGATCCTATGCAAAACCCATCTGCTGCTTTTATGTCAATTAATGCTGCATCTGAGGCTCTTAAACAAGGTCATAATACTGTTTACTTTGCTGCTGGTGATGGAGTTAAAATCTTAATGAACGATATAATCAATAATCTTCATACAGTGACTATGCACGGAGGAAATACAAATAGTTTGAGCATGAGAATGAAAAAATTATTAATTGATTTTGCTAATAATGGAGGTGTTATTCATGTTTCAGAAGGATCTTTTAAAACTTATGGTGTTTCTAAAGATAATTCTGATATGTTGATTCTAGATTCTGAAAAAATAAAATGGAGTTACCCAAAAGAATTAATTCAAGAAAGCTCAAAAGCAGATATACTTTTTTCATACTAGAAAATTATATTTTTTATAAGAATAATTACTTCTTATCAATAATCTCTTCAGAATTAGGAGAGACAACACCTGCAGAGATTACGAGCTTGAATGCATCCTCAACACTCATATCAAGTTCATAAGCATCTTTTCTAGGTATCAATACAAAAAAACCTGAAGTCGGATTAGGTGTAGTTGGTATAAAAAGATTTATTATTTTTTCACCTATAATTGATTCTGCCTCACCCCTGTAGGCCCCAGATTGAAATGCTATTACCCAAATACCCTTACTAGGGTATTGAACTAAAAATGCTTTTTTGAAACTTTCAGATGAAGTATTTAAAACTGTATCAGATACTTTTTTTAATATATTATATATGTTTCTAAAACCTGGAATACTGTTAAGAAGCTTTTCCCATAACACAACTAATCTTCGTCCTAATATATTAGTAACCAAAACTCCTGTAATAAGAATAATTATAAATAATAAGAAAATTCCAGATCCAGGTATAGTGGTATCTAAATTAAAAATAGCTTCTGGGAGATATTCTTTTGGTACAAGACCATTAATAAACTCTAAAAAGAACTTAATAACAACAATAGTTAAAATTAAAGGTATCCAGAAAAGAAGTCCTGAAATAAGATAATTCCTTAATCGTGTTAACATTTTTAACATATTCTTCGTGTATTAATTATTGTAAATATATTTCTTATCTGCAAGTTAGTATACTCAAAGGTTTAAAGCTATAAAATATATAAAAGGATTAGAAAAAAATGAAAAAAACTACCAGCAATAACAAATAAATGCCATATTGTATGCGCATATTTATTTTTCATAGAATAGAAAAAAGTGCCTAGCGTATAGCTCAGACCACTTAGTATTAATAAAATAATTGCATTTAATTCCAATATTTCAAGTAAACTTCTAATATCAATAATTATAAGCCATCCCATTATCAGATATAGAGATAAAGAGAATTTTTCAAATTTATCGATGTAAAGTAATTTAAAAATTGTACCAAAAATTGCAATAATAATGACGGCTGAAAATATGTATATTCCTGATTTATCAACAAGTGTTATTAGACAAACTGGGGCATATGAGCCAGCAATTAAATAGTAAATACTAATATGATCAAATATTCTTAATTTTTCCTTAAGTACAGGCTCAGAAACGAAATGATATAATGTTGATGATAGATAAACACATATAAGCCCAAATCCAAAAAAAACAATCCCGGCAAAACTTAATAGTTGTAAATTATTATTAGTATAAATTAAATAAGTGAGACCAATAATTGATGCTATCAAGCCAATAAAATGAGTAATAGTATTCCAAAATTCTTCTTCTCTGAATAGTTCCATATTTAATAATTAGTGTAAAATAGATTCTCCGTCAAGATTTGTAGTAAGAATTTCTGACATATAATCAAAGAATGGTCTGATTGAAATAAAATAATTAACTAAATCACTTTGAAAGTTTGAATTTAGAATTTCTTTTTCATCTAATTTTTTGATATAAATAAACTGCTTTTTTTTTATCATATCTATGTGATCATGATCTGAGTTAAAACCTTTAGGTGATGTTTTTACTTCATCTCCTTTAATATTTCCCCATATATCCTTAATTCTTTTTTGATTTACTATTTTTTTAAATTCTTGGCCATCTATCTCTATTTCTTTTCTAATCCTAAATAAGTCTTCTTTATTAGGATTCCAGAAGCCTGCAGCTATGAAGCTTTCATCTGCAGATATTTCTAGATAATATCCTCCTCTATGCTCAGGTTTAGCTCTATGAAATGCCATGCCAATGTTTTTTTTGTAAGGGGTTTTATCTTTTGAGAATCTCAAGTCTCTATGTATTCTAAATATTTTAAATTTTTCAATATTATCTGAAACATTTAGAGAATTACTAACTTCTTGTGCAAATATTTTTACTTCACTTTTAATAGTATTAAACCGTTCTTTATTTTTATTAAACCAATCTCTATTGTTATTTAGCTTAAGTTCTCTTAAAAAAATAATTGTGTCTTTAGGTATTATTTGCATTTGGTTGTCATTATAAAATCTAAAATATAAAAAACCCTCTTAAAATAAGAGGGTCACTTAACAAAAACCAGTTGTAAGAAAATTCTTAAGTATAGACTTAATTAAAAATCAATCAAAAATAGATAATAGTATATTGTATATTATTATCTAATATTTATATGTCTATTAATTAATTGTTATAATAAAAAGAACCAATATTAATTAAGTATAATTTCTTTGTAATATTTTACTAGTGCTTTTTTATAGGCAACCACAAATTGGTAATATCTATAAAGGTTTAAGTCTCCAAATCTATTTAATTCATTGTATGTATCATTCTCAAAAGTCTTTAATCTTTTGTCTAAAATATTTTGAATTTTTTTTACACTTATAAATAAAAGTTTTTTTGTGTTACCATCATGAAGATCATTGTAATACTTATCTATAATTCCTCTTATCTGTTTTGGAGAAAGCTCTGAATATTTCTTTTGATTATATTTTGATATATATTCTTTTTTTAACCAGGTATAATCTGAATAAAGGCCTTTAAAGATAACTTCAAGGAGTATCATCATCTAATTAATCCCGCTTTCTGAAAGTAATATTAATAAAGCTAATTGAATAGACTTGTACCCGTCTTTATTTAACCACCATTCATCAAGTGAATGAGCACCACCACCATCACCACCTCTGCCAATTGTAACTGCAGGAAAACCTAAAGATATTGGAATATTTGAATCAGTTGAACCAATCGTTAAACGCGGCTCAATACCCATATATTGAGTAGCTACAATAGATTTCTGAATCAATGCGACTGATTCATCAACTTTTCCAGAGGGTCTATTACCAATTTTATTAATCGTAAGTTTTAAATCAGGACCAATTCTTTTAATTTCATTTTGTTTATCCAAAGCTTCATTCATAGAATTATGTAGTATTTCCTCCATATCATTAAGCCTGTTAGGTTCAATTGATCTAATATCAATCTGCATTGATGATTTAAAAGGAATTGAATTTATTGATGTACCTCCAGCAATTATACCTACATTATATGATGTTTTTGGTCCAGTTTTAGTATAAATATCAGCTTTTTCTACAAAATTTTTTATTCCTACTCCTAATGCATGGTGAGGATTAACTAGTCCAAAAGCCCCCCATGAATGTCCTCCTGGGCCTTCAAAAATAACTTCATATCTATATGAGCCAAGAGCTTGGTTATTTACCCTTCCAATCGATCCACCGTCAATAGCAATCCAAGAATCAATTTTTGGATCATTGTTTTTAAAAAGATACCTAACACCCCTTAAATCTCCCAGACCTTCCTCACCTACTGTACCGACAAAAAGTATATTATCAACAGGCTTAATTTCATTCTTAACTAATGTTTCAGCAATTGTTAGAATCATTGCAAGACCTCTGGTATCATCTCCTATTCCAGGAGCAAAAAGAGTATCATTTTTAATTTCAACTTTTACATCAGTTCCCTCCGGAAAAACCGTATCAAGATGAGCATTAATTGCTATGTTTTTATTACCAGTTGAACCCTCTAAGAGACCTATAACATTACCAATAGAGTCTATCCATACTTTCTTAATACCAGCAAGTTTGAGTCTTTCAGCAAACTCCTTTGCTCTTTTTTCCTCTTTGAATGGCGGTGCTTCAATTTCAGTAAGCTCAATAAGGTTTTTGTTAGTTTTTTCTTCAACTTCAAAAATATAATTGAATGCTTTTTTAACTTTTTTATTATTTGCAATTTTCTTAATGTTTTTGATGTAAATATCATCAGCCTTTAGATTTTTACTCTGTGAAAAAGAAAAATTAAATACAATTAAGCTTATTATTAGTAAAGGAAAATTTTTCATATTCTTAATTTCTACCAATTTAAAGAAAATCAATTATTTAATCATTTATTTATTAAAACATTAGACTCA
>JAFMFH010000041.1 GCA_017856235.1 Flavobacteriaceae bacterium | reverse complement strand
CCAAGGACCCTCTGATTAACAGTCAGATGCTCTAACCAACTGAGCTAAGGAGGAATAGTCGGCAAATATAATTTTTTTTTTACATTTTTTATTTAATCTTAATTATTATATTTAATATTAGAAACAATCAAATGAAAGTATTTAAGAGTTTATTGCTTATCTCGATTCTCAGCTTACCTAATGCTGTAGCAATAAATCACTATTTACTTTCTGAATCTCATTTTGTTTGTAACGATTCAGAGACTCATATTCATCAAAAAATTGATGAATGTGTTGTAGATAACTTTACTGTAAACTTTTCTGACTTTGATTTTTCAGATCATATTGAGAAATCTGAATTTCAGATTGAAAATTCTCAGCAAATACTTTTCTCTGATACTTTTCAAACAAAAAGTAATTTTTATAATTTTTCTTTAAGGGGTCCGCCTATAATCTAGTTTTTTCAAACCGATAATTCTATTGAATTAAAAAACTCGATTATAAATAACCTTAAAAAAAAATATGAAATCAAAACATACATTGAGCATGTTGTTCATCATGCTTCTATTTATTCAATCAACTTATTCACAAGTTGGTAAAGACCTTGTAGAATTGGATGAAATTGTATTATCAATTCCGTTTGGTCAAACATTAGGAAAGTCTGTCATTAAAGTTGATAAAATTAATTTAAATGACGTTAACCCCATAATTAAACAATACATAAGTAAATCTATATCAAGATTACCTGGAGTATCAATAATAACAACTGGTCCAGGTATTGCAAAGCCTTCTGTTAGAGGCCTTAGCTTTAATAGAGTATTAGTATATGATCAAGGTGTAAGACTTGAAAATCAACAATGGGGCGAAGAACATGGAATTGGAATTAGCAGCTCAGGAGTTGAATCAGTTGAAGTTGTAAAAGGTCCACTTTATGTTCTATATGGAAGTGATGCAATGGGAGGTGTAGTTTATGTTCAGCCTGAGAGCTATAATTCCTCAGAGGGAATTTCTATTGACTACACTGGAGTCTATAACTCTAATTATAACGGCTTGACAAATAATCTGGGATTAAGTGGAAAGTCAGACAATTTCAGCTATATGCTAAGAGCAGATGTAATTGATAATGGTGAATTTTCTACCCCAGATGGTGAAATTGAAAATACGTGGTTCACTCAGAATAACTTGAAAGCAGGTATTGCCTATGAAACCGATAATTTTAAATCTGATTTAAGATTTAGTCTAACTAATAGCGAAATAGGTATCCCGCACATGGATGAAGAACACGATGATCATGGAGATGATGATCATGATGAGCATGAAGATGAGGACCATGATGATCACGATGAGGAAGCACATTATCAGGAGCTAAGTCATAGTACTCTTACATGGAAAAACACATTTGATATGGGAAACAATCACATATTAGATGTTGTTTTAGGTCAACAATTAAATACTAGAAAAGAGTTTGGAGTTCATGAGGACGAAGAACACGATGATGATCATGGAGATGAAGACCATGAGGAAGAAGAACATGATGATCACGATGAGGAAGGACATGAAGAAGGTGAAGCTGAACTTAATATGGAATTAGAAACCAAATCAGCTGATATTAGACTAACAATGCCTCAATCAGAAAATCTTAACCTTGTTATTGGAACAAATCTTTTAAGTCAGGAAAATAAAAATTTTGGACATGAAGAGTTAATTCCAGACTCTGAAATGAGTGATTTTGGACTTTTTGCATTAAGTCAAATTAAGATTAATGAAAGCTCTCAAGCTTTGATTGGTTTAAGATATGATTCTAGATCTATTTCATCTGAAAAAGCTTCAAATGACTTCTCGAGCTTTAATGGATCTTTTGGCTTAAAAAAAGAATTTTCTAATTCTACTTTAAGATTAAATTTAAGTTCTGGTTTTAGAGCTCCAAACTTAATCGAGCTGTTTGCTGAAGGAGTTCATCATGGATCATTTCAGTATAAAAGAGGGAATATAAATTTATCTGCAGAAACAAGTATACAAACTGATTTTTCTTTTCAAATAAATAATGATGATTCACTTATATCTTTTGATCTATTTTATAATAGCATTAATGACTATATATATCTAAGTCCAGGCAGTGAATTTGAGGGTGAGTATAGAGTGTATAATTATTTACAGCAAAATGCAAAACTATATGGTGGTGAAATACATTTAAACAAACAAACCAGATTTGATTGGCTAAAATATTATTCATCGCTTGAATATATATTCGGTGAATCATCTGATGGAGTAGCTCTACCATTTATATCTCCTTTAACCTTTAACCAAGTTTTTAATATAGATTTTGGAAGTAACTATTCTCTTGAGATTGATTTTATTGCAAAGGCTAAACAAAGCAGAGTATCTTTGTTTGAGGAAGAAACTGATGGTTATTCAGTTTTAAACCTTTCGGGAAATTGGATGACATCGTTACTTGGTAATGATTTAAATATTTTCTGGAGTATAGATAATGTATTTGATAAAGAATACTATGATCATCTTTCAAGGTTAAAGACTGTAGGTATTCTCGAAATGGGAAGAAATATATCTGTAGGATTAAAATATAATTTCTAAATTTTTGAAATTGAATTCTAGAGATTGAAAAGGCTGGGTTTATCTCAGCCTTTTTATTATCCGTTTAGGAATCTAAATAAATCATTTCCATTAGCATATAGAACAAGAGCAATTAATAAGAAAAATCCAATCATTGTTGCAACTTCCATAAATCTATCACTAAGCTTTTTACCTGTTACCATCTCATATATTAAAAACATTACATGTCCACCATCTAGAGCAGGAATTGGAAGAACATTCATAAATGCAAGGATAATAGATATAAGAGCAGTACTCATCCAAAACCCTTTCCAGTCCCATTTAGCTGGAAAAATATTTCCAATAGTTCCAAATCCACCAAGCTGTTGAGCTCCTTCTTTAGTGGCAAGAAATTTAAAACCAGAAACATACTCATAGAGCGTCCAATAACCGTAATCAAAACCTTCAACGATACTCTCTATTAATCCAAGTTCTTGATTTGTTGTTTTAATATTAAAAGCAGGAAATACTCCTATTGTTCCATCATCATCTCTATCAATAGTTACGGTGTAAATAGTGTTATCTCTCTCTACTATTACATTAATAATATCATCGGGATTATTATCCATCCAATCTGAAAATGATACCCAATCACTAATTGCTTCATTATTGACACTTAAAATTTTATCACCAGGTTGAAGACCAGAATATAGTGCCGGAGAATCTGGTATAATACTATCGATTTCTGCAGTGAAAATAGGACTAAAACTATTTATCTGGCCACTTTTAAAAATATCACTTCCCAAATCTGAGGGTATTGAAATTTCAGTAGTTGAACCATTTAATTTTTCAACAGTTACATAATCAATTGGTCTAAAAAGCAACATTCTGTTAATATCCAAAACATTATCAAGCTCTTTCCCGTCTACATTCACAATTTTGTCACCCTTTTCAAATCCATATTTTTCAACAATTGAAGATGGCTGCATACCTAATGGAATGCTTTCCTGAGGAAGCGTCTGCTTTCCCCAAACAAATAAAACCATCATATATATAAAAAATCCAAGAGCTAAATTAACAGTGACACCCCCAAGCATAATTATTAATCTTTGCCAGGCTGGTTTTGATCTGAATTCCCATGGCTGGGGTGGTTTACTCATTTGTTCTTTGTCAAAACTCTCGTCAATCATTCCAGATATTTTAACATATCCTCCCAAAGGAAGCCAGCCTATACCATAAACAGTTTCTCCAATTTTTTTCTTAAAGAGAGAATATTTAACATCAAAAAATAAGTAGAACTTTTCTACTCTAGTACCAAATAGTTTTGCTGGTATAAAATGACCAAGCTCGTGAAGTACAATCAGGATTGATAAAGATAAAAGTAATTGACCAGCTTTTATAAAGAATTCAGGAGACATAAATTAATTTTTGAATAGCAAATTTAAGATTTTTTTATTTCCATGAATTATCTTTGTCTTCCTTAATAAGAAAAATATGTTAAAAAAGTATTGGCTTTTTGCAACTTCGATGATAATAATTTCTCTTATTACAGTGTTTTCATTTTACAATGTATTGACTCCTGAAAAAAAATTACCAATCTATCAACCAAGTATGGTAAAGTTTCAATTAGTTGATAGTACAATTCAACATGTAAAAAGATTTCATAAAATCGATGACTTTGAATTAATTAACCAGAACAATGATAAAGTTACAAATGAAATATATGATGGAAAGATTTATGTAGCTGATTTCTTCTTTACAACATGTCCAGGAATTTGTCCAATTATGAAGGACAACATGATTAATATTCAAGAAGAGTTTATAAATGATGATCAAGTTCTACTTTTATCTCATACAGTAACTCCAGAAATAGATTCTGTTGAAATACTCAAAAATTATTCTATTGATAATGGAATTCTTGATTCAAAATGGAATCTTGTAACTGGAGATAAAAAGCAAATTTATAATCTTGCAAGAAAATCATATCTCGTAGCAGAAGATATTGAAAGTGAAATTAAATTTGATATGATTCATACAGAAAATTTTGTTTTAGTTGATCCTAATAGAAGAATTAGAGGTTTTTATGATGGAACAGACTCTGAATCTATGGAAAGGCTTATAGAAGACATATATATTTTAAAGCAGGAATTTTAAATTAATCTGTTACATTTGTAAACTTCACAAAATTTTAAATTTTGACTAGTCTAGATAAATTAAAAAAAGGAGATAAAGCAATTGTTAAAGATTTAGTTACTGATGAAGTTCCATTAACTCTTTTAGAGATGGGTTGCCTTCCAGGAAGTGAAATATGTATTTTGGGTCTTGCTTCTAAAAAAGGGCCTATGTATGTCAAAATTGATGAATCTCATATGTCAATTGACTCTGTAACTGCAAGCAATGTAATTGTTGAATTAATTAACTAAGATGGTAAAAACAATTACAGTAGCATTAATTGGAAATCCCAATACCGGAAAATCTTCTGTATTTAATAATCTAACTGGACTAAAACAAAAAGTAGGTAATTATCCTGGTGTTACGGTTGAAAAAAAAACAGGATCATTTAGAGCTGATAGAACAACTAATGTTCAATTAATTGATCTACCTGGAACATATGGCTTGAATACACAGTCACTGGATCAAAGTATTGTATTTGACCTACTTCTTAACAAAAAAAACAAGGACTTTCCAGACGTAGTAGTTGTTGTTGCTGATATTGAAAATTTAAAAAGAAATTTATTACTATTCAGTCAGATTAAGGATCTTGAAATTCCATCAATTCTTGTTATAAATATGGCTGATCAATTAAAATCAAAAGGTATTGAAATTGATGTAGGCAAATTAGAGGAAAAGTTTGACACTAAGGTTATTTTGTTGAGTGCAAGAAAAAACTTTGGTTTTGAGCAGTTAAAGTCTGAGATAAAAGATTACAGAAATTTATCAGACAAACCTGCTTTTGATATAAATGAAATAGATCCTGAATATTTCTCTAATCTTCAGAAAACATTCCCTGCTGAATCTGTTTATAAGTTATGGCTTCTCATTACACAGGATATAAATTATACTAAACTAGATAGAAAGAGAATTAATGATACGGGAAAATTTAAAACTCAAACTGAGTCACATTTAAAAAAACTTCAGCAAAGGGAAACAATAAAAAGATATCAAGAAATTAATAATCTCCTTAAAGAGGCTTATGTAAAGGATTTAAAAAAAGCCACTGGATTGAGGTCTTCTATCGATAAAATTTTATTACATGGATTTTGGGGATATTTAGTTTTCTTCTCAATCTTACTTTTAATATTCCAAGTAATTTTTGATTGGAGTAATATTCCAATGGATTTTATTGATAATACTTTTGTGTCATTAAGTCAATCAGTGAAACTTAATCTCCCTGATGGTGTATTCACTTCTTTATTAGCAGAAGGAGTAATCCCTGGTTTGGCAGGTATTATAATCTTTGTGCCTCAAATTGCATTATTATTTTTCTTTATTTCAATATTGGAAGAAACTGGATATATGAGTAGGGTTGTATTTCTTATGGATAGAACTTTAAAAAAGTTTGGACTTGGCGGTAAAAGTCTTATTCCACTTGTCTCTGGTGTAGCATGTGCTATTCCTGCAGTAATGGCAACAAGGAATATTGAAAACTGGAAAGATAGATTGATAACAATTTTAGTGATTCCATTTATGACTTGTTCAGCAAGACTACCCGTGTATTTAATTCTTATTTCACTTGTAATACCAAATGATAAATTTATTGGAATTAATTACCAGAGTTTAACTTTAATGGGGTTATATATTTTAGGATTTTTAATGGCAATTATATCATCCTTTATTTTAAAAAATATAATCAAAAGAGATTCAAAAAGTTATTTGGTTTTAGAAATGCCAGAGTATAAATTTCCCCTTATTAAAAATATATTTTTAACTGTCTTCTCTAAAACCAATTCATTTATTGTTGAAGCAGGTAAAATAATTTTTGCAATCTCAATACTATTATGGATTATGGCTTCAACTGGTCCTGGTAATAATTTTAAAAACGCTGACCAAATTGTAAAAGATAAGTATGAAAATATTGAAATATCAGACGAAGAACTAGATATTAATATTGAATCCTTTAAGTTAGAACACTCGTATATTGGATTAGTTGGTAAATCTATTGAGCCAGTAATTAGTCCCCTTGGTTATGATTGGAAAATAGGTATCGCTTTAGTTACATCATTTGCAGCAAGAGAAGTTTTTGTAGGAACACTTTCCACAATATATAGTGTTGGTAGTGAGAATCAAGAAACTATTAAAAACACAATGGCGCAAGAAAAAGATTCCTATGGAAATAAAATATTTGATCTACCAACAGGACTATCATTAATGATTTTCTATGCTTTTGCAATGCAATGTATGAGTACACTAGCGATCGTTAAAAAAGAAACAAATAGCTGGAAGTGGCCAATGGCACAGTTGTTTTTTATGACAACTTTAGCTTACTTTGCATCATTGTTTGTATATCAATTCCTAAGCTAAATGGAGCAATTGCAATACATATTAGTTATAATCCTTGGAGTTTTCTCTGCTTGGTTTTTATTAAAAAAATACTTTAGAAAACCTAAAAATACCGATCCTAGTTGCGGTAAAAACTGTGATTGTTAGCTATTCATTATATCCTCAATCTCATCTGCTTCTATTACAATATCACTCATAAGATTTCTTGGTGCTCCTTTTGATTGAATCACTACGTCATCCTCAAGCCTTATTCCAAAACCTTCATCAGCAATATATATTCCAGGCTCAACAGTAAATACCATATTCTCTTGGAATGGGTCTTCAAGTAGTCCATAGTCATGAGTATCTAGCCCAAGGTGATGTGAAGTGCCATGCATAAAATATTTTTTGTAAGCAGGATTCTTCTTAGTCTGATTCTTTATATCATTTTTATCAAT
>JAFMFH010000016.1 GCA_017856235.1 Flavobacteriaceae bacterium | reverse complement strand
AGTGACCTGGCTGGGGCTCGAACCCAGGACCCTCTCCTTAAAAGGGAGATGCTCTACCAACTGAGCTACCAGGTCTAAAAAAGAGGACTAATATACATTGAAATATTCATTTTTCAATCATCTTTTTTATTATAAATTTGTTAATCAATGGCAGAAACTATCTTTCTTTTTGGGTATATGGGTGCAGGTAAAAGTGTAATTGGAAAATCTCTCTCTAAATCTATTAATTATGATTTTTATGATTTAGATAATTTCATTGAATTAAAAGAAAAGAAAAAAATTTCTCAAATTTTTAATGACTTTAATGAAGTCTATTTTAGAAAGATAGAGAATAAATATTTAAAGACTCTATCTCAAAGAAAAGAAAAAAAAATTATATCATTAGGAGGAGGCACCCCTTGTTTTGAGACTAATATTGATGTTATCACCAATACTCCTAATTCAAAAACAATATATTTAAAGGCATCAGTTAGTTCTTTGATTAAAAGACTTAGAGATGGAAAAAATAATCGTCCAATTATTTCTCACATTAAATCTGATAATGATCTTAAAGATTTCATTACTAAACATCTTTTTGAAAGAAGCTTTTACTACGAGAAAGCTGATTTTAAAATTAATACAGATAATTTAGAAGTAAATGAGATTACTAATCTAATTAAGAGTGTTTTAGCTTAAGTATACTTTTAACTCATTGTTTTTATCAGAGACAAAACTTACATGTTCATTAACTGATGTTGATAAACTAATACCGCTATAATCAATTTTTACTGGAAAAAGCGTTTGATCTCTATTAACAATGACAGCTGTTTTGATTTTATTTGGTTTATGAATTAATAGATTACTGATGACTGCTTGCATTGTTTTTCCTGATTGAGATACATCATCTATTATTAGTATTGAGCAGGAATTAATATTAAACTCTACATCGTAATTAATAGATTCAATTGGATTATTTTTATCAATTATCACATGAATAAGATTTGATTTAAGTTTTGAAATTTTATTAAGCTGATAAATAACTTTCTTTGCAATTAATAGACCATTATTAGAAATACCAAAAACAAAAATTCTATCTTCATTGATATTGTCTTCAAGAATTTGTAAACTAATTCTCTGAATTTTTTTTTCAATATCTAAGTTGTTTAAAATTATATTCTTTGGTGAAAGTTTTTTCATGCAATTTTAGTTATAAAATAAATAATGTAATATTGTATCTTCGCACTAAATTATGAAGAAAAAACTATTTCTCCTTTTACCATTTTTTTTTATTTTTCTTCAATGTAAGAAAGATGATGATACATCTGAATCTGAATACGTAATTAGAGAATATAGTGATCAAGTTATTTTAGATCAATCTATCTTAGAGGAATATCTCCAAACACATACATATAATTATGAAGATTTTAATAACAACTCTAATATTGATGTTAAAATTAATAAACTAAGTGATAATTCATCTCGACAATCATTGCTTGACATGGCTAGTTTAAAATCTATAAATGTTAAAGACTCTAATGGAAATGATGTTGCCCACAATTTGTATTATATAATTGCAAGGGAGGGTTCCAATACTAGTCCTTCTATAGTAGACTCTGTTTATGTTGCGTATGAAGGTAAACTTACTTCAGGTGAATCATTTGATAAGAGAAAATTTCCTGTATGGATAGATTTAGCTAATTCACTAAAAGGATTTAGAGAAGGTGTTTCAGAATTGAAAACAGGTGTTTATTCTGAAAATTCTAATGGAACTATTGAATATAATTCTTTTGGAGTTGGAATATTTATATTCCCTTCAGGACTTGGTTATTTTGAAAATATAAGTTCAGGTATACCCGAATACTCTCCTTTAATTTTTTCTGTCAAGCTTATGACTTATAATGACACAGATCACGATAATGATGGTGTATTATCAATATTTGAAGATATTGATGGAGATGGTTCGCCATTTGAAGATGATTCTGATGGAGATAGAATATGGAATATGTATGATTCAGATGACGATGGAGATGGAATTCTCACAATCAACGAACTTGATAAAAATAATGATACAATTATTGATGATACCGATAATGATGGTATTCCAGATTATCTAGATCCTGATAATTAATCTTTTTTCTTAAATAAACCGTAGGGAATATCAAAAGATATATTCAAAGATAATTTATTAGTTGTTAAATCAACATTTGCATTATCTAAATCAACTCCGTTAGCGTTTATTATTAGTACTTCTTTATTATTTAGGCCTCTTTCATATCTAAGACCAATACTAATAGACCTTATCTTAACTCTACTCCCAAGTAATAAACTTAATGTATACTTATCTTTTATATCCTCAAGATTAAAGTTACTTGAGTTTGAAAGATTGTATTTAAAAGAAGGGCCTCCAAAGATGCTGATTGGTCCTATCACTTTATATCCAAAAATAATAGGCAATTGAATTTCTGAAGATTTGTATGAATGCTCTGCAATATTAACTCCCTGATCTAATGAATAAGCTGCAGCATTTTTTGATTTTGAAAAGATTAAATTTAGTTCAGGTCTAATATAGAAAGTTATCAAATCAATTTCAGTAAAAAATCCAAATTGAAATCCAGTCGAGTTTTTAATATCAAGGTCATAATTATCTATCTTATTACCAATATTTTCTATTGATCCAAAATTATCATCATTTAAACCAAACTGAAAACCTAGACTACCTTGTGCTAAAAGACCAGAAGATGCAAATAGTAAAAAATAAATAAGTCTCATAGAATTAATTTTTCCTCTCCAATACTTTTTTTGATGCTTTAATAATAGAATCTTTATCAAGTCCATATTTTTTTATTAATTCCGCTGGAGTCCCCGATTCACCAAAAGTATCTTTGGTTCCTATAAATTCCTGAGGAACAGGATTATTTAAAACAAGAGTTCTTGAAATACTCTCCCCTAATCCTCCATAAATGCTATGTTCTTCGGCTGAGACTAAACAGCCAGTCTTTGAAACTGATTTTAAGATAATCTCTTCGTCTAGTGGTTTAATTGTATGAATATTAATAATCTCACAACTAATACCAGATTTACTTAACTCAATAGAGGCCTCTAAAGCTTCCCAAACTAAGTGTCCTGTAGCAACAATAGTTAAATCTGAGCCTTCCCTTAAAAGTATACCTCTACCTATTTTAAAGATACCATTTTCATCGGTGAAATTGGGAACTTTAGGTCTTCCAAATCTTAAATAAACAGGACCTGAGACTTTTGAAATTTCAATAGTAGCTAGTTTTGTTTGATTAAAATCACATGTATTAATAACAGTCATTCCAGGTAACATTTTCATTAGACCAATATCCTCAAGAATTTGATGAGTAGCCCCATCTTCTCCAAGAGTTAATCCTGCATGAGAGGCGCATATTTTAACATTTTTATTTGAATAAGCAACTGATTGTCTTATTTGATCATAAACTCTTCCTGTAGAAAAGTTAGCAAAAGTTCCAGTATATGGAATTTTACCTCCAGTAGCAAGACCAGCAGCAATTCCAATCATATTTGCCTCTGCAATTCCAGTTTGAAAAAATCTTTCAGGATTTTCTTTAGAAAAATCCCCCATTTTGAGAGATCCTGTCAAATCTGCGCATAAAGCAACGATTTCAGGATTAGATCTACCAAGCTCTGTTAGCCCCTCTCCAAACCCTGATCTTGTATCTTTACTTCCTTTATTTATATAACTCATCATATTAATAATCTCCTAATGTTTCTGGATTTTGACTAAGAGCAATCTCAAGTTGTTCATCATTTGGAGCTATCCCATGCCAATTATGGGTATACATCATGAAATCAACTCCATTACCCATTACCGTATTCATAATAATAGCAATTGGTTTACCTTTTTTAGTTTTATTTTTTGCAGAATTTAGTATTTCATATACTTCATCTAATGAGTTACCGTTATTAACTTCTAAAACTTCCCATCCAAAGGATTTTAGTTTTTTATCCAAACTTCCTATATCAAGTACATTTTTGGTTGAACCATCTATTTGTTGTCCATTATAATCTATAGTAACAATTATGTTGTCAACTTTTTTTGCAGAAGCAAACATAAATGCCTCCCAGTTCTGTCCTTCTTGAAGTTCGCCATCTCCAGTCAAAACATATACTAAAGAATCATCGTTATTTAATTTTTTGGATAATGCTATTCCAATACCAACTGAAATACCTTGCCCAAGTGATCCAGTTGACACGTTCACACCTGGCAAACCATCATGATTTGTTGGATGACCCTGAAGTCTAGAATTAATTTTTCTAAATGTATTTAATTCACTTAGCTCAAAATGACCAGTTCTTGCAAGCACACTATAGTATACTGGAGATATATGGCCATTAGAGAGGATAAACATATCTTTAAAATTTGACTCACTTCTTAGAATTTTTTTATAAAGTATTGTAAAAAATTCAACACAACCCAGTGAACCACCTGGATGACCTGAATTTACTCCATGAACCATTCTAAGTATATCTCTTCTTACTTGGTAAACAAATTTATTTAGATCCTCATTCATTTTTGGTAAAAGTAGGGTTATAGAATTCACTTTCAAAATTCTTCAATTTCTTTTTATCATAAATTTTATATAATTAATTAACAATGCTTAATTCTTGTTAATTACTTTTCTAATTTTGAGAAGATGAAGATTCTTGATAAATACATAATCAAAAAATATTTAGGTACTTTTTTAATTATGTTTGGATTATTTATTCCTATAGGAATAATGGTTGATTTTGCTGAAAAAATAGATAAATTTAGAGAAAATGAAGTTCCAGGTGATCAAATTTTATCCTATTACATTGACTTTATTTGGTATTTTGGAAGTCAACTCTATCCTGTTTTTTTATTCCTAGCTGTAATCTGGTTTACATCCAGACTTGCAAATAATACTGAATTAACTGCTATACTATCATCAGGTGTTTCATTTCAAAGACTTATGAAGCCATACTTTATCTCATCATCAATTGTAGTTGTATTTGCGTTAATATCTGTAATGTTTATAGTCCCAAAGTCTAATAAGAATTTTAATGAATTTACTTCTGAATATATAAAATCAGAGGATGTTAGAAAAACTTCTAGACTTTTTAAACAAATTAATGAAAATGAATTCATATATATAAGTAGTTATGATCCAAAAAGATTTAGAGGTTTTGATTTTACTTTAGAGAATTTTAATGGAAATAAACTGAATCATAAAATTTCTGCTTCTAACATTAGGTGGGACGATTCAATCTTCCGTCTCACAAATTATGTCAAAAGAACTATATTTGATGATAAAGAGATTATTGAAAGGTTTACTAGAAAGGATACTCTATTGGACTTTGATATAGAAGATCTGGCTCCTCTTAATTATGTTGCCGAGACATTGAATTTTTTTGAACTTAATAATTTAATTAGATATGAGAAAAGAGCAGGCTCTCCTTTAATTAATTCTCACTTACTTGTTCGGCACAAAAGGTATACGATCCCTCTCTCATGTTTTATATTAACAATTATTGCAGTTTCAGTTTCTTCTTTTAAAAGAAGAGGTGGTACAGGCTCCAATCTTGCAATTGGTGTAGCATTAGGCTTCTTATTCATTTTTCTAGATAAAATACTTGGTGTATTAGTTCTAAAGTCTAATTTTTCTCCAGCTGTTGCATCATGGGGTATTTTATTAATATTTTTGACAATTGCATTAATTTTATTAAGAAAGGCAATTAGATAGGTCATTTAATTAATTTATATTTACACAAATTTACTATATGGAGTTTTTAGACTTTGAACTTCCTGTTAAAGAAATTTTAGAACAAATAGATAAGTGTAAGTCTATTGAAAATGAGAGTGATGTAGATGTAACTAAAACGTTTAATTTACTCCAAAAAAAACTTGTTAAAACAAAAAAGTCTATTTATGGCAACCTTTCTGCTTGGCAAAAAGTTCAATTATCCCGACATCCTAATAGACCATATACTCTAGATTATATCAATAATATATGTGGTGACACCTTCCTTGAATTGCATGGTGATAGAAATGTAAAAGACGATAAAGCAATGATTGGAGGTCTTGGTAAAATTGGTGATCAATCATACATGTTTATTGGAACTCAAAAAGGTTATAATACAAAAACAAGGCAATATAGAAATTTTGGTATGGCTAATCCTGAGGGGTACAGAAAGGCTCTTAGGTTGATGAAGAAAGCTGAGAAGTTTAATATTCCTATTGTTACATTAATAGATACTCCAGGTGCATATCCAGGCATGGAGGCAGAAGAGAGAGGGCAGGGTGAAGCTATTGCAAGAAATATTTATGAAATGATGAATATAAATGTGCCTATAATTTGTATTGTTATTGGTGAAGGAGCATCGGGTGGTGCCTTGGGAATAGGTGTTGGTGATAAAATTTTAATGCTTGAAAATACATGGTATTCTGTAATCTCTCCTGAGTCATGCTCATCAATTCTATGGAGAAGTTGGGAGTTTAAAGAGTTAGCTGCTGAATCATTAAAATTAACTGCTGATGATATGCTTAAAAATAATTTAATTGATAAAATTATTAGAGAACCTCTTGGAGGTGCTCATTACGATCCTAATCAGTCATATCAATCAGTTAAAGAAAACATTATCTACTATACAAAACAAATTAATTCTTTATCTAGTAAAAAGATGATTGAACTTAGAAGAAAAAAATTTACTAAAATTGGTAAGTTCAAGTCTTAAAATTACTATTAACAAAATTTTCTACTTATTAACAAATAATTTGTTTAAAGATTTCTTTAAAATCAATTATAATTTATAAGTTTTAGAGCTCGTTTTTCCATACATTTACCTAATGGAGAAAAGAAATCCTTTGAAGATATATGAGAATGAAAATCAAGCCATTTATAACTTATCAGATGGTAAGATACCTCCACAAGCTTTAGAACTTGAAGAGGCTGTATTAGGTGCAATGCTAATTGATGAAAAAGGTGTTAACGAAGTAATTGATATTCTTTCTCCTGAGGTTTTTTATAAAAAATCACATCAACTCATTTTTGAATCAATTCAAAGATTATTTAGGGACTCAGAACCAATAGATCTTTTAACTGTGTCTGCTGATCTAAAAAAAAATAAAAATTTTGAAATAATTGGTGGTGACTTCTATCTTATAGGACTTTCTCAAAAGGTTTCTTCATCTGCGCATATCGAATATCACTCAAGAATTATTCAGCAAAAATTTATTCAAAGGAAATTGATTACAATATCAAATGAAATTATAGCAAAATCATATAATGAAAGTACAGATGTATTAGACTTATTAGACGAAGCTGAATCAAAATTATATGATATTGCCCAGAATAATATCAAAGGATCATCTGAAACAGCTCAAAACCTTGTAATACAGGCTAAAAATAGAATTGAAGAGATTTCAAAACAAGAAGGCCTGAGTGGAGTATCAACTGGATTTGAAAAACTAGATAGGTTGACATCAGGATGGCAACCTAGTGATTTAATTATCGTTGCTGCTAGGCCAGGTATGGGTAAAACTGCTTTAGCTTTATCAATGGCAAGAAACGTTTCTGTTCAGAAAAAAATACCAGTTGCTTTTTTCTCACTTGAGATGTCATCAGTTCAACTTATTACAAGACTTATTTCTGCTGAGACAGGTCTTTCCTCCGATAAATTAAGGACAGGTAAGCTTGCAGATCATGAGTGGCAACAATTAAATATTAAAGTATCAGATCTTGAGTCTGCTCCTCTTTATATCGATGACAGTGCTGCACTTACAATTTTTGAATTAAGGGCAAAAGCAAGAAGGCTAGCATCCTCACATGGTATCAAGCTAATAATTATTGATTATCTCCAGTTAATGAATTTAGGATCCTCAAATAAAGCAGGTAATAGAGAGCAGGAAATATCTACAATTTCTAGAAATCTTAAAGCGCTTGCAAAAGAATTAAACATACCTGTTATTGCTTTGTCTCAGCTTTCAAGGGCAGTTGAGACAAGAGGTGGTACAAAAAGGCCTATACTTTCTGATCTAAGAGAATCAGGTGCAATAGAGCAAGATGCCGATATTGTCTCATTCTTATACAGACCTGAATATTATGGAATAACTGAGTGGGATGACGATATGAAAACGCCCTCTGAAGGTCAAGGCGAGTTTATTGTAGCAAAGCATAGAAATGGTGCTTTAGACTCTATTAAACTTAAATTTGTTGCTAATCTTGGTAAATTTGAAGATATTGGTAGTTTTGATTCTCCATTTGAATTTCAATCAAAGCTTAATACAGATAATAAATTGAGTGACTTTAGCGAACCACTTAATAGAGTTGATGATGATGATGATGATGATGATGATGTTCCATTCTAATTAACTTTCTTTTAAAAGAAATGATTTTAAGAAATCATTTAGTTCTCCATTAAGAATTGCCTCAGTATTTCCTGACTCATAGCCAGTTCTAACATCTTTTATAATTTTGTATGGGTGTAATACATAATTTCTAATTTGCGATCCCCATTCAATTTTTTTCTTAGAATCTTCAATTTTTTTTCTTTCCTCATTATTTTTTTGAATTTCAATCTCATAAAGCTGAGATTTAAGAAGCATAAGTGCTTTTTGTTTATTATCTAATTGAGATCTTGTTTCAGAGTTTTCAATAGTAATTCCTGTCGGTTTATGTTTAAGTCTTACAGCAGTCTCTAACTTATTTACACTTTGGCCTCCAGCTCCTCCAGATCTCATAGTTTCCCATAACAAATCAGAAGGGTTAATTATAATTTCTATTGATTCATCAACAAGAGGATAAACATATACAGAAGCAAAAGAGGTATGTCTCTTTGCATTACTGTCAAAGGGGGATATTCTTACTAATCTATGAACGCCATTTTCTCCTTTTAGCCATCCAAAGGCAAAGTCACCATCAATTTGAATAGTGGCAGTTTTAATTCCAGCTACATCACCAGGTTGATTATTTAGTTCTTTAATTTTGAAATTGTTTTTCTCACCCCACATCAAATACATTCTTAAAATCATTTCAGCCCAATCACAGGATTCAGTTCCACCTGCTCCAGCAGTAACCTGAAGAATTGCAGACATAGAATCTTCTTCTTTACTAAGCATCATTTTAAATTCCATAGCTTCAACAAGGCTACCTAATTCATTATAAGATTCGTTAATCTCATTTTCACTAATCTCTTTATTTAAGAAGAATTCACCAAGAACAGTAATATCATCATACTTTGTGATTAAAACATCAAATTCAGAAATAGAGGATTTAATTTGTTGAATTTCTTTGACAATTTTTTCTGCATCTTTAGGATTCGTCCAGAAATTAGGGTCAGAAGCTTTAATTTCTAGATTTGAAAGAATAGAACTTTTAGATTCTATGTCAAAGAAACCCCCTTAACGTATCGATACGTTTTTTAATTCCCTTTAAATTTTCTTTAGAAAACATACATGAAATTAATTATATCATCTCGAAAAAAAAAATTATATTTCTAAAAATTAACTATGAAAAAAATAATATTTATTACGCTAGTATTTTTAAATTCTATTTATACTCAAGATATTGAATATAAAGGATTTATGAATTTTTCTTACAGTAATAATTCAGGAAAAATACATCTTGAGGTAAATAACCTTGATAAAGAATTTTTATATATAAACTCATTAAGTAGAGGTATTGGTAATAATGATTTGGGGCTAGATAGAGGTCAATTAGGTAATACAAGAATAGTTTTTTTTACAAAAAGAGGTAATAAAATATTAATGGTTCAGCCAAACACCACATATGTTTCTAACTCTGATAATTATTTTGAAAATAAGGCTGTTGAGGAAGCTTTTGCTAGATCTGTTTTATTCTCATTTGAAATAATTGAAGAAAATAACAATAATTATACAATTGACTTAACCCCTCTTCTTATCAATGATGCTCATGGTGTTGCACAAAGATTAAGGTACACTAATTCTGGTAATTATTCTCTTGATAAGTCAATGTCTGCAATTGAACTTGATAGAACAAAAGCCTTTCCAAAAAATATAGAATTTGATGTAATCTTAACTTTTACTGGTAATCCTTCGGGAAATCTTGTTAGAAGTGTCACTCCAACTGCATCAAATATTACTGTTAATCAACACCATTCTTTTGTTGAATTACCTGATAATAATTATAAAAAAAGAAAATTTGATCCCAGAAGTGGAAGTAATCCTTTCATAGTTTATGATTACTCAACTCCAATTGATGAGAAGTTAGAACAGAGGTTTATAATTAGACATAGATTAAATAAAAAATATCCTGATCAAGAAATAAGCTATCCAACAGAACCTATTATATACTATATAGATAACGGAACACCTGAGCCAGTTAAGTCTGCACTAATAGAAGGAGGTAATTGGTGGAATCAAGCATTTGAAAGTGCTGGATATAAAGATGCTTTTAGAATTGAGGTTTTACCTGAAAATGCTGATCCAATGGATGTTAGATATAATTTAATTCAGTGGATTCATAGATCAACAAGAGGGTGGAGTTATGGAGCTAGTATTGTTGATCCCAGAACAGGAGAGATTATAAAAGGTCAAGTAAGTTTGGGCAGCTTAAGGGTTAGACAAGATTATATGATTCTTAGTGGGATAATAGATAACCCTAATTTAGAAGAAAATAAAAAATTAATAACAGAAACTTCTTTAGATAGGATAAGACAATTGTCTGCGCATGAGATTGGTCATACCCTTGGGTTTGGTCATAATTTTATTTCTAGTGCTAATGATAGAGTTTCAGTAATGGACTACCCTCACCCAAAAATTTCATATGTAGACAATCAGATAAATATTGATAATGCATATGCAAAAGAAATTGGAGAGTGGGATAAAATAAGTGTTCAATATGCTTATTCTGACTTTTCTGACTCAATAAATGAAGAACAAGAGCTTAATAAAATTTTAGATGATGCTGTTGAAAATGGTTTGTACTTCCTAAGTGACTCTGATTCAAGGCCGGTTAGTAGTGCAAATCCATACTCTCATTTATGGGATAATGGTGATCTACCTTACAAAGAACTTGATAAATTATTAAAAGTAAGAAAACAAGCACTTATGAATCTTGACTTGGATAACTTAAAAGATAGCGAACCTTATGATAGAATTGAAGATATAATGGTTCCTGTTTACATGTTGCATAGGTATCAAATTGAAGCAACTGCTAAAGCAATTGGAGGTATAGATTATCTTTATTATGTAAAAAATAGCAGAGGCGATAGAGTAAAGTTTGCTGATAAAGATTTACAGATCAAATCATTAAATTCTCTTCTTAAAGTTCTTGATCCATCTAATCTAACTATTCCACAAAACTTAATTGAACTTTTAGGTCCAAGATCTTTTAGAAACCCAAGGACTAGAGAAAACTTTGTCTCAAACACAGGTGTTGGATTTGATTATATAAATGCATCAAGTGCAGTTATTAATCATGTCTTTACTTACATGTTAAATCCTGAAAGAATAAATAGGATCAATCAGCAGAATATGTTTGGTGAGAATATTTTATCTCTTGAAAACTACCTTAGCGAAATTCAGAATTCTGTTTTTAAGAATATGAAAATGAGTGAATATGAGGCTTCTATCAATAAAAATATCCAATCTTTATTTTTAGATCATTTATTTATGGCTTATAACAATAAGCAAATTAATGACATTTCCAAATCCAAAATATATTCAAGAATTAACAGTTTAATGAATTATTTAATAAAAAATAGATCTATTTATAATGATTTTCTGATTAAAAAAATCAATAACTTTTATACCAATCCTAATCAATATATACCAATTGAAAAGACAAAAACTCCAGATGGATCTCCAATTGGAGACTTTTCGTGTGATTACTAGTTATTTTTAATTAAATTTGTGTAATATTCCTGATCTAATGCCTTCTGAAAATAAATCCTACAATAATATTTTAGAGCTTATAGGTAACACTCCACTAATTAGGCTAAATGAGGTAGCAAAAAAATTTAAAGGAGAATATTTTGCAAAATTTGAAGGCTTTAATCCTGGTCACTCTAATAAAGATAGAATTGCTCTTCATATACTTAATGAAGCTGAAAAAAGTGGTATTTTAAAGAAAGGAAGTACTATAATTGAAACAACATCTGGTAATACTGGTTTTAGCTTAGCTTTAGTTTCATTACTTAAAGGATATAAATGTATTTTGGCAGTAAGCTCAAAGGCATCTAAGGATAAAATTAATATGATGAAATGTTTAGGTGCTGAAATTTATGTTTGTCCTTCAAATGTATCATCCGATGATCCAAGGTCATATTATGAGGTTGCAAAGAAACTGTCTAAGGAAATTAAAGATTCTGTTTACATTAATCAATATTTCAATGATTTAAATATTGAAGCTCATTATCAAACTACTGGACCAGAAATTTGGAATCAGACAAATGGAAAAATCACTCACTTAATTGCATGTAGTGGAACTGGAGGGACTATATCTGGAATAGGTAGATTTTTAAAAGAAAAAAATATTGATATAAAAATTATTGGTGTTGATGCATATGGTTCAATTCTAAAAAAATATCATGAAACGGGTCAAATAGATCCAAACGAAATATACTCATATAGGATAGAGGGATTAGGCAAAAACATTGTACCTTCTGCAACTGATTTTGAAATTATCAATAAATTTGTAAAGGTTACTGATTCAGATAGTGCTCATATGGCTAGAGAGATAACTTTAAATGAAGGATTGTTTGTTGGATATACTTCAGGTGCAGCTTTTCAAGCCGTAAAAATATTAAATGATGAAAATGAATTTGATGATTCAAGTTATGTTGTAGTTGTTTTTCCTGATCATGGTTCAAGGTATTTAAGTAAAATATATTCTGATGAATGGATGAACAATCAAGGTTTCTATGATTCTAGTTTTTATCAACCCAAGAAAAATTCAATTAATTATATATAATCTATATGAAAGATTTATTTGACAAAATATATAAAAATAAAGGTCCTTTAGGTAAATGGGCATCTATTGCCGAAGGCTACTTTGTCTTTCCTAAACTAGAAGGTCCAATTTCAAATAGGATGATGTTTAATGGTAAGAAAGTTATTACATGGAGTGTAAATGACTATTTAGGCCTAGCAAATAATCCAGATGTAAGAGAAATTGACGCTAAAGCTGCTGATCAGTACGGAAGTGCTTACCCTATGGGAGCTAGAATGATGTCTGGTCATACTGATCTTCATGAAAAATTAGAATCTGAACTTGCTGAATTTGTTTCTAAGGAATCTGCTTATCTTCTAAATTTTGGATATCAAGGGATTCTCTCAACTATAGATACGTTAGTAACTAAAAATGACATTATTGTTTATGATATAGACTCTCATGCATGTATAATTGATGGAGTTAGGCTTCATCTTGGTAAACGATTTACATATCAACATAATGATATTAAAAGTTTAGAAAAAAATCTTGAAAGAGCTACTAAAATTGCAGAACAAACTGGTGGAGGAATACTAGTAATTTCTGAAGGAGTCTTTGGAATGAGAGGAGAGCAAGGAAAACTAAGGGAAATAGTTGCTTTGAAAGAAAAATTTAAATTTAGATTTCTTGTTGATGATGCTCATGGTTTTGGGACATTAGGGAAAACTGGTGCAGGAGCAGGGGAGGAGCAAGGTGTTCAAGATCAAATTGATGTTTATTTCGCAACTTTTGCAAAATCATTAGCTTCAACAGGTGCTTTTATAGCAGGTGATTCTGAAATAATTGAATTTTTGAAATATAACATGCGTTCACAAATGTTTGCAAAATCTCTTCAGATGCAACTAGTTGTTGGAGCACTTAAAAGACTTGAACTACTTAAAACTAGACCTGAGTTTAAACAAAAACTTTGGGAAAATGTTAATTTACTTCAATCTGGTTTGAAGGAAAGAGGATTTGATATTGGTTCAACACAAAGTTGTGTTACTCCAGTATATCTTAAGGGTAGTATTCCTGAGGCAATGACATTAGTTAGAGATTTAAGAGAAAATTATCATATTTTTTGTTCAATTGTTGTCTATCCAGTGATACCTAAGGGTTTAATTCTACTTAGACTGATCCCAACTGCTTCGCACAATATTGAAGATATTAACGAAACTCTTGACGCTTTTTCTGCAATTAGAAAAAAACTTGAGAAAGGTGTATATAAGCTAGCCTCTAAAGGAATAGAAGAGTCAGTTGACTAATCATTTAGCATTACTGGCATTACAAGCATAGTTATTGATTCTTTTGATGAATCTTTTTCATTTACTGGTCTTATAATACCTGCTCTATTTGGATGAGACATTGAGAGTGTAATGACTTCAGAATCTAAATTATTCAGCATTTCAATTAAAAACTTCGAGTTAAAACCAATTTGTATATCATCACCCGAATACTCACATTCTAGATTTTCGTCTGCTCGATTGCTATAGTCAAAGTCTTCAGCACTAATATTTAATAGAGAGCCTGCAAGTTTTATTCTAATTTGATTGGTTGTCTTATTAGAGAAAATACTAACTCTTCTTACAGAGTTTAAAAAAAGCTCTCTATCAATTGTTAGTACGTTGGGATTATCTTTTGGAATAACGGCTTCATAATTAGGGAACTTTCCATCAATAAGTCTTGAGGTAATTGAGCTTTTTCCAAAAATAAATTTTGCATTTGAATCATTATGCTGAATAGTTATTTCAGAATTATGAGTTTGTAAGATTCCTTTAAGTATCTGCAAAGGTTTTTTAGGTATAATAAATTCAGATACTTCTTTAGAATTATACTCTGACGTTTCAAACTTCACTAGTTTATGAGCATCAGTTGCAACAAACTTTAAAGATTCACTATTAAATTGAAAAAACACCCCGCTCATAACAGGTCTGAGGTCATCAGTTCCAGAAGCAAAGATTGTAGAATTTATTGCATTACGAAGGTCAATTCCATTAATTATAGTTTCATGAGCATCTAAAATTTCAATTTGCTTTGGAAATTCTCCTCCTTCCAAATAAGCAAGAGAATATTTTCCATTATTTGCACTAATCTCAATAGTGCTTTTTTCGGTTTTTATAAATGTTAAAGGTTGATTTGAAAATGTCTTTAGAATATCTATTAATAGTTTAGCAGATATTGCTACTTTATCTACAGACTGAGATTCTATGTCAATCTCTGAACTCATTGTAGATTCAAGATCAGATGAGCTAATCTTAAGTTTGTTGTTATTTACTTCAAATAAAAAATTGTCAAGTATGGGGATTGTATTTGATGAATTAATTATTCCCCCTAAAATCTGGAGCTCTTTGAATAAAATTGATGATGAAACAATAAACTTCATGTGTTTTATTTCAAATATATTTAATTGATGCTATAAATTTAATTTTTACTCATAAAAGTTATCTACTAAATACAAACACTAAAAATAAATACTTACAGGATCTCTATAATTTAGACCAAATAACGTACTAGCACTTCCAACTGTATAAGGGTTGCTTTTATAAATACTTAATTGAAGGTAACCAAGAGTATTAAATATTGCCAGCTTCTTCCCATCCTCTTCTCGATCTTTTTTATTTAAGCTGAAATCAATTGCATCTGAGTAATTTTTATAAATTTTTGTGAACTTAACATTTCTGGCATTTATTGTAAAGGATCTAGTTTTTGAAATTTCTTTAAAAAGCTTTTCAGTAATATTTGTAATAACATTTCCATAGTTATCTATATAAATTACACTACCTATAATTTGGTTTTGTTCTTGATTTACAGCTGGTTTTAAATTCTTAATTTCCTTAATATTATTGATTTTTGTACCAACAACATTTAAAGGTCCAGATCTGTGAATATGTCCTAATACTTTAACAAATAAATCATCAGAAGATATCTTATAGTTAAAGCTATTATGTAAATTAATTTCAAATATATTTTCCGGTATTATATCTTTGAATATTAAAGAAAATACTCCATTATTAGCACCAATAAAAAATGATTCTTCATGTTTAATGACTATATGGTTGTTTTCTGGTGTAAGCTCAGAATCTACACATATCATATGAATTGTTCCTTTTGGAAAGTTTTTATGAGCTCCTTCTAGGATATATCCTGCTTCTGTTAAATTAAATGGACTAACACTATGTGAAATATCTATAATTTTTGCAGACTCGATTTCAGAAATTATTTTTGCTTTTAATGAACTAACAAAATAGTCCTTGTATCCATAATCTGAAGTTAAGGTTATGATAGACATTTATTAAAATAAACTTTATAAATTTTATGTAAATTTGGATTAAATAATCTACTATAACAAATTTTTAAATTAAATCTATTGAGTGAGCTAGAATTTGAACTAACTGATGTTGATCCACAAAATTTTTTCTCAAGAGATAATTTAAATTCTTTAAAATCTTGCTTTCCTAAACTTAAACTAGTTCAAAGAGGCCAAACCATTAAAGTACTTGGTGAAAAAAGTGAATTAAAGTTTTTCGACAATAAATTTAGAACTATATTAAGCTATTATTCAGATTATAATAATATTGATCCTAACATAATAAATGATATCGTTGTCAAGGATATAAAATTCAATGGTGATAAACCTTCATTAATTTTATATGGTGTTTCAGGTAAACCTATATTAGCTAAAACTACAAATCAGAAAAAATTACATAAGTCAATTTTAAATAATGATTTAATATTTGCAATTGGTCCTGCAGGTACAGGAAAAACATATACAGGTGTTGCTATGGCTGTAAAAGCTTTAAAAGAGAAAGAAATAAAAAAAATTATATTAACAAGACCTGCAGTCGAAGCAGGGGAAAACTTAGGTTATCTTCCAGGAGATTTAAAAGAAAAGCTTGATCCATATATGCAACCACTATATGACGCTCTAAGAGATATGATCCCAGCTAATAAACTTCAAAAATTTCTTGAGGATAGCACGATTGAAATTGCTCCTTTGGCATTCATGAGAGGTAGAACATTGGACAATGCTTTTGTAATTTTAGATGAAGCACAGAATACTACTAGTGCTCAGATGAAAATGTTTTTAACTAGAATGGGAATGAATGCTAAATTTATGGTTACTGGAGATCCTGGTCAAGTTGATCTTCCGAGAAAAGTAAGTTCTGGATTAAAAGATGCAATTAAAATACTTTCAAGAATGAAGGGTATTGATATAATCTATCTTGATGATACAGATGTAATAAGACATCCAATAGTTAAAAAAGTTATCGATGCCTATAATAAAATTGAAAAATAAATAGCTTTTGAATACAATTTTTAAAACAGATTTTAATCTTCCCGGGTTAATATCTAAATATGAAGGTAAAGTAAGAGATGTATACTCTTTAGAAAACGATATATTAGTTGTTATTTCATCTGATAGAATTTCTGCTTTTGATATTGTCATGCCCAAACCAATTCCATTTAAAGGACAAGTTCTTAATCAAATTTCAGTTGATATGCTTAAATCCACTGAAGATATAATTCAAAATTGGCTTATTTCATCTCCTGATCCAAATGTTTCAATTGGAAGAAAACTTAAACCTATAAAGGTAGAAATGGTTATTAGAGGTTACTTAAGTGGTCACGCTGATAGATTATATAGATCTGGTAAGAGAAGTATTTGTGGAGTTAATTTACCAAATGGATTATTATCAAATCAAAAATTTGATAATCCTATAATCACACCAAGTACAAAAGCTGATTTTGGTCATGATGAGGACATATCTAAATCCGATATCATAAAAAAAGGTATTTTGACATTAGATCAATATGAAGAAATAGAAGATATTACTTATAAGTTATTTGAGAGAGGTACAGAAATAGCCAAAAATAGAGGATTAATTTTAGTAGATACAAAGTATGAGTTTGGATATGATTCCAAAAATAACCTTTGCTTAATCGATGAGATTCATACTCCTGATTCCTCCAGATATTTTTATATAGACACATATGAAGATCATATGAATAGGGGAGAAACTCCCAAACAACTATCTAAAGAATTTTTTCGTCAGTGGTTAATACAGAATAATTTTCAAGGAAAGCAAGGTCAAAATCTTCCTGAAATTTCTGATAATGTAGTTATGGATGTCTCCAAAAGATATATTGAGCTTTTTGAAAAAATATCCGGTAGCAACTTTAAGCCAAGAAATTCCAATGATATAATTTCTGATCTCAAAATGAATATAATTTCAGCTATATCCTAATTAAACTCACTAGAGAGTATCCCTATAAATGTTTCAATCCCATTAATGTAGTTAGTAATTTTTATATTCTCATTTGGGCTATGTTGATTATTATCTTTATTTACAGTTGGAACTCCAACAGCAGGTATATTGAGTGTATTTACAAATGGTGAAATAGGAACAGATCCTCCACTAGTTCTCTTTAAAACAGGTTCTTTACCGAATGTCTTAACCATTATATTTCTTAACCATATTCCAAGTTTACTTTTTATATCAGTTCTGAATGCGGGATATGAAACTTGTGAGTTAAATCTTACAATTTTATCATATTTTAATCTCATTTCTTTAGTTGGCTCCTTGTCAATGACCATATAACCAAGAGATTCTATATGTTTTTTTATTAAATCATGAAGTCTGTGTCCATCTGTTTCAATAACTAGTCGTACATCTATTTCTGCAATACATTCAGACGGAACAATAGTTCTCGACTCTGAGCCCACCCACCCTGAACTAATACCCCTAACATTGAGTGAAGGATATTGAATAGATTCTTGATATGAATTGCCAACTGATTCAGGATTTTTAAACTGCATTTTATCTTTCATATTAGTTTCATCATCAGGAACTGCATCCAAATATTCTTTAATTTCATCAGTTAGTTCAACCCCATCATAATAACCATCAATTTTAACAATTCCATTTTCATCCTTCATGGATGACAATATATTTGACATTCTAAAAACAGGGTTAGGAGCATAATTACCAAAGTGACCACTATGTTGAGGAACAACTGGTCCATAAGTTTTAAGAGTTATTGAAGATATACCTCTATTACCAAAGTTTAAAGTTGGAAGACCAGATTCATGTTGAGGACCATCAAAAATTAATAATGCATCGCTCTTTAATTTATCTTTATATTTCTGTACTGCAAATGGTAAACTAGGAGAGCTTTTCTCTTCCTCAAAATCCATTATTAACTTAATATTAAATTTTTGTTTGATCTTTTGTGAATCCATAAATCTTATGGCTTGAATTAACATCATGACCGGTCCCTTAGCATCTGATGAAGATCTTGCAAAAATTCTGACATCCTCCTTATCTAATTCTTCGAAACTATAATCTTTACCATCACTCCAATTAAAAATTTCAAAATTATCCTTAACCTTCTTCTTAAATACAGGAGAGAAAGGATCATCTTGGTTCCACTTAGAGACATCAATTGGTTGTCCATCAAGATGTAAATAAATTAAAATTGTCTTTAGATCACTGTCAATCTCTCTTTCTGCAAGTAAAAGAGGAAGTGTTTCAGTGATCAGTCTAGTTGTTTTGAAATCAAGTGAATTAAACTTATTTTCTGTAAAATCAATTAGTTTGTATATATCATCCTTGTAATTAGCATCATTTGGATAAGATAAAAACTCAATAAATTCGTCCATATTTTCTATTCCCTGAATAAAAATATCCTCTTTATAATTTTTTTGTGCATTTATAGATGAAAAAAGTAATACTGAAATTGATATTATTTTGATAATCTTCATAACTAAATGTTTAACTGGTTAATTATTTTTTTTGAATCTTCTAGACTAGATACTTTAATGGCGTCATAATATTTCTTGTTCCAAGTTATTTGTCTTTTTGCGTAATTCCTAGTATTCTGTTTAATCTTTTCAATTGCTTCATTGTAAGATAACTTATTTTCAAAGTAATTAAAAAATTCTTTGTAACCAACTGTATTTAAAGTATTTAACTTAGAATACTTCTTTAAGTTAAAAGCTTCTTCTTCTAGTCCATTACTAATCATAGTATCAACTCTACTGTTAATTCTATTATAGAGTATCTCCCTAGGGCATTCTAATAAAATAACTTGTGTTTTAAAATTTCTTATCTTCTTTATGTCTTTCCTTAGTGATGAAAATTTATCTCCAGTGTGTTTTATGATTTCTAATGCTCTAATTATTCTGCTATGATTTTTAATATCCACACTTTCATAATACTCCCTATCTAACTTTTTTAATTCTTTTTGTAAGTAGTTGATACCTTTATCATTATATATAATTGTAATTTCATCTCTAATAGCAACAGGAATCTCTGGAAACTCATCTATTCCAAAAATTACAGAATCTGCATATAATCCTGAGCCTCCTACTAAAACTAAATGTTCTTTATCTTTGAATAGGTTATTAATCTTATTTATCGCATCTTTTTCATACAATCCGACATTATATCTATCATGAATACTTTTATGGTGAATAAAATGATGTTTTACTTCTTTTAATTGATATTTTGTGGGAGGACATGTGCCTATCTCTAATTCTTTATAAAATTGTCTAGAGTCACAAGAAATAATTTCCGTTTTAAGTTTTTTTGCTAGATCTATACTTAACTCTGTTTTTCCTACTCCAGTTGCCCCAGCTATGTATATTAAGTTCTTATTTGTCATCATCAAGGTGAGAACCACATTGGTGACAATAAACAGCATTGTCTTTATGCTTATCGTTTAAGCATTCAGCACATACTCTTGTATTAACATCAACTTTTTTTCTTTGAGCCATCTCTGCAGAAATAATTCCAGTTGGAACTGCAATAATCCCATAACCAAGTATCATCAACATTGAAGCAAGAAACTTACCTAAACCTGTTAATGGAACGATATCACCATAACCAACCGTGGATATCGTACTTATACACCAATAGATACTCTCTGGGATACTGTCAAAACCAGCTTCAGGACCTTCGATTAAGTACATTAAAGTTCCAAATAAAATACACATGATCATAACAAACAGCAAGAAAATAATAATCTTTGCTCTACTTACTAATAAAGATCTAACAAGAAAGGTAGACTCTCCAACATACCTTGATATATGAAGCACTCGAAAAATTCTAAGAATTCTTAGTGCTCTAATAGCCATCATTGTCTCGAGTTGAGCTCCAACTATAAATAACGATACATACTTAGGAATAGTAGCCAATAAATCTATAATACCATAGAAGCTAAAAATATATTTTCTAGGATGATGAATTGATATTACTCTTAAAATATATTCAATAGTAAACATAATAGTAATTATCCATTCAGCAATGTTAAGTAATTCATAGTATTGTTGATTTATCCACCCAACAGTCTCAAGAGCAACTAGTATAACACTAATTATAATTACTATAATTAATATGATATCAAACACTTTTCCAGCCGGAGTGTCTGCTTCATATATAACATCATGTATTTTCTGACGTACTTTATTCAATGTCTGAAAATTTATAAAGTTCTATCAAATTTACTAGTTTTTTATATCTCTTCTCAGAAATTATTCTATATACATAGTTTTTAACTCTTTTTGACTCATTCACTTTTACAAGTCTTGAACTAATTTTTTTCTCTGAGTTAATGTTATTATATAGATCAAAATACCCGTATCCTTCTAAAAAGCCTTTTTTGAAAAGAATAAAGCTTTTGTCACTATCATTTTTTCCTATAAATGTTAATATAAAGTCTGAAGTTTCTTTAATAATATTAGGTTTAGAAATTTTAGAGAAAATCTTTGGATCTATATTATTATTAATTTTTGGTCTAAGAGTATCTATCTCTTGAAGAGTTTTTAAAATTGCAATATGAACATTACCTGTTGGATGTACTTTGATTGTTTTAAAATTATTTTGCACATACTTAGGTATAAATTTTTTACTAGTAAATAACTTTATTAATTTACTCTTTATGTCCTCGCTAAAATCAATATATATTATTTGCTTGTTTTCATTGTATATGTAGAAGACTCCTGTGTTTTCCTTTAGGTTTTCTATAACATCTCTAAAAATGTAATCCATTTTCTCACCAGGGAACTCAATAATACTTTTTCTAATTATTTCTTGCTTAATATCTTTTTCTAACAGAATTTTGAACAATTCAACAGTTGCTAGTGCATCTCCACTAGCTCGATGCCTATCTTTAATAGGAATCCCCAAACTCCTAGCTAATCTACCTAGCTTAAATGATTCCTGCTCTTGAAGTAACTCTTGGGATAAAATAACTGTACAAATGGATTTCATTGAAAAATCATACCCTAGTCGCTTGAACTCTAATTGTAAAATTCTATAATCAAATTGAGCATTATGAGCAACTAGAACAGAGTCAGAGGTAATCTCTAATACCCTCTTAGCAATTTCATAAAATTTAGGCGCAGTTTTAAGCATTTTAGATGAAATTCCTGTAAGCTTTTCTACATATGGATGAATTTCCCTTTCAGGGTTTACAAGACTTATAAATTGATCAGTAATAGAAATACCATCAAATCTATAAATAGCAATTTCTATAACTGATTCTTCATTAAATTTCCCTCCTGTAGCTTCAAGGTCAACTATTGAATACATTAATAATTTCTTTTTCCAAAAATTTTACTACCAACCCTAATCATATTCGAACCTTTATTTATTGCTATTCTATAATCATCACTCATACCGATTGATAAAATTTTTAAATTAGAATTTCTTAACCTCACTCTATCAAATAATTCCTTAATTATAGAAAATTCATCATTTATTTTCTGATGATCTTTAGTAAAGCTTGCCATACCCATTAGCCCAACAATATTAATGTTATCAAATTTTTGAATATTTGCATAAAAATCTTCAAATGCGTTTATATCAAGACCAAATTTTGTTTCTTCTGAAGAAATTTTAAGTTGGATTAGACAATTAATATTTCTATTAGATTTTTTAGCACATTTATCTATTTCTGTTGCTAATGAAATTCTATCTAGTGAATGTATTAATGAGATAAAGTTTGAAATATATTTTACTTTATTTTTTTGAAGATGTCCAATCATGTGCCATTCAATATCATCAGGTAATAGTTGATATTTTTCAACAATTTCTTGAACTTTGTTTTCCCCAAACACCTTCTGATTGGAATTATATGCCTCTTTTATTTCATCAATTGATCGAGTTTTGGAGACCGCAACTAATTTGACTTCATCACTTATTTCATCTTTAATACTTATGATATTATCTTTAATGCTCATAGTTGACTCATTATCTCTTCAGCAACTTCTAGAGCTGAAAGACCATCCCTAAGTGGAACTTTTGATTCAGAATTATTTTTAATAGACTCAAAGAAATCATTTAGCTCTAATTCAATTGAATTGATTTCAATTATTTCAGGTTTTTCAAAAAATATTACTTTTTCTTCACCAATATTATTTTTGATAATAATTGAACTATCTGATTCGTTAGGCTCTTTACCTCTAATTCTTACTACTTTATAATCTTTCTCTAAAAAATTAATAGAAATGTATGCGTCCTTTTGAAAAATTCTAGTTTTTCTCATCTTTTTAAGAGAAATTCTACTAGATGTTAAGTTAGCAATACATCCATTTTCAAACTCAATTCTTGCATTTGCTATATCAGGAGTAGTACTAATAATTGATACTCCAGAAGCATTAATTTTTTTAACTTTTGAGTTGACAACTTTTAATACAATGTCAATATCATGGATCATTAAATCCATTATCACAGATACATCTGTTCCTCTTGGATTAAAATCTGAAAGTCTATGAGACTCAATAAATTTTGGATTTTTTATAAATTCATTACAAGAAATCAATGCAGGGTTATATCTCTCTACAAATCCAACTTGACCAACTATTTTATTTTTTGATGCTAATTCATTAATAACTTGAGCTTCATTAGAGTTTGATGTTAAAGGTTTTTCGACAAAAATGTGTTTTCCAGCTTCTATACATTTTTTAGCAATTTCAAAATGAGTTGTTGTTGGGGATACTATAATTGCAGCATCAATATCTTTCAGAAGTAGGTCTAATTTATTATAGAATTTATAACCATATTTTTTCGAAAGCTTCTTTGAATTAATTAAATCAGTATCATGAAATCCTATTAAATTTTGATTTGATGAATTAATAATATTGAGATGGATCTTACCTAGATGTCCGGCCCCAATTACACCAACTTTTATCATTTGATAAAAATACAATCTTCTTTTGGAATAATCGAGTATTAATTTAATATTAGCATAAGTGGAAGATAATTTTAAACATAAAGGAAGACGAAGAATTCTAGTATCAGAATTAAGAGAAAAAGGCATTAAAGATATTAGAATCCTTGAGGCTATTGAAAACATACCAAGACACTTATTTGTTGACCCTGGGCTTTCAGAACAAGCATACATTGATAAGGCGCTTCCAATAGAAAATGATCAAACCATATCACAGCCATTCACTGTAGCATTTCAGACACAACTTCTTAACCCATCAGTTGGTGATAAAATTTTAGAAATTGGTACAGGTTCAGGATATCAAACTGCAGTTCTAGATTTTTTAAATCTTGATATATATACGATTGAAAGAGATCATAGTTTATATAGATCTACATTTAATCTATTTAATAAGATGAAAATTAAACCCAAAAAGTTTATTTATGGAGATGGCTTTAATGGAATGCAAGATCATTCACCTTTTGATGGCATAATAGTAACAGCTGGCTCACCAATAATCCCAAAAAAACTTGTAATGCAGTTAAAAATAGGAGGTAGGTTAATAATTCCTGTTGGAAAAGATGTACAAGTCATGACAAAAATTATTAGGATTTCAGAAAATGAATTAAAAAAAGAAACCTTTGGAAATTTTCGATTTGTTCCTATGCTAAAAAATAAAAATTAATTATTGAAGTTCTTTTTAATTCTTTTTAGACTTATCTTATTTTCTCTGTCTTTAATCACATTTCTTTTATCAAACTCTCTTTTACCTTTTGCAACAGATATGTTAAGCTTTGCTATTCCTTTTTTACCAATAAAAAGAGAAGTTGCAACAACAGTAATTCCAATATCACGAACGTCTTTTTCAATTTTTTTTAACTCTTGTCTATTAAGAAGTAGTTTTCTCTTTCTTTTTGGATCATAATTTTGCTCACTTGAATTCTCATATTGATCAATATGAAGATTGATTACGAATAGTTCACCGTCAGTATATTCACAGTATGAATTATTAAGCGATGCTTTAGAATTTCTAATTGATTTTATCTCATTTCCAGTCAATACAATCCCACAAGTATAACTATCTAGTAACGAGTAATCATACTTAGCTTTTTTATTTTTTATGTTGACTGAACTATTCATGATGTAAAATTACAAATTTGAAAAGGAATAATTTATATTTATTATATGGCGGTAATAAAGGCAGCTCAAAAACAAGACTTTAAATTTTTAAGCAAAATATTTTCTTTAAATGTCCCAAAATACTTTGACAAAAAAGAATTAAATGATTTTAAAAAATACTTTGATTCTAAAAATCTTGACTCCTATTTTATAATTGAATCCCAGGGTAAAGAGGTAGGAGGAGGTGGATATGCATATGATAATATAAAAACTGCTAGAATATGCTGGTTATTTATAGACCCCAATTATCATGGTTTGGGCTTAGGTAAAAAGCTAGTTAATTATTGTATTAAAATTTTAAAGAATGATAGAAAATTAAGTGTAATTGAAGTTGAGACTTCCAATCTTACATATAAATTTTTCGAGAAATTAAATTTTAAAATTGAATACATAAAGAAAGATTATTGGCCAAATAATGATGACTTATATTTTATGAAGATTGATTTAATCTAATATTTAATAATAAAAATTGTTTATAACTAGTTGATTTATATAATAGGAAACAAACAAACTAGAGTTGCTATTTTATTAATTTAGCACTGTAATTCTCTGTAATGAATAGTCAAGAAAAAATATTTAGTTTAATTGAAAAAGAAAAAATTAGACAACTTGGTGGACTTGAATTAATTGCATCTGAGAACTTTACTAGTGAAGATGTTATGAAGGCAACTGGATCTATTCTGACAAATAAATATGCTGAAGGTTATCCAGGTAAAAGATATTATGGAGGTTGTGAAGTAGTAGATCAAATAGAACTAATTGCAATTGACAGACTAAAAGAGTTATTTAAAGTTGAATATGCAAATGTACAACCTCATTCAGGTTCTCAAGCTAACACAGCTGTATTCGATGCTTTTCTTAATCCAGGAGATAAGATATTAGGTCTTGATCTTTCTCACGGTGGGCATTTAACTCATGGTTCCAATGTTAATTTTTCAGGTAAAATATATACATCTAGTTTTTATGGTGTGACTAAAGAAGGAATTTTTGATTATAGTGAAATTTTAACAAAAGCTAAGGAGATTATGCCTAAATTAATAATTGTTGGAGCTTCAGCATATTCAAGAGATATTGATTTTTCTAAATTTAGAGAAATTGCTGATGAAGTTGGAGCTTTTCTTCATGCAGATATTGCTCACCCATCAGGTTTGATTGCAAAAGGCTTTTTAAGTGATCCAGTTCCTTATTGTCATGTTATTACCTCAACTACCCACAAAACTCTTAGAGGCCCAAGAGGTGGTATAATAATGATGGGTAAGGATTTTGATAATCCCTTTGGTTTAAAACTTAAAAATGGAAATTTAAAAAAGATGTCATCTGTTCTTGACTCTGCTATTTTTCCTGGAAATCAAGGTGGTCCATTAGAACATGTAATTGCTGCTAAAGGAATTGCCTTTGGTGAAGCCCTTGAAGCAAACTTTGAAAAATACATAGGCCAAGTAATAATTAATGCTAAAAGGTTATCAGAAAATCTTATCAATATGGGTTATAATATTGTCTCAGGCGGAACAGATAACCACTTAATGCTTATTGACTTAAGAAATAAAAATATTACTGGAAAGGAAGCTGAAAGAGTGCTTGGTATTTCGAATATTACTGTAAATAAGAATATGGTGCCTTTTGATGATCAATCACCCTTTGTTACTAGTGGTATTAGAATTGGTACACCTGCTATTACTACAAGAGGGCTGAATGAGCAGGACATGGATTTTGTTGCAGAAACTATTAACTCGTCTATAGAAAATTCTAATAAAGAAAATCTCTTAATTGATATTGGCAAGAAAGTAGAATCTTATATGATAGACAGGCCTTTATTTAGTAGCTAGAGATTATTTTCTGCTATAAATTTTTACTTCAAATAATTTATCCCAGTTTTTTCCAGTAACAAATAATTTTCCGTTAAGCTCTGCTATACCATTCATTACATCTGTTTCAGGAGTGTTTAAAACTCTATTTCTAATACCAGTAAAATCTATTACACTTTCAACGGCCCCATCCTTAGGATTAATAATAATAATAACATCTCTGTTTTGCTGGTAAGTGTTTGCATAAATTTTTCCATCAATATATTCTAACTCATTAATATTTCTAATCCTTGATTTATCTGTCATAACATCAATAAAATCAATTTCTTCAAGTGTATCAGGATTTAATCTCCATATCTTGCTTGTTCCATCTGACTTATATATGTATTCACCATCGTTAGTTAATCCCCATCCCTCAATACTCTTATTATAATCAAAACTTCCAATTTTATTAAAATCAAGATCATATATAAAGCCAATTTTGTTTCTCCATGTTAATTGAAATATTTTATCATTTAATATTGTCAAACCTTCAGCAAAATACTCATAGTTAAGATTTAGAACTTTTAGAATTTCGCCAGTATTTAAATCAACTTTTCTTAATGATGACTTACCATTGAGTCCTGTACTTTCATATAAATTATTCCCATAAAATTCTAATCCTTGAGTATAAGCATTTTGATCATGGTTATATTCCTTAATAATTTCATAAGTCATTATCTCAGGTTTCTTATTTGAATAAACATCAAAACTTCTATCAATAGAATGCTCTATTCCATTAGAGTAAATCTTAACTTTTGCTATGTTCTCACCTAATTTTAAGTCTTTTAGAGTGGTCTCATTAGTTATTTCTTTTTCATTTAAGTAATATGCTGCGGAGTCAATAACTTGTCCTGATTTTGATTCTATAACAATTTTGATGTTGTCCCCATTTGAGATTATTTTGTCAGATGAGCTAATATTTATTTTAAAATCTTTATCACTAGAGCTTTGACAGTTAAATATTAATAGTGGAAACAAAAAAACAACTGTATATTTCATGTATTAAATTTATAACTAATATATTTAATAAATAATGAGCAAGGTCATTTTAATCACTGGAACTTCTTCTGGATTTGGAAGAACAATAGCTGAGAAACTTCACTCTGAAGGGTACACTGTAATCGGGACATCTAGAAATGCTGAAAAAATTAACTCTGACTATTTAACCATTAAACTTGATATAAATGACTATGAAGCATCAAAGTCTGAAGTTGACCAGATAATAAAGAAATATGGGAAAATTGATGTTTTAGTTAACAATGCAGGAATTAACATTACTGGACCAACTGAAACAATCAAAATAGATGATGTTAAAAGAGTATTTGATACAAATTTTTTTAGTCAGCTTAATTTAATCCAAACAGTCTTACCTCACATGAGATCAAAAAAGATGGGTTTAATAATTAACATTACTTCAATTGCAGGATATCTCGGCCTTCCTTTTTGGAGTGCTTATTGTGCATCAAAAGCTTCTTTTAGAGTTATAGCTGAAAGTTTAAATATTGAACTTAAAAAGTATAATGTTAACGTTGTAAATATTGCGCCAGGTGACTATAAAACTGAAATTTTGAATAATAGGAGGGATTCAGATAATCCCAGTTCTTCACCTTATTTTCAAGAATATAAAAAAATTATTAAAAGTGTTAATGGAAAAATGAATCATGGAAGA